>NZ_KQ033901.1:0-352782 GCF_000969705.1 Nitriliruptor alkaliphilus DSM 45188
CCAACATCCGCGGGATCTACCGCCGCCGCGGCCGCGGCTGCACCGTTCGGGACCCCGCCGGGGTGCCGTCAGCCGACCTGGTCAACCGCCAGTTCGTTGCCGATGCACCCGACCGGCTCTGGCTCACCGACATCACCGAGCACCCCACCGGGACCGGCAAGGTCTACCTCGCCGCCGTGTCGGACGTGTTCTCGCGACGAATCGTGGGCTGGTCGATCGCTGACCACCTGCGCACCGAGCTGCCCGCTGACGCGCTGCAGATGGCGCTGTGGCGCCGGCAGCCACCTGGCGGGCAGACCGTGCTGCATTCGGACCACGGGACGCAGGCAAGGTTCAAGTCCTGGGCGTTCGGGCGGCGGCTGCGGCAGGCAGGCCTGCTCGGCTCGAAGGGCAGTGTCGGTGACTGCTACGACAACTCGATGATGGAGTCGTTCTTCGGGACCCTCCAGCTCGAGCTCCTCGACCAGCACAGCTGGGAGTCGCGCGAGCAGCTCGCGTCCGCGATCTTCGAGTGGATCGAGGGCTGGTACAACCCGACCCGACGCCACACCTCGATCGGCGCCATCTCCCCGGCCGCCTTCGAGACCCTGCACCAGTCCGTCGCCATCGCGGCGTCACCCACACCCCAACCGTCCGCGCTACCGGGGGAGGCTCAGTCACGGTGCAGCGGCGGTCGCGCCTGTAGTGCGTGATGTCCCAGTCATCGGCAAGAGCACGCTCTGCCCGTGATCGGATGCGCCCGACAACACTGTTCGCGGCTCGCTGCTTGGGGATGTCGTCACCCATCCAGTAGGCCCCTCCGTCGCGTGTCGCACCCCAGATGAAGTAGTAGGCCTGACCGAGGCTGAACGATCTGAGCGCGTAGTCGAGTACGTCGTGAGTCTTGTCCCCGGCCTTGAACGGCAACCCATGCTCGTCGAGGGACACGTGGAGGTAAGCGAGGGCCTCCTCTCGCATCAGCCGGTCCCAAGTACTGCGCCAAGAGGCGGTCCACGCCGGCGGCCAATCGGTGTCACGGAAGCGCTGCTGCAGTTCCTCGGTGAGGTCGCGGACCCGTTCGTGGTGGGGCCCGTCCCCGGACAGTCGCCACTCGACGCGCTCGAAGTAGAAGCGCGCGGGGTCGTCGTCCTCCCAGACGAACGCCTCGACGGGCGAGTTCGGGCCGATCTGCCGCCCATACGCCGCACAACTCTTCGAGGAGCTTCACACCGAACGGATGTGACGGAGCAAGCTGCTGCTCCCACTCCCGCATCGGCAGGATGGTGCTGTTGTCTTCGGAGGCTCCGGCGCGCAGGATGGCCAGGAGCCCAGCAGCTTGCCCGAAGCTGAGGTCTTCCAAGGTTGACGGGGTCGCGGTCATCCATCTCGAAGCGCTCGGCAACGATGGCCCGCTGTTCAGCTTCACGATGGCGGGCACGCCCCTCGGCTTCGGCCCAAGCAGCGCCGCACCAGTCCGTCAGCCGCCCGAGCCGCCTCCAGGGTGCTCCGCGACGGCCGCACCTCGAAGCCCTCGAAGACCGCCGCCGGCAGCGCCCTGAGCCAGGCCGCACCGAAGCGGAAGGGGAAGCGGTGAACTTCCTCGAGCAGCACTTCGACGCGCAGGCCGGCGACGTCATCGAGGTTTCGCTCGATCGGGCCGCGAACGTGCGGATCGTCGACACCACGAACCTCTCTCGGTTCAAAAACGCGGCAAGACCTACCAGCACTACGGCGGAACGGCCACCCGAAGCCCCGTGCGCATCCGGGTCCCAAGAACTGGGCGGTGGCACGTCGTCGTCGATCTGGGACCCCGAGGCGGCACCATCCGTGCAACGGCCCGGTTGCTTGCCGCCCACCCCCGTGCACCCCTGCCCACCGAGCAGCAGGCCTGAAGCCGCAGGTCAGCGGAGGGTGGCAGCAGGGGGGCGACCCCCGCAGTGCCCCCGTCTGCGTGAGCACTCGATGCGAGGAACGATGCGAGGAACTCGGCCCCTCAGGGCCCGGAAGCCCGCCTGAAAGGGTCCGAGACAGCACGAAACCCCAGGAGAACCTGGGGTTTCGCGGGGCGCTTCTCGTTGCGTAGTAGCGGGGGAACTCTCGCGAACCTGCGACCCTCCAGTTCCGCAAGCGGAAGAACCGCAGGTCAGAGGCCGTTGCACCACCCCCTGCCCAACCCTGTGCCCCAGCTGGGACAGCGGTAAATCCGAGAAACCGATCGAGAAACGCACTTGTGGGCACCGCTCCTCCACTGTCACCGATCCGCCGGAAGGTAGCGCCGAGCCCACTGGCTGAGCCCATCCCGAGCGCCCCAAAGCGGCGGTTCTGGCTAGTGGGTCGGGTGAGGAGATTCGGTGACTCGCGTCGGACACGCCTGGATCAGGAACCGCTGGCAGCACGGCCGTGCACTCGGCCCGGAGGGCGTCCCGCGCATCGCTGCTGTGCGACGGAAGCGGCCGCGTAGCTCTCGGTTGCTGGAAACGGGCGGTGCCGCTAGCTGTCGGCGACGGGTTGCTTGAACAAGCGGTCGCGTGAACTCTCGGCCCGCGCACGGACCTCACTGAGGCTCACGTCCACGAGACGGCTCTGATGCTTCACGATCCGGCCGGCGACCATCACGGTCTCCACGTTGCCTGCATGGCCGGCGCCCACGACGCTCCCAGCGATGTCGTTGGCTGGCACCAGGTTCGGAGCTTCGAGGTCCATGATGATCAGGTCCGCGTCCTTCCCGGGAGTGATGGATCCGATCCTGTGGCCGAGACCGCAGGCTTCCGCGCCGCGGATAGTGGCGAACTCCAGCAGGTCAGTCGGGGTTGCAGAAGGCAGCTGTTCGTACACGTCGGGTTGCAACGTGACCCCCAACCCGTGCGCCGCGATAGCGGCGCGCATGACGTTGAACATGTCACCGGCGACCGAGGCTTCGGTATCGATGGACAGGCTGGGTCGGATGCCGTGGTTCATGAGCCGACCGGTCGCAGGCGCCCCGAGCCCCGGCAGGACCGCCTCGATCGCGGCCGACACCGAGGCGTGAGCGCCGGCGTCGGCGAGCGCCTTCAACTCGTCGTCGTCGCTGGTACAGCAGTGGATGAAAAGCATGTCCTCACCAAGTAGGCCGAGGTCGGCCAGGGTGCCGATCCCGCGGAACATCGGCCCCCACGGGCCGTTGCCGACGTGCATGCTCATCCGGATCCCGAGCTCACGTGCGAGGGCTACGTCGGCGGCCGTCACCTGTGGGGTAGCCAGTTCCGGGCCGCGCAGCATGGCAGCGAGGGTCACGAGCGCGTCGTCGTCCGAAAGCAGTTCGCTTCGGACGCGGCGGATGTCCTCGGGATGGGTCGCTTCCCCGCGGAGCATCCACTTGTCGGAGTCGATAGACGGCCAGCCGTAGGCGAAGATGGCGCGGATGCCGCTGTCCTTGAGTGCGGCGACGGCCTTGTCCGTGTGCTGGGGGCTGTTCTGGATGTGCGATTCGTCCCGCAGGGTGGTGATGCCCGCGTCCAATGCTGAGTAGGCGCCAACGAGGTTGCCGATGTAGACGTCATCGGGCGTGAAGGCGGGGCCCCAGGTGTTCTGGATGTGGCGTCGGTACGTGGGGAAGTCCCAGCCGACGCCGATCTGGCGGATCGCGCCCTGCCAGGTGTGCCGGTGAGTGTCGACGAACCCCGGGAGGATGATCTTGCCGCTCGCAAGGAGTTCGGTAGCGCCTTCGGCAGCCAGGTCGGGTCCGACAGCGCTGATTTTCCCGTCCTCGATGAGGACGTCGCCGTGCACGGTGCCCAGGTCCTCGTCCTGGGTGAGGACCGTGGCCCTCCGGATCACGATCGGGCCGGTCGGCACGGGTGTCGTCATGCGCGGTCTCCCTTCAGGCGGTCAGCTAGCCAGTCGCTGACGAGCGTGTGCTTCTCGTGTGAGTGGTTGTAGATGCAGTGGTCGCCGTCGGGCCACTCGTTCCAGGTCTTGTCGCTGCTGCCTGCGTGGCCGAACAGTGCTCGCGCGTTCTCGACGAGGAAGACGCGATCGGGAGTCCCGTGCAGGACCAGAAGGGAGCAACGAAGAGCGGACAGGAGTTCGCCGTCGAGCACGAACGTCGACATCACCTCCCGCGCCTTGTCCGGGTCGTCGATCCCGAGCAGGAGTCGTACCTTGTCGATGAACCGCGGGTACCGGTCGGCTGTCTCGACTGGCCGGATCGTGCCGCCGTTCACCACGCAAGCCGTGATCCGCGGGTCGGTCGCTGCCGTCAGGGCCGCCAGGTAGCCGCCCATGCTGTTGCCCCAGATCGCCACCGATGGGGCGACGCGGTCATCCGCCAGCAGGTGGTCGATCACCGCAGAGAACGCGTGCTCGACGCCGTGCTCCATGTGGATCCCGTGGAAGAGTCGCGTCTCACCCTGGCCGGGTCCATCCACGAGAAGGACGGCCAGACCGCGCTCCAGCAGGTAGGTGGCGCCGACGTGGTACTCCTCCCGCCACCCGTCGAAGCCACCCAGAACGATGACGACAGGGACGGACTCGTCGGCTGCCGGTCGATGGAGCCATCCACACAGCGCACCCTGCCGGTAGGGAACCTCGATGCGCTCGACCGGAGGATCGGTCAGTGCTCCGGCCGCGCCGTACGCGCTGATCAGCTGCCGGTACATGACGCGCTTCCTGGGCTCGTCGTCAGCCAGTGGGACCTGACCGACCCGGAAGCAGGCGGATGCGAGTAGGTACCAGCTGCGGGCCGTCGCGGTGTGCCCCGCCCGCAACGCAGCCTCCGCTCGTGCGACGTTGCGTTCGCCGAGCTGCGCGTTGACGTCCGACCACGACTCACCCGCATCGACGCGCTCATAGAGTTCGGCAACGTCGGCGTAGTCCATCCCGTTGCCGAGCAGGCGCTGCCTCGGCATGGCTCGCTTGTGGGCTTCGGCTTCCGCCCGCCAGGCGGGCTGGTCAGCAGTAGGCATGGCCGTCAGACCGATCCGATCCGACTGCGCGGCTTCGTACCGAGGCTCGAAGCCAACGCTGCGACCAGCGCAGGTGTGTCATCAGCGTCTGTCGCGCCGCCGTAGAGGTAGAAGTCGGGTCGTGCAAGGACCGCGCTCAACCCCAGCTCCTGGAACCAGTCGGCGTATCCACCATCGAGGTCTACCGCCGGTGCGCCGCTACCTGCCGGGCCGACATGAATCACGTGCGCGCCGATGTCTCGGAGGAACCGACGCTGCTCATCCGACAGCGCCGCGAGTGCAGCCTCGTCGGCGACGATCAGTTGGAAGCCCGTCCCGATCAGGTCGTCGACCAACCCCTGCTGGCCATCTACCAGCACGGGGAACTGACATGCCGGCATGCCGGCGATCGGGTCGTCCGGACGAGAGAAGGCTGTGGGTCCGGGAGGAACCGTCATCTCCGGCATCAGGGAAGGGTCTTCGGCTGCGGCCTTGAACCCGGCGTCACGTTGTGCCGCGATCTCCTCGTCCATGATGATGCACGGAAGCCCGATCTCGCGCGACAGGTCCGTCCAGCCTTGCACGTTGGGCTTGCGGTCGTCGGTGTACGAATCCAACAAGCCTTCAGGAGCTAGGTCACGAAGAACCAGGTCCAGCCGCCACACGAGAGCTGAGGCATCTCTGATCCCGTTGCACATGCCCTCGCCTGCGAACGGCCACATGATGTGGGCCGCGTCCCCGGCGAGGAAGACACGGCCGCGCTGCCACTCGTCCGCTATGAACTCGCGGAAGCGGTAGATCGGGTGGCGGATGATCTCGACGTCCTCCGGCGTCACCCACGGCGACAGCAGTTGCCAGATGCGGTCGATATCGAAGTCCACGGGGTTCTCGTCGTCCCGCAGGGTGAACTCCCATCGACGGTGACTCTTTCCGAGCTGGAACAGGCAGCCTGGCCGCTTCGGGTCCGCGAACTGCCCGTTGTCGAACGGGAACGAGAGCGGACGCTTCTGCCTCGTGTCGATCACGAGCTGGTTCGGACCCGTCATGCCCTCGGTGGTGGTGATCCCCAAGCGCTCACGGACGAAGCTATTCGCACCGTCAGTGCCCACGAGGTACTGGACTCGCACGGTCCGTTCTGCGCCGCTCTGCCGGTCGCGAACCGTCAGCGTGACGCCGTCCCCGTCCTGGTCGAACGCTACGGCCTCGGTGCCCAACAGGAGCTGAACGTTGCCGGCCGCTTCGACCTGACGGTGCATCGCCAGCTCGAGGTTGTTCTGGTAGAAGATCCAATGTGAGCGCCAGCCGTGCGGTCCGACGACGCTCCAATCCAGGCTGAGCAGCAGATCGCCGCCGAACGCCTCGTTGCGCATGTCGTACGTCTCCCACGCAACAGCGTCCTCGCGGAACTCCTCCCCCGCACCGATCTTCTGCAGGGTCCGCATGATCTCGTCATCGATATGCCCCGCACGCGAAAGCCCGTACAGCTGCTCGTGCTTCTCGAAGACGGCCACCGAGTGCCCAGCCCTGCCCAGCTGTGCGCACAGCATCTGCCCGACCGGCCCGTAGCCGATGACCGCGACGTCGAAGGTGTCCATACCGTCTCCCATCCCAACGGACATCTATCCGTCCAGCGGACAACAGGCTCGCATGGTGTCGGTAGCGCTGTCAAGTAGCCGTGGCCCACTCGCCTCTAGCTGCGACCCGCCCGAACCGAGCGGCGCGGAGGAGTACAACATCGATGTGTCCGCCACGGACGCAAGGAAGGCTCCACTGTCGCGCGAGCAAGACCGCCGCAACGCAGGCAGCCGTGAGGCCGACAGGGCCACCAACGTGCCCCCGGGCCGCTGCCTCTGTCGCCGACGGCCGCGGTGGGTCAGTAGCGTTCATCCACATCGGTGCAACTGAGAGTGACCACATGGATCGCAACGAGACCAGCAAGGACTTCATCGAGGCCATCGCCCGCGGCATGGATGTGATCCGAGCCTTCCGTCCGGGCCGGCCGGAGATGTCACTCACGGAGGTCGCGGAAGCCAGCGGCCTGGCTCGCCCGACCGCCCGCCGCATCCTGCTCACCTTCCAGGAGCTCGGCTACGTTCGTAGCTCAGAGGGGAGGTGGACGCTGACGCCACGCGTCCTGGAGCTCGGCACGGCCTTCGTGCAATCGCAGGGCCTCTGGGAGCTCGCCCGGCCCCATATGGAGGATCTGGTGTCGCAGACCGGGGAATCCTCGTCGATCGCTCAACTCGATGGATCCGACATCATCTACGTCGCTCGGGTGGCCGTTCCGAAGATCATCACCTTCGCCGTGTCGATCGGGACCCGCTTCCCCGCGTTGCAGACCTCGCTCGGCAAGGTCCTGCTGGCCGCGCTGCCACCCGAGGAGGTCCCGGCTCGGCTCGCCGAGCCGAGCCGTTCGGGGATCGCGCCCCGGTGGCAGCCAACCGACGACGAACGCGAACAGCATCTGCGCGAGATCCGCGCTCAGGGGTGGGCGCTTGCCGATGAGCAGCTCGCCGCTGGGATCCGCTCAGTCGCGGTGCCGTTGCGCGATGGTGAGGGCCGCACGATCGCGGCCATGAACGTCACGGTCCACGCGGCGGAGACGGACGTCGCCACCTTGATGGAGCAGCATCTGCCGCGCCTCTTCGCGGCCGCCAGCCGGATCAGCGCCGATCTCGCGTTACGAGACTTGGTCCCGCAGACCACAAGCAGTCGGCTCGACTGAGGGCCGGCCCAACCGGGTGCGGCCTGTGGGGCTCGCGTGACGGGGCAGCACCCCGGCGGGCTTGACAACT
The DNA here is from genome assembly GCF_000969705.1 of Nitriliruptor alkaliphilus DSM 45188. Taxonomy (GTDB): domain Bacteria; phylum Actinomycetota; class Nitriliruptoria; order Nitriliruptorales; family Nitriliruptoraceae; genus Nitriliruptor; species Nitriliruptor alkaliphilus. The sequence goes on from NZ_KQ033901.1 coordinate 7,697, forward strand.
GCTCACGCCCTCCGCACGCTACGGACACTTGACCGCCTGACGGTCAACCAATCGTTCACTGGGTTGCAACCGCCACCTCGAGGAACCCCAATGGCGACCGAGATCCACGCTTCGCCGCATGAGGCCGGTCCACTCGATGGGCTGCTGATCGCCGACTTCTCGCGCATCCTCGCCGGCCCGTACGCGACGATGCTGCTCGCCGACTTTGGCGCGGACGTGATCAAGGTCGAGGGACCATTGGGAGACGACACACGGACCTGGAGCCCACCGGTCCGCGACGGGGTGTCGACCTACTACCTCGGCATCAACCGCAACAAGCGGTCCATCGCGTTGAACCTCAAGGATCCAGGGGACCTCGCGACGGCCCGTGAGCTCGCGAGCCGGGCCGACGTGCTGATCGAGAACATGCGTCCCGGTGGTATGGCCCGCTTCGGGCTCGACTTCGATGGCGTCCGGGCGACCAACCCCGGGGTCGTCTACGCGTCGATCTCCGGGTTCGGGACCACCCCGGAGGGCGCGGCGCTCGCCGGCTACGACCTCATGGTCCAGGGCATCTCCGGGCTGATGAGCCTGACCGGCGACCCCGAGGGTGAAGCGTTCCGCGCCGGCATCTCCGTCTTCGACGTGATGGCCGGCATGCACGCGACCATCGGCATCCTGTCGGCGCTCAACCACCGTCACGCGACGGGCGCGGGCCAGCACGTCGAGGTCAACCTGCTGTCCTCGGCGCTGTCGGGCCTGGTCAACCAGGCCAGTGCCGCGGTCGCCGGTGGCATCACGCCGTTCCGGATGGGCAACGCCCACCCGAGCCTCTTTCCGTACGAGCCGCTGCCCACCGCCGACGGTGCGATCATCGTGATCGCCGGGAACAATGGGCAGTTCGCGACCCTGTGCGACGTGCTCGGGGTCCCGGAGTTGGCCGAGGATGCACGCTTCGCCTCCAACGAGGACCGGACCGCCAACCGCGACCAGCTCGGGCCACTGCTCGTCGATGCGCTGGCCGGGGACACCACCGACGAGTGGTTCGCCAGGTTCCGGGCGAAGGGGCTGCCCGGTGGCCCGGTCAACACCGTCCCCGAGGGCGTCGCGTTCGCCGAAGCGATCGGTCTGGAGCCGGTCGTCGAAGTGGGCGACGGCGACCGGGCCATCCCGTCGGTTCGCAACCCCATCTCGTTCTCCGACACCCAGGCGTCGTACCGCTACGCGCCTCCGGGCCTCGACGAGCACGGCGACGAGATCCGCGCCTGGCTCCGAGCCCCCCGCGACTGACGACGCGCCGGCGACCGACCGGACCCGAACAGGAGCGACGCGCCCGTGACCGACCGCACCGAGCCGAGCTACCCGACGTCCCTCGGGGCGTCCGACGCCACCAGCATCACCCTGCTGGGACAGGACCTCGCCAGTGACATCATGGGCGAGGTCGGGTTCGGGGAGCTGTCGCTGTGGCTGCTCCTGCGCCACCGACCCGAGCCCGGGCAGATCCGGGTCTTCGAGGCGGTGCTCGCGTCGCTCGCCGATCACGGCTTCGTGCCGACGGCCATCGCCGCGAGACTCACGCTCCTGAGCGCTCCGGATGCGCTCCAGGGCGCGCTGGCAGCCGGCCTCCTCGGGGGCGGATCACGCTTCCTCGGCGTGACCGAGGACTGCGGACAGTTCCTGGCAGGGAAGGTGTCCGCACACGAGGGACCTCTGCCCGAGACCGACGGGGACTGGGACGAACTGGCGCGCACGGTCGTGACCGAGGAACGCGCCGCCCGCCGCATCATCCCCGGGCTCGGCCACCCCACACACACCGCGGACCCGCGGGTGCCTCGTCTCCTCGAGATCGCCGAGGCGGCCAGTCTGCGCGGCCCGCACCTGCGCCTCTTCGAGGCCATCGGCCGTGTGCACCACGAGGTGCTCGGCCGGACGCTGCCGCTCAACGGTGCAGGTGTCGGGGGCGCTGCCCTCGTGGACGCGGGGATCCCGTTGCCGATGCTGCGGGGTGTCGCGCTGCTGGCGCGGGCGGCGGGCTTGATCGGCCAGCTCGCCGAGGAGCTCGATCGGCCGATCGCCAACGACATCTACCTGGCGGTGCACGAACGCACGGAGTACATCGATCCGAAGTGACCGCGCGCCGGTCGGGTCACCGGCGCGTAAAGGAGAGGGCACGTCATGGCGACGACACCAGAGAACCTTCGCGACCAGGTCGTGACCGCGTTCGGGGCGACACCCGACCCGAGGATGCGTGAACTGCTGACCACGCTCGCCAAACACCTGCACGACTTCGCCATCGAGACGAACCTCACCGTCGAGGAGTGGCTCGGTGGCATCGAGTTCCTCACTGCCGTCGGCAAGATGAGCGACGAGAAGCGTCAAGAGTGCGTGCTGCTCTCCGACGTCTTCGGCCTCTCGGCACTAGTCGACTTTCTCAACGGCCCCCAAGATCAGGACGCGACCGAGAACGCTCTGCTCGGACCCTTCTACGTTTCCGACGCACCCTTGATGGAGAACGGCGACTCGATCGTCCAGCAGCACGAGGGGGAACCGGTTCGACTCGAGGGCCGGGTCACGGGCAAAGGCGGCGAACCGCTGCCCGGAGCGCAGATCGAGATCTGGCAGATCGCCGCCAACGGGCAGTACGACGGCCAGGACCCCGACATGGTCGAGAACAACATGCGGGGCCGCTTCCGCACCGACGACGAAGGTCGCTACTGGCTTGTGACGAACCGACCGTTCGGCTACTCGGTGCCGACCGACGGCCCCGTTGGTCGGTTGCTCGACGTGCTCGGGCGCGACCCGATGCGGGCCGCGCACATCCACCTGCGCGTCAGCGCCGACGGCTACCAGCCGCTAGTCACCCAGATGTACGACGCCGACTGCGACTACCTCGAGACCGACGTGGTGTTCGGAGTCCGTGAGTCGCTGATCACCCCGCTCGAGGACGACGGGGACGGGGGTTTCATCGCCCGATTCAACGTCCGACTTGCCCCCGCAGGCTGACCGCAGCCGGCTGCGGCCACCCCTAGCGCATGCTCGGAGCAACATCGAGACGTACGTCACGGACACCTCTGGCCTCAACCCGGGGCAGCTCACGGTGGTGGCCCGCCCCCGCCTGCCTGCGCTGGCTGCGCTTGAAGGCTTGCTCGCTTGTCGCTCCTGATGTCAGCTGCGGCGCGAGCGAGAGGCCGCACGCCCGGTGGGCCGGCGTGCCATCCAGGGTGCACCACTCTGCGCACCCCCGCGACGTCGAACCCGCAGGTGGGGACGGGTGGGCACGGGGGGGTGCTGCCCCGGGCTGCCCGGGGTAACGAGCGTGGCACAGGTCGAGAACCCCCGGCCCAGCCGGGCAACTCGCGGACCTCGAACACGCAGGAACACCGAAAGCCCCCGATATCGGGGGCTTTCGGTGTCGTGTGTCTCGATCTTTGTAGCGGGGGCAGGATTTGAACCTGCGACCTCCGGGTTATGAGCCCGGCGAGCTGACCGAACTGCTCCACCCCGCGCCGATGTGCGCACCGTACCGACCAGGACGCTGGAGCGCGAAACGGCGCTCGGAGCGCCGTGCGGTCTCCGGACGGGCAGACCCCGCCCGGGGCGGTGGGGGCGGGGACGTTCGGCCGCTCCCGCCGCGGCCCGGAGGAGCCGACGATGGCGATCCCACACCACCGCACGACAGGGACCATCGTGTCCGCTCAGAACCCGCCGCTTCCTGGCCCTCGCAGCCGTTCTCGGGCTCGCGACCGGGGCTGTCGCCTGCACCGCCGAGGTCGACGAGGACGGTGCTCGTATCGACGTCGAGGACGGGGACAGCGCGGGGTACTGATCGCGCGCAGCGGGTGGCCCGCAGGCCGGTCGTGCTGGCTGGACCGCACGCCGGGGCGGAATCCGCACACGCCAACGACCCCGGTCGTAGGCTTCGCGCCTTCGGTCCGGGGGTAGAGCCCCCGGACCTCGACGGTCAAGGGGTACGAGTGCGTACGACCAAGATGAAGCGCGCGGTGGCAGCCGCCTCCGCGCTGGCCCTGCTGCTCACCGCCTGCGGCGGTGACGACGGCGGTGCCGAGCAGACGCCGCCCGCCGAGGACGACGGCGGCGACGACGGGACCGACGACGACGGGACCGACGACGACGGCACGGACGACGACGGCACGGCTGCCGAGCGCAACGTGGGAGACGGTGTCCTGACCGTCGGCACGCTGCTCCCGGAGACCGGGTCGCTCGCCTTCCTCGGCCCCCCGGAGTTCGCCGGCGCTGAGCTGGCGGTCCAGGAGATCAACGAGGCAGGTGGCGTGCTCGGTGAGGACGTCGTCCTGATCCAGGGTGACTCCGGCGACACCACCACCGACATCGCCAACCAGACCGTGGACCGCCTGCTGAGCCAGGGCGCCGACGTCATCGTCGGTGCTGCCTCCTCCGCGGTGTCCTTCACGGTCATCGACAAGATCGTCAGCGCGGGTGTCGTGCAGTTCTCGCCGGCCAACACCTCGGCGGAGTTCACCACGTACGACGACGACGGCCTGTACTTCCGCACCGCGCCGTCCGACATCCTCCAGGGCCAGGTGCTCGGCGAGCTGATCGTCGAGGAGGGCAACGCCACCGTCGGCATCATGGCGCTGCAAGACGCGTACGGCGAGGGTCTGGCCGACACCATCGAGGAGACCGTCACGGACTCCGGTGGTGAGGTCGTCGAGAAGATCATCTACGACCCGCAGGCCCAGAACTTCGACGCCGAGGTCCAGCAGTTGGTCGACGCCGACCCCGACGCGATCGCGGTCATCGGCTTCGACGAGTCCGCCCGGATCCTGACCGCCCTGTTCGAGGCCGGCATCGGTGTCGACAACAAGACGATCTACGGGTCGGACGGCAACATGGGCAACGCCCTCGGTGAGAACTTCACCGACAACCCGCACGCCATCAGCGGCATGAAGGGCACCACGCCGCTGTCCGAGCTCGACGACACCTTCCAGCAGCGTCTGCTCGAGGTCGACCCCGACCTGAGCGACTTCAACTACGCCTCGGAGACCTACGACGCCATCATCGTGACGGCGCTCGCGGTCATCGCGGCCGACTCCGACGTCCCGAGCGAGTTCGCCAAGGAGATCCCGGGCGTCACCAAGGACGGCACCCAGTGCACCGAGTTCGCGGAGTGCAAGGAGCTCCTCGAAGCCGGTGAGGACATCGACTACGTCGGCAAGTCGGGCCCGATCGAGCTCGACGACGTCGGCGACCCGTCCTCGGCGAGCTTCGCGATCCTCGTCTTCAACGACGAGGCCGTGCTCGACACCGAGCGCTACATCATCGCCGGCGGCTGACACGTCACCCGGTGACACGGCGAGGGCCCCGCTCCGGCGGGGCCCTCGCTCGTGCGACGTCGACGCGCCGGTGAGGCTCAGTCCGCTTTGGCGAGGGTGCCGAGGTACAGCTCGATGACCTTCGGGTCGCCGAGCAGATCCATGCCGCGGCCCTCGTAGGCGTTGCGGCCCTGGTCGAGCACGTAGCCGCGGTGGCAGACCTGCAGGCACCGACGGGCGTTCTGCTCGACCATGACGATCGACACGCCGGTGGCGTTGATCTCGCGGCAGCGGACGAACACCTCGTCCTGGTAGGCCGGTGACAGGCCTGCGGACGGCTCGTCGAGCAGGAGGACCTTCGGGTCGGACATCAACGCCCGGCCCATCGCGACCATCTGGCGCTCACCACCGGACAGCGAGCCGGCCTGCTGCTTGCGACGTTCGCCCAGCAGCGGGAACAAATCGGTCACGTAGTCGAACCGGTCCTCGAACCGGTGCCCGCCGAGGAAGAGCCCCATCTCGAGGTTCTCCATCACCGACAGGTCCGGGAACACGTTGGCGACCTGGGGCACGTAACCGACACCCTTGCCCACCAGCGAGTGGGCCTTGAGACCCGTGATGTCCTCGCCGTCCAGGGTGATCGTGCCCTCACGGATGTGGATCAGGCCGAACAGCGACTTGAGCAGCGTCGACTTGCCGGCACCGTTCGGGCCGATGATCCCGACGAACTCCCCCTCGCGCAGCTCCAGGTCACAGCCGTTGAGGATGTTGACCTCCGGCACGTAGCCGGCGATCAGGTCCCGCGCCTCGAGCAGGAACCCCTCGGAGGTCTTGATGCGCTCGATGTCGGCCCGGTCGCGGACCTCCCGGACCTCGGCGCGCTCGGCCTCCTCCTCGGCGGTCAGGTCCTCGTCGTGGTGCGCACCGAGGTAGGCGTCGACGACCGCGCGGTTCTGGGCGATCGCGGCCGGTGGTCCTTCGGCGATGATCCGACCCTCGGCCATCACCACGACCCAGTCGGAGATGTCCATCACGACGTCCATGTCGTGCTCGACGAAGATGACGGTCATGCCCTGGTCCCGCAGGCCCTTGACGTGCTGGAGCAACGACTGGGTCAGCGCCGGGTTCACGCCGGCCATCGGCTCGTCGAGCATGACCACGTCGGGCGCGACCATCAGGGCCCGTGCCATCTCGAGGAGCTTGCGCTGTCCACCGGACAGGGTCCCCGCGAACTCGTTGCGCATGTGGTCGAGCTTGAACCGGGTCAGCAGCGTGTCGGCACGCTCCTCGATCTGCTGCTCCTGGGACCGCCACAGCCGCGGGAGGTGGGCTCGGACGAAGTTCTCGCCCCGCTGTGAGGTCGCGCCGAGCTTCATGTTCTCGATGACCGGCAGCTTCGACAGCGACTTGGTCAGCTGGAAGGTGCGCACCATGCCGCCACGGGCGACCTTGTGGGCCGGCTGCGACGCGAGCTCGCGCGAGTCGAACTGCCAGCTGCCCTGGTCCGGTGCGTCGAACCCGGTCAGCAGGTTGAACAGCGTGGTCTTGCCGGCCCCGTTCGGTCCGATCAGCGCGGTGATCAGCCCGCGGGGGATCTCGAGGTGGTCCACGTCGACGGCCACGAGCCCACCGAAGGACCGGCGCACGCCGTCGACGATCAGCACGGGATCGGGCTTGGCGACGCCCGGCACGGGGTCGACGCCGGACAGGTCGCCGACGGGGCGCGGGGCCTCACCGTCGGCCGGAGGCGTGGTCTGGTCAGGCATCGAGTTCCATCTCCCTCCGGTCGCCGAGGATCCCCTGAGGTCGGTAGATCATCAGCAACATCAACCCCAGCCCGACGAGCATGAAGCGCACCTGGCCGACCTGCGTCCCGCTCATGATCGACGTCGGGATGTGCCCAGCGCTGATCGCCTGGCGCAGGAAGTTGTCGGTGAACGAGAGCACCATCCAGAAGATCATCGACCCGAGGACGGGGCCGAACACGCGTGCGGTCCCCCCGAGGATCAGCGCGAGGTAGGCGAAGAACGTGATCGGCGTGGAGTAGGTGTCGGGCTGCACCGACTGGGTGCTGGTCGCCAGGACCATGCCGCCGAGTGCGCCGATCACACCGCCGTAGATCAGGCTCTGCATCTTGTAGGCGTAGACGCTCTTGCCGAGGGAGGTCGCGGCGTCCTCCTCCTCGCGGATGGCCTTCAGGACCCGGCCCCACGGCGAGCGCATCGTGAGCCACACCGACAGCGAGGTGAGCGCGACGAGGCCCCAGGCGACCGTGAGCAACCACAACCGGTTCTGGCTGTAGGTGAACGGGCCGAACCCGTAGTCGCCCGGCGGGAAGGGGTTGATGTCGTAGAACCCCCGGGCGAACCGGGTCAGGCCGTAGGAGCCGCCGGTCACCTCGCGCGTGCTCGGCGAACGCAGGATGAAGCGCAGGATCTCGGAGGCGGCGATGGTGACGATCGCGAGGTAGTCGGCCCGCAGGCGCAGCGTCGGCAGACCGAGCAGGAGCGCCAGGGCGACGGCGGCCGCCAGCGCGATGATCAACGACACCCAGAACGAGAACCCGAAGTAGGTCACGCCGATGGCGAGCCCGAACGCGCCGGCCGACATGAACCCGACCTGGCCGAAGTTCAGCAGGCCCGTGTAGCCGAAGTGGACGTTCAGGCCGATGGCCGCCAGCGCGAACACGGCGGAAAACTCACCCACCGCCGCGCGGATCACGTTGCTGAAGATCGATCCCCAGTCCATGAGCTAGCCCTCCTCAGCCGACCCGCTGTCTCTTGCCCAGGATCCCCTGGGGTCTGACGAGCAGGACCAGGATCATCACGAGCAGGGCCCCGACGTTCTTGAGGTCGGGGGCGACCACCAGCGTCGACATCTGGACGAAGATGCCGATCACGAGGCTGCCGACGAGGGCGCCGTAGGCCGTGCCCAGCCCGCCGAGGATGACCCCGGCGAACATCAGCAGCAGCAGGATGAAGCCCATCTGCCAGCTGACCTGCTGCGACAGGCCGAAGAACACCCCGCCGAGCGTGGCCAGTCCGCCGCCGACACCCCACACCCACAGGATCACGCGTTCGACGTCGATGCCGGACGCCTCGGCGAGGTCCTTGTTGCCGGCCACGGCCCGCATGGCCTTGCCGACCTTGGTCTTCTGGAGCATGAGCCCGACGGCGCCGAGGATCAGCACCGACAGGACGATGATCACCAGGTCCTTCGGCACGATCCGGAACGGCCCGAAGTTCCACGCCTGCTGCACCGCGTACTGGGCGTAGGGGCGCGTGCGTCCGTCGAAGAAGTACAGGAACAGGTAGCGCAGGAAGATCGACAGGCCGATGGAGACCACGAGCATGGCGATCAGGCCCGTGCCGCGTCGGCGCAGGGGTCGCCACAGCCCGAGGTCCAGGGCCATGCCGCCCATCCCGCCGATGACCACACCGATCAGCACGGCGGGGATGAGGTGGACCCCGAAGATCTGGTTGACCGCCCAGACCGCCAGGGCGCCGAAGGTCACCAGCTCGCCGTGGGCGAAGTTGACGAGGCCCGTGGTGCCGAAGATCAGCGACAGCCCGATGGCGGCCATCGCGATGATGAGGCCGAACTTGATGCCCTCGATCAGCAGCTGGACCGCGGTCACCAGCACGCGTGTGTTGGCCGTCCCGCCCCCCTCACCGAGGGGGTAGAGCAGCGGACGCGACTGGTTGGCGCGGATGGAGAACTCCAGCGTCGCCCGATCCGGGTTGCGCAGCTCCATCCCGTCGGGGAGCGTCTCCTGGAGCAGGGTCGCCCGGTAGTCGCCGGGGCCCGGCAGCGGCAGGAAGAAGGTCCCGTCGTCCTCGGTGACCGCCGTGCCGACCTCGCCCTCCTCGGACTCGATGATGATCTCGACGCCGGGGACCGGACCTTCCTCGTTCTCGATCGTGCCGCGGACCGATTCGGACGCGTCCTCCTGCGCGATGGCCGGGGCAGCCGCCGACAGCAGCAGCCCGGTGAGCACGGCGACGAACACCACCACGAGTCGACGCACGTGAATCTCCCTACGCGGACCGTTCCAGGACGCGCGGAGCCTAGGAGGCCCGGGGGCCCAGAGGTGACCTTTGCGTCGAGTCGTCTGCGATGTCCCGCGGACCGACCGCTCCTTGCGCGCGCCCGGGATGATGGTGTAGGCGCGTCGTGACCGCCCGGTGGCTCGTCTCCGGGCGCTCCGACGCGAGGAGGCCCCGCCGGAGCGGGGCCTCCTCGACGTGCGGTTGGTGGGTCAGGCGTCGTCGTCAGTGGCCGTGTCCCCATCCACGCCTTCGTCGGCGCCGAGGTCCTCGACGCCGATGCCCTCGAGCTCGGCCGCCTGCTCGAGCAGCGACTGCGCTCGGGCGATCTCGCGCTGGTAGACGCCGAGGTCACCGTCACGCAGCGCCACCTCGGCGCGGGCGAACGCCGCCAGCGCCTGTTCCAGCAGCTCACGCGATGTCCCGGCCTGGGGGCCCGGATCGGGGTCCTCGTCCTCGGCGGGCGTCTGGTCGGGGTCGACCGGGGTGTCCGCGTCGCCCGTCGGATCCTCCACCGAGATCGGGCCCTCCTCGGCGTCGACGATCGAATCGGGCACGTCGATCCCGAGCAGCTGCCCGAGCGCACCGGCGAAGGTGCGGTCGAAGGCGGTCCGCTCACCGAGCACCAACGCGACCCGCGCGAGCTCGGGGATCTGGGCCTGGTCGGCCTGGAGGAAGAGCGGCTCGACGTAGAGGATCGAGTTCGCGATCGGCAGCACCTGCAGGTTGCCGCGGATGACCTGGGTCCCGGCACGCTGTCGCAGCGTGATGTACTCGGAGATCAGGTCGTCCTGCTCGATCCGTGCCTGCGCCTGCGCCGGTCCGAGCACCAACTGGTTGGACGGGAAGCGGACCGAGAACAGCTCGTTGAGGTTGTCCCCGTCACCACGTCCGGCCAACCAGGACACCATGTTCTGGCGACCCTGGGCGAGGTAGGGCTGGATGAGGACGAACTCCTCCTCGGTCTCACCCGGCAGGCGCATCAGCAGGTAGTACGGCTCGAGCGGGCGCCGCAGCGCGCCGGCGAGGTCCTGCCCGCCGGTCTCGTTGGCGGCCGCAGCCGGGTCCAGCGGGATCGACCAGGCGTCGGCGCGGTTGTAGAAGGCGTCCACGTCCTGGATGTGGTAGACCCGGAACAGCTCCGCCTGCAGCCGGAACAGGTCCTGCGGGTAGCGGAAGTTGGCCGCGATGCCGTTCTCGGCCTCCTCGACCGGGGTGATCAGGCCGGGGAAGGCCTGCTCCCACGCGTCGAGGATGGGGTCGTCCTCCTCGACACGGTAGAGGGTCACGGTCCCGTCGAACGCGTCCACGACCGCCTTCACGCTGTTGCGCACGTAGTTGACCGGCACCTGGCGCCCACCGAGCTCGAGCACGCTGCGCTGCGAGTAGGGGTAGGCCTCGGAGGTGGTGTAGGCGTCGATGATCCACTGCACCCGACCGTCGTCGCTCACCACCGGGTAGGGGTGGCTGTCGAGCTTGAGGAACGGAGCGATCTGGGCCACGCGTTCGGTCACGCTGCGGTGGTAGATGATCCGCGAATCGTTCTCGATGAGGCCCGTGAGCACCAGGTTGTAGTCCGCGAAGCGCAGGGCGTAGGCGACGCGCCGCATGAACCCGCCGATGGCCACCCCGCCGCCACCGTCGTACTCGGTGAAGACCTGCTCCTGGGTGTCGGGGTCCTCGAAGTCGAGTTCACGCTCGGCGGTGCGCACGAGCGAGTAGGTGGGCTGGTTGAACTCACCGAAGTAGATGCCCGGCTGCTCGTCCGGAACGATCCGGTCCTCACCGGCGGGGGGGATGTTGGAGGACAGGAAGACCGGCTGCCCCTCCTGGTTGGCGGTGTTGACCTGTGAGGCCACCACGCCGTAGCCGTGGGTGAAGGTGATGTGGCGGTTCTGCCACGTGTCCGTGCCCTCCTGCAGCTGGGAGAGCTCACGCGTGGAGATCATGACCTGACGCATCTCGCCGTCGATCACGTAGCGGTCCACCGACACCGTGTTGAACTGGTAGAAGGGCCGCAGCGCCTGGAGCTGCTGGTAGGTGGTCTCGAGGACGCTCGGGTCCCACAGCCGGATGTTGCGCAGGGTCACCTCGTTCTCGATGACGTCGGCCTCGTCGAGGTCGTTGTCGATCGAGAACGGGCGGCGCTCGACGTCGGCGAGCCCGTAGGCGGTCGTGGTCGCCTCGAGGTTGTGCGCGATGAACGGTTCCTCGCGCGACAGCTCCTGCGGATCGACCTGCAGCCGCTGGATCGCAGCCGGGTAGGCCCCCTGGAGGATGATGGACGCCACGATCAGGAGCCCGATGGCCGCACCCGGCAGCAGGAAGCCGGCGCGACGGATCGCCATCAGCACCAGGACGATGGCGACGACGCTCGCGCCGAGCAGCAGGTACAGCGCGGGCAGCTCGGCGTTGACGTCGGTGTACGACGCGCCGGTCACGGTGCCGCGCGGCGAGTAGTTCAGGGCGTAGCGGTCGAGCCAGTAGCCCCACCCGCGCACGGCGAGGAGCGCAGCCAGGAGCACGGCGAGGTGGATCCTCGCCGCCGGCATCAGCTTCTCCTCGGCCTCCGGCCGGATGCCGCCGAGCAGGTAGTGCGCACCGGCGCTCAGCAGGAGCGTGAGCACGAACGCGGTGAACAGCCAGGTCTGCACGAACGACCAGAACGGCAGCTCGAACAGGTAGAAGCCGACGTCGACCCCGAAGGTCGGGTCGGTGATGCCGACCTCGACGCTGTTGCGCCACAGCAGGAAGGACTCCCAGTTGGCGCTGACCGCCAGCCCGGAGGTGAGCCCGAAGACGACCGCGACAGCACCGATGAGCCACGGCAGGAAGGGATCGGCCATCTCGCGGTAGCGCTGGATCTGCGCCTGCTGCGGTGACGACGGCACGAAGAACGGGCGGACCCGCCGGGCCACGGCCAGGTTCCCGGCGATCAGCAGGGCCAGCGCCAGCCCGAAGACCACACCGAGCAACAGGCGGGAGCCCAGGACGGTCGTGAAGACCTCGGTGTAGTCGCGCGCCTGGAACCACCAGTAGTCGGTGACCACCACCGCGACACGGTTGGCCGAGAACAGCACGAGCAGGACGGCGAGCACCACGACGGTGCCGAGCCGGCGGCGGACGAGATCGCCCACGGATGCGAGCCTTCCGGTGGTCGGGTCCCCCGCGCGGACCCATCGCGCTCGGGCGCGTCGTCGCGCGGCCCAGCTCGAGGCTGGCGGGGGTCGGACCGAGCAGGCTACCTGCGCGGGGGCCGGCGGCCAGACCAGCGCGCTGTGCGAGACCGATCAGTCGCCCCCGAGGAGCCCCCGCACGGTGGGCGCCAGCAGCTCGTCGACGCCACCGACGACGTCCCCGACCGTGTCGGTGGTGCCGTCCACCACCTCGTCCACCCCGTCGCCGAGGTCGTCGACCGCATCCTCGATGGGCGCGAGCAGCCCACCTGGATCGGTGGGGTCGGGCAGCGGGTCGGTCGGCGGAGGGGTCGGTGCCGGCTGGCTGCCGGTGTCGCCGTCGTCACTCGATCCGGCGGTCCCGCCCCCGGCTCCTCCGGTCGCACCCGTGGGCGGTGCGGTGGACGGCGCCTCGCCGGACGGCGCCTCGCCGGCCGGCGCGTCCTCGGCCGCCGTGACGTCCGGGGCCGGCTCGTCGGTCGGTGGCGGATCGGCGGCCGCCCGCTCGAGCGCCCGATCGGCAGCCGCGTTGAAGGCATCGGCGCCCCCACCGGCCGCCACCAGCAACAACCCCCAGGCGGCACCCTGCTCGCGCATCGAGGCGACCTCGGCGGCGGCCTCCGCCACGGGGGTCGCCGTCAGGGTCGCCACGGCGTCCGCGACCGTCACCCCGAGCAGCACCTCGGACGGGGGGCCGAACCGCGTGCGCGAGCTGACCGGCGCGAGGGCGGACAGGTGGGGCTCCACATCGGTGTCCACCGCCACGAACGCCGCGTAGAAGTCCGTCTCGCGCAGCGCCGTGCCGTAGGTGCTGGTCAGCGACCGTCCGAGCGCCAGCGCGAGATCGTCGACCCGGATCGCCTCACCGACCTGCTCGCGATCGAACGGGTCCGTGGCGAGGTAGCGCAGGGGGAGTCGTGCCGCGCCGCCTACGGTCCGGTCGCGCGCGGTGACCTGCCGGTAGGCCGCAAGGACGACCTCGGTGCCGCCGTCATCGACGACGACCGCGCCGGCGTAGGTGGCGATGCGGGGCTGGCTGCCCGCATCGACCCGCCAGGTGCCCTGGCCGGACGCGGCGATACCGGCGACCGTGACCGCGCGGTCCGCGGCCCCGTCCACGAGCACGCTGCCACGTTCGAGCACCAGCCGGCCGCCCGCGACCCCGGCCCGCGCGCCGCTGGCGAGCACGATCCGGTCGCCGTCGGCGTCGAGCGTCACCGCACCACCGACCGCCCGCAGGTCCGCCCCGTCGTCGATGCCGTCCCCGATCGCCACCGCCCGCCAGCCGTCGCCGTCGCGCACCTCGAGCGGACCCTGGACCAGCGACGCGAACTCCCCCGTCTGCGCCGGGCCGACCGGCAGCGCCAGTGCGGCCACGAGGGCAGCCAGCACCGCGACGACCGCCGCCCACCGCGCCCCGGTCACCGGAGGGGATCCGGCGGCGTGGTCGGGGCCACCGCTCGCGGGCACGTGGGGCGCGGGCACGTCGTGCACGGTGCCGGTCGGCTGCGGGGGCGTGAGGGTCGGGGCGCTCACGACGCGCCTCCCGCGGGAGCGGCGGGCAGGACGAGGGTCGCGTCGGTCCCGCCTCCAGGTGCGGCATCGAGCTCGAGACGCCCGCCGAGGAGATCGGCGACACGCCCGGCCATCGGCAGACCGATCCCGAGCCCACCCACCGACCGCGTGCTGGAACCATCGGCCTGGACGAACAGCTCGAGGACCTCCGCGCGCCGCGTCGGCGGGATGCCCGGCCCGTCGTCACGTACCCGCACCCTCACCTCATCGCCGTCACCCTCGGCGGTGATCCGCACCGGCCCGTCGGAGAACTTGAGCGCGTTGTCCACGAGCGCGTCGAGCACCCGCCCGACCAGGGCCGGGTCGCCCAGTGCGGCTGGCGTTCCGCGTCGGACCCGCCGTGACAGGGTGCGACCCGGGACCCGTTCGCGCCACCGCTCGACGAGATCGCTCGCGATCGCTGCCGGCGACAGGGGCGCGAGCGTGACCGGTGTCCGACCGGCTTCCAGCTCGGCCAGGTCCACGAGCGCCGAGATGGTGCGCTCCAGCCGAGCACGCCCGTCGCGGGCGAGCGCGAGCATCGGGGTGAACCGCTCCTCGACCCCGTCGTGCGCGGCGACGACCTCCAGGAACGCCTTGATGGGGGTCAGGGGCGTGTTGAGCTCGTGCGACAGGTTGGCGATCACCTCGGTGCGGACCCGGTCGGCCAGGACCCTCGCGGTGATGTCACGCACGACGAGCACGCGCCCGGCGGTCGCGGTACCCGCGTCGGTGCCTGCCAGCGGGGCTGCGGTCGCCTCCACCACGCGGCCCGAGCCGGCGAGCTCGCCGCGAGCAGCGGTGGTCCCCCGCTCGTCCGGGCCGCCGAGCGCTGCCACCAGATCCCCACCGCCCTCGGCCTGCCCGCGCAGCACGTCGTGGAGCGGACGTCCGACGAGCGCGGCGCTGCCCGACACCTCGAGGATCTCGGCCGCGGCCGGGTTCGCCGTCGTGACGGTGCCAACCGCGTCGGTGGCCAACAGCCCCTCCCCCATCGAGGCCGTCACCGCCTCCAGCCGGTCACGCAACGCCTCCTGCACCGCGAGGCTCGTCCGCAGGTCGCGGTCGCGCCCCGCCAGCGAACGGGTCATGCCGTCGAACGCCGCAGCGAGGCGCCCCACCTCGTCGTCTCGTTCGACGGCGACCCGGGTGTCGAGGTCACCCGCCGCGACCCGCTCCGCCGCCGCGGTCAGCCGGGCGACGGGGTCCGCCGTCCGGCGCGCGAGCACGGTCACCAGCGCACCGGCGGCGGCCAACCCCACGACGGCGAGCAGGAAGGCGGACCGCGTGGCCGTCTGCGCTGCGTGGGTCGCGGTGTCGGTCGGCAGGGCGAGCACGAGCTGGCCACGCTCCCCGAGGGCGGCGCCGGCCACGACCCGTTCCACGCCGCCCACCGTCGTGGTGCCGCGCTCCACGTCCTCCGCGAGCAGGGACGCCGCCTCCTCCGGCAACGTGGTCGAGACCACCTGTCCACCGACGATGACGGTCGCGTCCGTGGCCGTGTCGGCGGCGATGCGCTCGACCACCGGGACGCTGGTCAGATCGCGCCCGAGCACGAGGGCGCCGACCTGGCGCCCGAGCTGGGGACGGCCCTGATCGTCGCGCGGTGCGACGGGCGCCGCGCCGACCACCAGCAGCGAACCGTTCCCGAGGTCGATCACGCCGCGCGACAGCTGGCCGGCCAGGGCCGCCTCGGTCACCGCCGCACCGGCGATGACGTTGCCCGTGGCGAGGGCCAGCGGTGCGGTCCCGTCACCGTCACGGACGCGCCCCGCGACCAGCGCACCGGCGGCATCGGTCAGGACCGCGACCTCGACCTCCGGCAGGCTCAGCACGGAGGCGATCCGGGCACCCGCGAGTTCGGTGTCACCGGCCGTCAGCGGCTCGACCAGCGTGGCGCCGGCGACCGCGGTGGCGGTCGCGTCGAGCGCGGCACCCGTGCGATCGACCAGATCGGCCGCGTGGGAGGCGGCCACGGCCTGCAGGCGGTCGCGCTGCTCGGCCTGGACGTCGCTGGCCAGGACGAGCCCGGAGGCTGCGCCGAGGCCGACCACCAGGGCGAGGAGGGTGACCAGCGAGACCCCCGTGAAGCGTCCCGCCAGCGATCGTCGAGCTGCGCGGCGGAGCACCCAGGAGCCGGCCGCCAGCGATCCGGCCAGCGACAGTCCGGCCGCGAGACCCGGCCGAGCGCCGGCGGCGAGGTCGGCGGCCGCGTACAGGGCGATGCCCACCACGAGGAGGACCACCTGACGCCCGCGCCCGAGCACACCGCGGGCGGTGGCGACGCACGCGGCGGCGCCGGCGAGCGCCGCCGCCAGCGGGAGGACGGCCGGCGTCGCCACGACCGCGAGCAGCACGGGCGTCAGCGCGAACCGGCCGTCGGCCGGTGGCAGCGTGGGACGCCGTGCGAGCCCGCCGGCAGCGCCGATGGCGAGGGCGGCGTAGCCACCGGCCCGCACGAGCAGCGGCCAGCCGTCGGCGACGGCGACGAGGCTCCCCACGACGAGGTGCGACCCAGCGAGCAGCCCTGCCCCGAACGCGACCGACCACCGCGCGCTGGGCGGCAGCACCGTGCGCAGCGTCGAACCGGTCGTGCCGACGGGCGGCAGCAGCACCAGCAGTGCGAGGCCGGCCGCCACGGCGACCCCGGCCAGGTGCACCGCGAGGTGGAGCGGTATCGCCACGCGCACCCCTCCACGCCGAGGTCGGGATCCCCCGCCGGGCGGCGGAGGCTACGACACGGTGCCCACGGCCCCCGGGTCGGGCGTCGTTGCGGCTCCGCCGCATCCAACGACCGCCGCGAGGCTCGGTCGCGCCCGAGCGACCGACATGACCCCGATACCGCCCACTCGGACTAGTCCTACCGGAGGGCGAAGGCCTCCGCCGGGTCGCGGCCCTCGCGCAGGTCGGCGAGGGCGTCGAGCGCGCCGGCGAGGTCGTCGACCGGGATCAGGAGCAGCTCGCCCTCCAGCGAGGCGCTGCGTGCCTCGGCGAGGTTGGCCCGGGGGACCAGGAAGACCGTCGCCGGGTCGTCGGTGCCGTCGCGGCTCGACGCTGCGGCCAGCTTCTGGCGGACCCCACCGACGGGGCCGATGCGGCCATCCAACGTGATGGTCCCCGTCCCTGCCACGACCGCCCCGCCGGTGAGGTCCTCCTCACCGAGGAGGTCGACCACCCCGAGGGCGAACATCAGACCAGCGGACGGGCCCCCGATGACTCCCGCGTCGATGGTCACGTCGATCGGGAGGTCGATGGCACTGCGCAGCAGCACACCCACGTACGCCCGCGACCCGTCCTCGGGGTTGGCCCCGTAGGTCACCGCGACCGTCCGTGTGCGGCCTTCGGCGTCCCGGACCGTCAGCTCGGCGTCGGTGCCCGGGGCCGCGGCCCCCACCAGCTCGACCGCGCTCTGGGCGTCGGTGACCCCGGTGCCGTCGACGGCGACGAGGACGTCGCCCACGACGAGTTCGTCGGTGACGGCGTCCGCCTCGACGGCGGCGACCTCGGCCCCGGAGGCCGCACCGGTCACGTCGTACCCCGCTGCGTCCAGGGCGGCCAGTGCCGCCGTGACCTGGCTGTCCTCCATGAGGAGGGCGTTCTGGGCGGAGGTCTCCTCCCGGTCCTGATCGTTCGGGTAGACCGTCGAGCGCGGCACGGTGTCCACCGTCGGGGAGCGGCGGGCCTCCCACCACGTGCCGAGGTCGAGCCCGTCACGCACGGCGACCGTGGTCAGGAGCAGCCGACCCGCGGAGGGGTAGGTGGTGGCGCCGCCGATCTCGACCAGCCCGAGGGTGTCCTCGGTCGGTCCCGGCACCAGCGCGACCTCGCAGGTCGGCTGGGTCGACACCACGCCGCACGGCACCGCACCGGTCGCGATGGCTGCCGCGAAGACGGCCACGACCGCCACCGTGACCGACGTCAGCACCAGCACCAGGTACCACGAGCGACGCATCGCGCCTCCCCGAAGCGGAGCGGTCCCGCACCCCCGGACCGTGCTCCCGTGCCGGCGACGCGCCTCGCAGAGGCGGCGCGGCGCGTCACGGGGACGCGGTGGCGTGCGGTGTCCGGCGCCCGCAGGGGCGCGCGGCGAGGCTACCCGCCGCGGCTGAACAGCGAGTGCCGCCGGCTGGCGTCAGCCGCGGTGTCGTGGTCGACGTCGTGGACCTCGACCGGTGGGGGCGGGGTCGGCGAGGCGAGGGGGAAGGCGCCCGGCAGGGTGTCGACCGGCCGAGCGGTCGACGGAGCGCGCGACTCGGGCGTGGCGGTCTCGACCACGACGGGATCCGTCGCGGACTCGGCGACCACCGCGACCGGTGCCGTCGTCTCGGGCGCCACCGCGACGGGCGTCACCGGCGTGACGGCCGCAGCTGCGTCCTCATCGGCGATGACGACCTTGTAGTAGGTGCGGACCTCGATCGGCACCTCACGGAAGACACGGACGTCGCTCGTCCCGTCCTCGTTGCGGAGCCGCTCGACGGCCTCGACCGCCGCGTCGAGCGACGCGACGTCGGCGACGTGCAGCGTGTCGGTCGCGTCCCGGTGGCAGACCGCGTAGCTCATGACGTTCCGTTCCCGTTGGTGTCGCCGCTTCTATCGGCGTCTCCCCGGGCCACCTTGAGACACGGTGCGGCGGCCGGAACGGTCAGGCCTCGGCGCGCGCGACCGACGACCAACAGAGCATCGCGAGCGCCACCATCGCCGCCGCGACCAGACGCAGCCAGAGGTCGGGCGCGGCGCCCCCGGCGGGGGGCGCCCCGAGATCGAGACCCACCAGGTGGGTACCGTCGTCGGCCGCGGGCACGGTCGGCTCGGGGTACCCCGCTCCGTCGAGGTTGACCTCCACCGGCTCGGGGTCGGCGCGCGGCACCTCCACCACGAGCGGCTCCTCGGGTGCGACCTCGACCGACTCCTCCACCGGCTCGGGTGGCGGCGCGGGTGCAGCGGTCACCTCCGGCTCGACGTCGGCGGCGGGCTCCGGCTCGGCAGGAGGCCGGGAGGGCGAGGTCGAGGTCGGCTCGGGCACCGAGCGGGTGGTGGCCCGGGGCGCGGCACCGAGGCTGGCGGCCGCGTCGACACGCCCGACGCCGTACTCACGGTCCGGGCCCGGCTCACCGAGGTCGACCGCGCCCGCCGTCAACCGTTCACGGACCTCCACGGCGTCGTACCCGGCCGCGACCAGCAACGCCGCGACGCCGCTGACGTGCGGCGCCGCGAACGACGTGCCCTCCGCCATGCCGTACGGCGCCGACGCGACATCGCAACCGCTGCGGGTCCGCCGACACCAGGTCGAGAGGATCTCGACCCCCGGGGCCACGAAGCCGTCGCGCCTGTCGACGGTCGAGAAGGCGGTCGAGCGATCGTCGCGGTCGACGGCGCCCACCAGGATGATGGGCGAATCCGCGGGGTAGGCGGACGCCGCGCCGGGCTGGTTCCCGGCGGCCGCGATCACCAGGACGCCACGCTCGTCGGCGTAACGCACCGCGTCCGTCGGCACGCCCGGCACCCGGCTGCCACCCTCGGTGGGAGCGACCGCCTCCAGCGACACGTTGACGATGTCGGCCCCGTTGTCGACCGCCCACCGGATGCCCCGGCCGACGTCCTCGCTGCGGCCCGATCCGGCCGCGTCGAGCACCCGGACGGGCAGGATCCTCGCCTCGGGTGCGACGCCGGCGACGCCCCACCCGTTGTCAGCCGCGGCTGCGATCACCCCGGCCACCAGGGTGCCGTGGCCGTGCTCGTCGCTCGGGTCGAGGTCACCGTCGACGAGGTTGATCCCGACGACCGAACCGTCGTCACGTTTGACGATGCGGTCGAACAGGTCCGGGTGATCGAGCGCCACCCCCGTGTCGACGACGGCGACCACCACCCCCTCGCCGCGCGTGATGCGCCAGGCCTCGTCGGTCCGGATCCGGTCCAGGTTCCACTGCTCGCTGCGGTAGGGATCCCCGGCGCCCTGCGCCACCGCGGTCGCGCCGCTGCCGAGCACGAGCCCGATCCCGGCGAGCGCGACGAGCACGAGCGACCACCAGCGCTGTGGCGCGCGCGACGTGCCTCCCACGGCGGCTCCCTCGATCGTCCTCCGCTCTCGAGGGGGAACGAGGTGGACGGCCCGAGGGGACGCCGCGGGCGACCAGGCGCACACACGCGGATCACCGACGCGCGGTAGGTCACCGCGCGTGGCGAGCCGATACCTCAGCGCTACCGATCAGCGCCGGCCCCGGCCCACCGATCAGCCCCGGCCCCGGCCCCGGCGACGGCGACGCGCGACGGCGGCGGCGGTCAGGGCGGCCGCGCCCACGATGGTGGTCGCCAGTGCCGCGTTGCGCACGTGGCTGCGCCGCGTGTGGATGGGACCGATCACCAGCTCGTCGGCGTGCTCGGCGGCCATCTCGGCCAGCGCGTCGCGGTTGGAACGCTGCGGGCGCCAGCCCGTCGCCACCAGCCGGTCGACGCTGACCACCCACGGGTGCATCAGGTAGGGGACCTGCCCCGACGGCGCTTCGCCGAGCCCGAGCCGCCACAGTCGGTCCGCCAGCGCGAACGCGAGCTCCTCCGGCACCTCGAGGACCGACCGACCGCTGATCGCGGTGACCTCGTCGAACGACAGCCACCCCACGGACGAGACGTTGAACACCCCCGGGAGGTCCCGACGGATCACGTGCCTCAGCGCGGAGGCCACGTCGTCGACGTGGACGAACTGGATCGGCGGCTTGTGCCCCCGGATGGCGTTGAACCGGGGGGCATCCATCTGCCGCGAGATGAAGTTCGACACGCCCGGGCCGGCCACGATCGAGGGCCGGAGCACGGTCACCAGCAGATCCGGGTGACGCTCGGCCCACGGCCACAGCCACCGCTCGATCTCGGCCTTGTGCTCGGCGTGGTTGAACGGGCTGTTGGGCCGCAGCGGCCGGTCCTCGTCGAGCGGCAGCGGGTTGTCCGGGTGAGCCCCGTAGACCACGGCCGATGAGACGTAGACCACCTTGCGGACGCCGGCGGACGCGGCGGCCTCGAAGACGTTGCGGGTGCCGCCCACGTTGACCGCGTGCATCCCGGCTTCGTCGCGCGAAGGATCCATCTGGAAGGCCAGGTGCACCACCACGTCGACGTCGGCGAAACGGGTGACGATCGCCGGGTCGCGCACGTCGCCCTGGTGCCGCTCGAGCCCCGGTCGCGGCGCCCCCTCCGGGGCCCGGACGTCCAGCCCGATGACGCGGGTGACCTCGGGCTCCGCGAGGAGCAGGTCCACGAGGCGCCGGCCGATCAACCCGTCCGCCCCCGTCACCGCCACCGTCGTCACCGCACCGCCTCCGCTTTCGTGTCCCGCCGACCCTACCCACCTTCAGTGGGCCGGCCGCAGGGCCACAGCGTGCCCCGGCGGCGTGTGGGACCCTCGTGGCGACCGCTCCCCGGACGGAGACCTCGTGCCCGACCTGCCCGACCTGCCCGGCGACGAGCCCGGCGACGACGACGGCCCGCAGCTGCCACCCGAGCTCGCCGCGATGCTCGAACAGCTCGGCCTCGGCGGTGGCGCGGGGGGGCTCGAGCTGCCGCCCGAGGTCGCCCAGATGTTCGAGCAGCTCGCCGGCCCCGGCGGCTTCGAGGAGCTGCAACGCCAGGCCGCCGCGATGTTCTCCGGTGCGGGCCCTCTCGGCGGCATCGGCTTCCAGGGCACGGCGGGTCGACCGGACGGACCGGTGGACTGGCAGCTCGCCACCCGGATCGCGCTCCAGATCGCGGCTGACGGTGATCGCCAGCCCACCGACGCCGAGCTGACCCGGGCCCGCGAGGCGCTCGACCTCGCCGAGCACTGGCTCGACGGCTCGCCCCTCCCCGCTCCCCCGGACGCCGGCCGGCTCGTCACCGCGTCCCGTCAGGAGTGGGTCAACGCCGCCGTCGTCGCCATGAGGCCGCTGGTCGACCCGGTCGCCCGCGCCTCGACCGACGCGATGGTCGACCTCGCGCGCGAGCAGCTCGGGCAGCTCGGTGACCTCGCGGGCGAGGACGGCTCGGCTCTGCCGCCCGAGCTGGCGCCGCTCCAGGGGTTGTTCTCCCAGCTCGCCAGCGGCGACCCCGGCGAGCTGGTGCGGCCCGTCGGTGCGGTCCTCGCGGGCCTCCAGGCCGGCCAGATCCTCGGTCAGCTGTCCCGGGCGCTGCTCGGCCAGTACGACCTCGGCCTGCCGTCGGCCCCCCGGTCCACCGCCATGGTCCTGTCCGGCAACGTCGCCGAGGCGTTCGACGGCTGGCAGCTCGATCCCACCGAGGTCGCCGTCGTCCTGGCCCTGCACGAGGCCGCGATGCGGCGGCTGTACCACGCGGTCCCGTGGCTCGAGGCACACGTCCAGTCGCTGGTGGCGCGCTTCGCGTCGGGCACGGTGGTCGACACCGCCCGGCTCGAGGAGATCACCCGCGAGATGATGATGGGCGTCGACCCCGACGACCCCGAGGCGCTCCAGGCCGCCATGGAGCGTGCCAGCGGCTTCCACCTCGAACCGACGGCCGACCAGCGCCGCGTGCTCGAGCGGCTCCAGGGCGTGGTGTGCCTGGTGGGCGCGTGGGCGCGACACGAGGTCGCCCGCGTGGCCGAGGAGCGCCTGCCCTCGCTCGACCGGATCGCCGAGGTACAGCGCCGTCGCCGCGCCGACCGCGGGGACGGCGACGACCTGCTCGCCAGCCTCCTCGGCCTCGACCTCCAGCCCGACGACGAGACCGTCGGCGAACGCTTCGTGGTCGCCGTCGAGCAGGCGCTCGGCCCCGAGGGTCTGCGTCGCGCGCTCGAGCACCCCGAGAACCTGCCGGACACCACCGAGCTGGCCGACCCGAGCCGGTGGCTGGTGCGCATGGCAGCCGCCGACGACCTGCCCGACGACGTCTCGGCCATGTTCGCGGGGCTCGGCGATGCCCCCCGCGAGGGCTCGGCCGCCGAGCGGGTCGCCGAGCGTGAGGCCGAAGGATCCGAGGAAGGATCCGACGCGGGCGACGACGAGGACGGTGGCAGCGGCGAGCGGCCGGACGACCTCAGCTGATCGCGCCGCCGTCCACGAGGTCGTCGGGCTGGGCGGGCCCGAGGGCGCCGTCCGTACCCTCGCCCTCGGGCTCGTGCCCGGCCCGATCCGCGAGCCGCCCGGCGCTGTAGCCCTCGAGCCAGCCCGTCGCCCGGTCGGCGTGGGGGTGGCGCGCGACCAGCGCGTGGAAGCGCGGACCGTGGCCCGCCTCCTGGAGGTGGGCGAGTTCGTGCACGAGGACGTGGTCGAGCACGTAGGCGGGTGCGCGCGCCAGCTCGCGCGAGATCCGGATGGAGCCGTCGGCCGGTGTGCACGAGCCGTAGCGCCGCTGCATGCGTGCCGACCAGCGGACCGATGAGGCCCGTACGCCGTCGAGGTAGCGATCCGCCAGCGTGGCGGCTCGACGTTCCAGGCCGGCGTCGCCGCCCCGAGCCGCGGCACGTGTCGCACCGGTCACCTTGCGGACGAGGTCGGTGACCAACCGCTCCTCCTCGGCGTGCGGCAGGCCCGCTGGCAGCCGTACCACGACCACGCCGTCCCGCGCCGCGGCCGAGGCCGATCGCCGGCGGCGGTGGCTGCGGTGGATCTCGATCGGCGGGTCGGCCGCGGTCGCAGCCCGGTGCTCGATCGGCGGGGATGGTGAGGTCACGGACGGTCCGAACGGTGGTCGGGTGAGGGTCGAGTAGCACGTCGCGGCGGCGGGTGGTGCGCCGCGGTCACGGCCGTGCGGTTCGTGCGCGAGGCCGAGCGAGGCTCCCGATCGCCCGCTCTCCACAGGGTGTGGACGAGGTGTGGACGTTCACGGTGGGCGGTAGCCCGTCCGACCTGCGACGACGCGGAACAGCGTCGCCCGACGGCGTGGACGGGTCGCCCGCCATCCACAACCCGTCCACAGCGAACCCGCCGTCGTCCACAGGCGGTGGGGACGACGCGGTCGACGCTCCCCCGGCTGGTCCGTACCGTGCCCCACACGAGGTCCCCAGCGACGGACCGGCCGAAGCGCCCCACGGGGAAGGGGGCGCAGAGACCGGCCTCGACGCTGGGGACTTCCGCGTTCCACCACCTCCTCACTGGGCACGTGCGGGCTGCTACTACGCTCCGTCCGGTCGACCCAGGAGCAGTCCGATGACCGATCCGCAGGCCCCCGCGGCGCCCCCCACGTCCCCGGGCGCCGACCACGAGGTCAACGCCGCCGCGTTCTTCGACCTCGACCGGACGCTGATCTCCGGCTCCTCGGCCTTCTCCTTCGGGATCGCGGCCTGGCGCAACAAGCTCATCCCCACCGGCGAGCTGGTCTCCGACGGGGTCAACGCCCTGACCTTCAAGCTCGTCGGGGCGACCGACGAGCGTTCCGAGGCGGTCCGCGACCGCATCCTGCACGCCGTCGAAGGCGCCCAGCAGGCCGACCTGCTCGCGCTCAACGAGGAGATCGTGCCCCGCATCCTCGAGAAGGTCCGCCCCGAGTCGCGCGGCCTGATCGACATGCACCACGAGGCCGGACGCGAGACCTGGATCGTGTCGGCCTCGCCGATCGAGCTGGTCGACCCGCTCGCCAAGGCGCTCGGGATGACCGGCGCCATCGCGACCCGTTCCGAGGTCGACGAGGGCCGCTACACCGGCCGCCTCGACGGCCCCTTCGTGTACGGCGAGGGCAAGCGCGAGGCCATCCAGGCCCTCGCCGACGAGCGCGGCTACGACCTGCGGCTGTCGTACTCGTACTCCGACTCCGCGTCCGACCTGCCGATGATGGAGATGGTCGGGCACCCGGTCGCGGTCAACCCCGACCGGCCGCTGGAGACCGTCGCCCACCAGCGCGGATGGCCGATGGTCGTCTTCTCGCGGCGCACCAAGCAGGTGGTCAAGACCACGACGGCCGTCGCGGGTGCGGCTGGCCTCGCCACCACCACCTACCTCCTCGGCCGTCGGCACGGGCGTATCGCCGGCGAAGCCGAGCGCGGGCGGGCGCTGCGGCCGTGGCGCTGAGCGTGCCCGACGCCACACCCCCCGGACGGCCGGAGCTCGGCGCCTTCACCGCCTCGCCGTACCTGCTCGAACTGATCGCGGACACCGAGCGCCTCGCGGCGCGGTGCGTCGCCGCCGACCCGTCACGACGGGCTGCCGAGGCCGCGCGTCGCCGGGACGGGACCGCCCTCGCATCGCTGCGCCTCGACGGTTCCCCCATCGAGGCCGCCCCGACCGCCGACGCGGTGACCACGGCGCGGACCACGGTGGACGCGGCCACGCTCGAGGATCCGCGGCGGGGTACCTGGTTCGACGCGATGCGCGCCTTCGACGGGGTCGACCCGGACGACCCGGAGGCGGTCGCCCACGACGCCTCCGTCCACGCCCTCGAGTTCGACGGTGTGGCCGCCGCCAACGATGCCGACGACCTGGCCGACGCCCTGCTGACCGACCCGGTGCCGACCCTGGCCGAGCTCCACCGTCGCCTGACGCTGCACCTGGTCGCCCCCGACCGGGCAGGCCGCCTCCGCGAGGTCGAGCAGGCCGTCCACGACGCCTCCGTCGGGCGCATCATGTACTTCACCGCCGACCCGGCGGTCCTCGCCGACGAGCTGGAGCACCTCGCTGCCTGGCTCACCGCATCGGGCCGCGACGAGCACGGTGTGGTGGTGTCCGGCATCGTCCACCTCGAGCTGCTGCGCCTCCACCCGTTCGATGCCGCCAACGGGCGGCTGGCCCGGGCCGCCGCACGCTTGCTGCTGCGCGCCCGGGGCCTGGACCCCGACGGCCTGGCGGCACCGGAGGTCCTGCTCGACCAGGATCGCCTCGGCTACCACGACGAGGTGGCCCGCACCCTCCGCCGCCGCGACGCGGGCCTCTGGCTCGAACGGTGGGCCGAGGCGGTGGCCGACGGTCTGCGCGGCGCGGCGCGCGAGCTCGGTCAGCTCGGCGGCGCCGTCCCGGAGCGGAGCGGCGCGTTCGTCGCCGCCCGTGCCCCCGGCACCGTCGTCACGGTGGCCGATCACCGCGAGGAGACCGGCCTGGACCCCGAGGCCAGCCGGGCCGAGCTACGCGCCCTGCTCGATGCCCGGCTCGTCACCCGCGTCCCCGGCAGCCGCGGGCTGCGCTTCACGGTCGTCTGACCGCTACCCGGCGGGCGGTCCGGGGCGGGTGTCGTGGATGTGGTCGACGATCAGGGTGGCGATGCGCTCACCCTGGTCCTCCTGGAGGAAGTGGCCGGCATCAGGGAGCACGTGGAGCCCGAGGCAGCCGGGCACCTCGCGGGCCCAGCGTTCGCCCACCTTCGGGGGCAGGATCCGGTCCTCGTGGCCCCAGATCATCAGCGTCGGGTGGTCCCAGTCCCGCAGCGCCTGGAGGGTGGTCCACATCGCCGGTGCCGCGGGATCCTCATCGGCCACCGGCACCAGCAAGGGCAGCGCCTTCGCGCCCGCCTGCGAGGCGGCGTCCGGGAACGGGGCGTCGTAGGCCGCTCGCACCTCGGCGGACAGCTCGGTGACCGAGCCGCTGGCCACCAGCCACCCGATGGGCAGCTCGTCGGCGGACTCGACCACGCGGCGGAAGGCCGACCACGCCTCGGACGGGGTGCCGCCGGGGGCGTACAGCGCCGTGTCCAGGATCACCAGGCGTGCCACCCGATCCGGGTGCTCCACGGCCCAGCGCAGACCGATCGGTCCACCCCAGTCGTGCACCACCAGGGTGACGGGTTCGTCCCCGACGATCGCGTCGAGGTGGGCCCCGAGGGCGGCCACCAGGCGGTCGTAGGTGAACCACCCGACGTCGAGCGGGACGTCGGAACGGCCGAAGCCGACGTGGTCGGGCGCGATCGCACGCAACCCCGCAGCGGCCAGCCCCGGGAGCACGTGGCGGTACAGGTAGCCCCAGGTCGGCTCGCCGTGGAGCAGCACGACCGGGTGGCCGTCGCTCGGGCCGACCTCGACGTGCGCGAGCCCGAGCGCCGTTCCGTCGACGGTCACCTCGGTGCGCACGCTCGGGTGGGGCCAGTCCGGCAACCCCTCGAAGCTCGTCTCGTCACGTCGTCGCACGTCGGTCACCGCTGCTCCTCGCGTCGCCCCGCCGCGCATCCTGCCTCACGAGGTACCCGGCGGACATCACCCGGTGCCGGGCCCCGGCCGGACAGCCGCATCCCTACCCGGTTCGACTGGACCTGTGGCCGTGTGGCCCCCCCGGTGCGACGTGCCGGCGCACCAGCGCCGGGGCACCGTGCCCAGGTACCCGCTGGTACTTCACCTCGCAACCAGAGGTGCCGATGTCCTCGGTGGGAGTCCGAGACACCGGTGTAGTTCCACCACCGAGGGGAGCGGCGGCACGTAGGCTGACCGACGGGAGAGGAGCGACATGACGACGGTGGAGGCTCGCACGGCGAGACGGCTACGTCGGGACGACCCCCTCGACGAGGTGCGCTCGTCGTTCCTGCGGCTGGCCGAGCGCTTCGACCGCGCCGGCGCCGGCTCGCTCCACGCCACCTTCGTGGTCGACGTCGCCGGACGCGGCCCCACCACCGTCGCCATCCAGGACGCCCGCTGCTTCGTGTCCCCGGGGGCCGCGCACGAGCCCGACGCGCACCTCGCCACCGATCCGGCCACCTGGCTCGACCTGGTCGAGGGACGGGTGGATGGCATCGCCGCCTTCCTCGCCGGCCGCCTCGTGGTCGAGGGGGACCTGGCCCTCGCCGCCCGGTTCGAGACTCTGTTCGCGCCCGCTCCCGGCGCCACCCGGGTCCTGCGCACCCGCCACACCGACGTCCGAGGGGTGCGGATCGAGTCCATCGTCGCTGGCAGCGGTGACACCCCGGTGCTGCTGCTGCACGGCCTCGGTGCGAGCAAGGTGTCCTTCCTGCCGACGTTGGACGGTCTGGCCGGCGACCGGTTCGAGGTCCACGCCCTCGACCTGCCGGGGTTCGGCAAGTCCGACAAGCCGCTCCCCGCCGGGCGCCGCTACTCGATGGCCTGGATGGCCGACGCCGTGCACGGCTACCTGATCCGCAACGAGATCCGCGACGCGCACGTCATCGGCAACTCGATGGGGGGACGGGTCGCCACCGAGCTGGCGCTCCGCCACCCCGGGTCGGTCCGCAGCGTGGTCGGCCTCGGCTCGGCGGTGGCGTTCGACGAGTACCGACGGCTCGCACCGCTCCTGCGGCTCACCCGACCCCAGTACCTGGCAGCAGCCCCGCTGCGCCTGCGGCGCACGTGGGTCGAGGCGGGCCTGCGCGAGCTGTTCCACGACCCCTCACGGGTGCCCGAGGCCAACTACCGCGCGGCGGCCAGCGACGTGATGCTGTCCCTGCGCGACCCCGGCTACCGCATGGCGCTGGCCAGCTGCGCGCGCAGCCTCGGCATGGAGAAGGGCCGCGGCCGCACCTCGTACTGGACCCGGCTGGCGTCCTGCAACGTGCCGACCTACTGGATCTTCGGACGCCACGACCGGCTGGTCCGGCACGGGTACGCCGACCGGGTACGCACCGCCCTGCCCGCCGCCAGGGTCGAGATGTGGCACGACTGCGGGCACGTCCCGCAGTTCGAACACCCCGACCGGGTCACCGACCGGGTGACCTCGTGGCTCGGACGCATCGAGGCGGGCCGCTGAAGCCTGGCGTTCAGCCGTCAGCGACCTGGCCCAGCGAGCCGACGTCCGGCGCATCGTCTCCGTTGGCGAGCCAGCCGGTGACCACCTCGAGGTAGGCGTCCGGCACCTCGAGCTGGGGGACGTGACCGACCGTCTCGAACACGTGCGCGTCCCAGTCCGGACGGCGCCGGCGGAGGTGGTCGATGACGGGCCGCCCGACGAGGCGGTCCGCATCACCCCACAGCAGCAGCGTCGGTGCCTCGACCCGGGAGACGGCCTGCCCGAGCGAACGCTGTCCGACGGTCACCGCGGCGACCACCGAGGTCGCGGCGGCGACGAACCCGTCGAGGCGCCACGGCTGCCGGCGGCCCCAGTCGAGGTTCTCGACCCCGAGCGCGGCGATCTCGGGCGAGATCCGCGACGGGTCACCGTGCACGAAGTCGATGGTCTCCTGCCAGAGCGACTCCCCCGTGCCGTTGCGCCACGCGTACCGCAGCCCGGCGCGGCCGAGCGGTGGCACGGCGAAGGGAGCGAACCGGGCCAGGGTGCGCGGCGCGATGCGGCTCGCCGCCCGCACCGGACCGGGGAGGGCGGGGTCGACCAGGATCAGCCGCTCGATGCGGTCTGGCTCGAGGTCGGCGAGGAGGACGGCGAGCAGGCCCCCCATCGAGTTGCCGTGCAGGACCACCCGCTCGAGCCCCACGGTGCGCAGCAGCGCTCGCAGGAAGCGCGCGTTGTTGCCGGTACGCGCGGCGGTCCGGTGCGGTGGCTCGGTGCGACCGAAGCCCGGCAGGTCGGGCGCCAGGACGGGGCCGTGCTCGGCGAGCGGTGCGATGACCTCGAGCCAGTTGGTCGACGACCCACCGAGCCCGTGGACGAGCAGCTGGGTCGGCGCATCGGCGGGCGCACCCGGCGCCGCGTCGTGCCGCAGCACGTGGACCGCCGTGCCCCGCACGTCGAGGACCTCGCTACGGATCCCCGCCCAGCGGTCGGCGCGGACGCCCCAGTCGTCGTGCTGCACGGTCAGCTCCCTTCCAGGAGGACGGCGAGATCCTCGGGCGTGGTCACGGGCCGGTCGCAGGTCAGGTCACGACAGACGTAGGCCGCAGGTGCGCCGTCGACCTCGCCGCGGTGGGCCAGCAGCGGGACGGTACCGGCGTGCTCCTCGTCGGCGACGACGACCACGACGCCCGGGCGCACGGTCCGGGTGGCCTCGCGGACCAGCGCGTCGCGTGCCGGACCCGGCGGCCCGACGATCGCGACCTCGCGGGGCCCGGCCGCCAGCGCCTCGACCTGGCGCAGCAGCCACCCGTAGCCGGTGGGCATGCGACCGGCAGCGAGGAGGAAGGCGCGCACCCCCTCCTCGGCCCGGTCACGCCACACCAGGTCGCCCGACAGCCCGGCCAGCTGCAACGCCACCTCGATCAGCACCGAGCTACCGGCCGGCGTCGCGTTGTCCCAGGTGTCCTTCGGCCGCGTGTAGAGGTCGTCGGCGCCGTCCGGCGTCTGGAACCAGCCGCCCTCGACCCGGTCGTGGAAGCGCGCGTCCGCATCCTCGGCCAGCGCGAGCGCCCGGTCGTACCAGCGCCCCTCCCCCGTGGCCCCGAGCACCGCAAGATCGGCCAGGGCCAGGGTGGCGAGGTCCTCCAGGAACGCCGGGATGGTGGCACGCCGCTGCCCGTCGACCACCGATGAGGTGTGCCGCAGCGCCCCCTCGTCGTCGACCTGCACCTCGTGGAGGCGATCCAGACACGTCGCCGCCGCCTCCACCCAGGTCGGCTCATCGAGCAGGCGCCCCGCCCGGACGAGCCCGAGAGCGGCCAGGGCGTTCCAGCTGGTGAGCACCTTGTCGTCGACGCCCGGGGGGACCCGTGTCGCCCGGTGGGCGAGCAGGTCGGCCCGGACCACGTCGTAGGCCCCGTCGAACTCCTCCGGGGTGAGCCCGCGCTCGGCGGCGAAGGTGGCACGGTCCACGGGCTCGTGCAGGATGTTGGTGCCCTCCCAGTTGCCCGCCGGTCGGGCGCCGAGGAACGCGGTCCAGAGGTCCGGGTCGTGCCCGTTCGCCTCGAGGACGGCAACGAGCTCGTCGTACGGCCAGACGAAGTAGCGCCCCTCGACCCCCTCCGAGTCCGCGTCCGTCGCGGCCACGAACACGCCGTCGTCGGTGCGCAGGTCGGTCAGCAGGTAGTGCGCCGTCGCACGCGCGACCCGGGCGAGCTCCGCTGCCGTGCGCTCGTCCCGGGCCAGGGTCGCTGCCTCGGCGTAGGCCGGAAGCAGGAGGGCGTTGTCGTAGAGCATCTTCTCGAAGTGCGGGACCAGCCACGCTGCATCGGTCGCGTACCGGGCGAACCCTCCTGCGAGCTGGTCGTGGATCCCGCCACGGGCCATCGCGATCAGGGCCTGTGTCGCTGCTTCCAGCGCGGGCACGTCACCGGTCCGGGCGTGCCGGTGCAGCAGCCAGCTGATGGTCATCGCCTGGGGGAACTTCGGGGCCCGCCCGAACCCGCCGAGGCGACGGTCCCACGCTCGGGTGAGGACGACCTCGGCGGCCTCGTCGGCCACGGCGACGTCGATGGTGTCGGCGGGCTCGAGCTCGCGGTGGTTGGCGAGGCGAGCCGTGATGGTGTCGGCGGACTCGGTGACCTTCTCGCGCTGGGTGGTCCAGGCATCGACCACCGCCTCGATGACCTGCGGGAAGGACGGCATCCCGTGCCGGGGCTCGCGCGGGAAGTAGGTGCCAGCGTGGAACGGGCGGCCGTCCGGGGTCAGCCACACGCTCATCGGCCAGCCGCCGTGACCGGTCAGGGCCTGTGTGGCCGCCATGTGGACCGCGTCGACGTCGGGCCGTTCCTCGCGGTCGACCTTGACGTTGACGAACGCCTCGTTCAGCTGGGCCGCCACCTGCTCGTCCTCGAACGACTCGTGCGCCATCACGTGGCACCAGTGGCACGCGCTGTACCCGACCGAGACGAAGATCGGCACGTCCCGCTCGCGGGCAGCCGCGAACGCCTCGGCACCCCACGGGTACCAGTCCACAGGGTTGTCCTGGTGTTGCTTCAGGTAGGGCGAGGTCTCGTCGGCGAGTCGGTTGGCCACGGACGTCTCCGGTCGGGTCGGGTCGGCGCCTCACGAGCGTACGAAGCCACGTGCCCCGCGGCCCCCGCCTGACCGCCGCGACCGTGCGGCTCCCGCGAGGCACGAGGGCGGGACGTGTGCGCCTACCCTCGACCCACGACGCCGGTGACGTGGCGACCGAGGAGACCTGACCGTGGAACCGACCGAGGCCTACCAGCGCCGTGACGAGGTCCAGTTCGTCGACGTGCGTGAACCCGACGAGTGGGTCGCGGGCCACATCGACATCGCGGTCCACATCCCGATGGGTGAGCTGGGCCAGCGGCAGGCCGAGCTGGCCGACGACCGCACCATCGTGGCCGTCTGCCGCTCGGGGAACCGATCGGGGCAGGTCGTGGGCGCCCTGCGGGGCGCCGGCTACGACGCCGAGAACCTCGACGGTGGCATGCAGGCGTGGTCGCGGGCCGACCTGCCGTTCGTCGCCGAGCACGGTGGGCCGCCGACGGTCGCCTGAGCGGCGGCGCTAGGACCCTCCGCGGCTGCGCGTCAGCTCCTCGTCGACGAACAGCGGCAGCGGCGGCACCGACTGCAGGTCCATCACCAGCCACGTCCCCGGACCCGCGCCGTCCGGCAGCGCACCCGTCTCGACGTGCACCGCGGTGCTGCCGGGGCCGACGAAGAGCACCGCGGTGTCACCTTCGATGCGGTTGACGACGGCACGGTCGAGCCCGATGCCGGACGGTCCGGTGTCCACACGAGGTCCGTTCGTCGCCGTCGATCCACGCTGCTGGTGACGAGGAGCCTACGCAAGCGGCGGAGCGGCCACCTCGTCGAGGTGGCCGCTCCGCCGGGAGACCGCCGCTCAGCTGCAGATGGTGCCGGCGGGCAGCCCCAGGAACTCCTCGGTGCCGGCGGCACCGTCGAAGGCGTGGTCCTTGATGACGAAACCGACCAGGTTGGTCCCGGCGAGGGATCCGTTGGCGGCCGCGGCGATGGTGGGTCCTCCGAGCAACTGCACGCCCTTGCTCACGCACCGACCGTCGGCGGGAGCAGCAGATGCCGGGGCAGCGGTGAGCAGCAGCAGTGCGGTGGTGGCGAACGTGGCAGCGATGCGCTTGTTCATCCGTCGCTCCTTCGGTCGTGACGGGGTGACCGTCATCCGTGGCAACCGACCTCGGCGGACGGGGGCGGGGCCGAACGGACGCGTCAGGAGCGCCCGGTGCGCCCTGCGTGCGCCCGGTCGAGCGCGGCACGGGCGGCGTCCCGCTCGAGGCGGAACAGGTGGCGCCGCAGGCCGTTCCACTCCTCGTGGTCGAGCTCGACCCTCGCGAGCTCCTCACCGATCTCGGTGACCTCGTCGAGGTCGACCGGCTCGCCGTCCTCCAGGCGCTGCCACTGCTCGCGGAGCCGGTCCTCGAGCGCCTGCGAGGCGTCGTCCCAGGTGACGTAGACCTCCCGGGGGTCGAGCCCTTCGGCGAGGACCGCGTAGACCCGGCAGACCTGCTTGCGCCGGCCGACGACGGTCAGGTCCGAGGCATGGACCGCCACCTCGAAGAACTCGTCGTCGGCATCCGACCCGCGGATGGTGACCAGGTCACGGGCGACCCGGCGACGGAAGATGGCCCCGAGCACGTACGCCATCACCGAGAACAGCTTGCGGAGGATCCTCGCCGGCGGGTGCGGCTCGGCCTCGATGCCCCGCGCGTGCAGGATGTCGCAGACGTGTGCGACCAGCGCGTCCTGGCGGTCGGCCGGGATCATCACCATCAACCGCTCGACCTCGTAGCGACGCACGAGGTGACCCGCCTTCAGCAGAGGCACCACCAGGATCACGGCCGCCATGGTCAGCCCGATCACGGGCGTGTACCACCAGCCGCGCACCACCTCGCGGGCGGTGTGAGCACGCGAGGTGCCGTCGTGGTTGTGGAGGGTGCTGACCACCCAGCCGTTGACGAAGGGGATCACCACCGCGATGGCCGCCGCGATGAGGCGGACCGTGCCCTCGTCCTCGGGAGCGAACGGGATGATGAACTCCCCGACGGCGGGCACGGCGACCGCGGCGACGACGGTCAACCAGGTCAGCGCCAGGAGGCCGACGAGCGCGACCCGGTCGTCGTCCCGTGACGGCATGCGCCCGAAGAAGGCGATCGTCGCCATGCCGAAGGCCTTGCTCAAGGTCTTGGCGACGCCGTAGATGAAGAAGCGCAGGAAGGCGGGCACGGGCGGCTTCGGGTCGGGGGTCCGCACCGTACGGCCGCTGCGGCCGTCGACCCCCGGCCCTTCGACGGCCCGCGGGGCCGGGACGGGTGCGGCCGACCGGTCAGCGCACGGCGGTGGCCGCTACAGCGGTGAGACCTCGAGGCGCTGGAGCAGCAACCGGGAGTTGTCGCCACGGACCCCGGTCGCACCCGGTGTCGTCAGCGCGGGCCCACCGACGCTGCCGTCGTCGAGGGCCGACAGCACGACCTTGCCTGCGGCGTTCCGCACCCGCAGTTCGACCCGACCGCGGCCGACGTTCTCGGCCTCGACCGACATCCGCTGATCGCTGCCCTGGCGGAACGACAGCTCGCCCACCGCCAGGGTGTGGTACCGGCCGTAGTTGTTGGCCGGGTCGTGCGGCCTCGGCTCCTTCTTCTTCAGCGTGATGCGTCCGTCCCGGCGGTTGAACGTCGCGTAGTACAGGCTGAACTGGGACCGGTGCCGGATCCAGACGTTGACCCCGTCCCAGTCCCGTGCCGGGGTCGTTGGCCCGGTGACGAAACCGAGGTGCTGGAAGTCGAGGGTGATCCGAACGTCCTGGAAGTCCCGGCGACGGGAAGTCAGGCGGAAGATCGGTGAGTCGGTGCGCCCGCCGGTCGAGGAGTAGCTCAGGGTCCCGTTGGTGAGCAGGAAGTTGGCGTCCCGCCCGAACGTGTCGACGAAGTACGGACCGGGCCTGCCGTCGTCCGGCGCGCGGACGCCGAGGTCCTCGACCGCCGCCGCGAGCATGCGGGACACGAACGTCGCCATCTGCTGGCGGGACACGGTGCCCGCCGGGTCGTAGCGGCCGGGCTCGGCTCCGACGGTGAAGCCGGCACGAACGGCCTTGATGATGTTGCGCTCGTGGGTGTTGCCGCCGGTGTCGCGGAACGGGTTCGGGCCGGCGGGCAACTCGTCGCGCAGGAGGTGCTCGTAGGCGCGCACCAGCATCGTGGCCATCTGGTCGCGCCGGACGGGGCGGCGCGGGTCGAAGAACCGGCCACCCACACCCGTGACGATGCCGGCGTCAGCGAGCCGGTCGACGGCATCCCGGTGGACGCTGCCGCGCGTGTCGGCGAAGGCGCGCTCGACCGTCGGCCGAAGGCGGCCACCCGCGGTGTCCAGCGATCGGGCGAGGAACGAGCCGACCTGCTCGCGGGTGACCGCGGTGTGCGGTGCGAACCTGGTGGCCGTCACGCCCTGGGTAACCCCCCATCGGGCGACGCAGGCCACGCCGGGCACGTGCGTCCCGGCGACGTCACCGAACGGCGAGACGCTCAGATCGAGCGCGGGGCAGGCGCGACCGATGTCGCGGGGCGACGGTGCTGCCGTGGCGGGCGCCGGCGCGGCCGTCGTCACCAGACCCAGCGTGAGGGCAGCGACCAACAGGCCGGTCACAGCGGTGCGTGGCACGGGGCCCTCCGTTGGGCATGCGGACCGCGGGGCACGGCCTCTCCCACCACCATCGGCAGGTCGGTCGGGCCACCCAACCGGGACACCCGAGGTGTGCGCTCGCCGCCGGGGCCACGGGCGAACGGTGCGAACCCGCACCCAGGGATGAGCTCGTGCCACCACGGCGACGGCGACTACCCTCCGCGGCGCCGCCACGGGGGCGGGTCGGGAACGAACGGGGCCAGACGTGGAACGACGACGGACCAGCGCGCTCGTGGTGGCCGCAGCGCTCACGGTGGGATGCGGTGCCGACGTCGAGGTGCCGCCGTCCATCGCCGAGCAGGTCGCCGCCGGCCAGGCCCAACGCTCCTCCGACGACGTCGTCAAGGAGACCGCGTCGGACGGGTCCGACGAGACCGAGGGGCTCGAGGAACCCGAGGAGATCGAGGAGCCCGAGGAGCCCGAGGTCGCGGCCGTGGAGACCACCGAGATCGAGGCGGCGTGCACCGACCTGCTCGCCACCTTCGGGGGCGATCCGCTGGGCCCCGACGACGAGGGGTTCGTCGACGTCGCCCGGACCTGGCGGCAGCTCTCCGTGGCGCTCCACGAGGCGGTGACCGCGGTCGCCGAGCAGGACCCGACGTTCGCAGCGCTCGCCGAGGCCACCGGCGAGGGCAGCACGACGATGCGCACGTTGCACATCGCGTCCGAGGAGGGTGACGTCGACGCGGTCGTCAGCGCCCTCGTCGAGTACGACGGGATCGGTGCCCGGATCGAGGCCGAAGCCGAGGCGCTCGAGCTCGACGGGTGCCTCCAGGACCCGGCGCCGCTCGACAGCTGACCCCGACCTTCGACGGCCACGGGCGTCCCGGCAGCCAGGAGCCGTCCGCGTCAGCGAGTCAGGTGACGCCACGCGTCCGGCTCGGCGTCCAGGAACGCACCGAACGTCAACGGGCGCCGTCCGGTCACGGCCTCGATCGTGTGGCTGGTGACCCCGAGCTCACCCGTGTCGATCGCGAGGTAGGAGCCGATCCACCCCTCGACCATCCAGTCCGCAGCCCCGGCCCGGGACGCGCGCGCCTCGGTGATCGTCTCGGGCACGTACCGCAGGTCGCCACGCCCGGTCACCCGTCCGAGCAGCCGGACGGTCTCGTGCAGGTCGAGCGGTTCGGGGCCGGTCACGTCGTAGATGCGGTGCGCGTGCACGTCGTCGAGCAGGGTGGCCACCGCCAGCCGCGCGATGTCCTCGCGGGCCACCCACGCGCACCGGCCGTCGCCCGCCGGTCCACGGACCACCCCGTCGTCCCCGACCAGGTGGGGCACGATGTCGGCGTAGAGGCTGTTGCGCAGGGCGGTCAGGGCCATGCCCGCCTCGCGGATCGCGACCTCGGTGTGGGCGTGGTCCCGCGCGTACGGGAACGAGGCCGCGGGAGCGGCGCCGAGGAACGAGGTGTAGACCACCCGCTCGATCCCCGCGGCCGCGGCGGCACGGACCGGGACCTCGTGCAGCTGCTGACGGTCCGGCGACTCCTCTGCCGACACGAGCAGGACGGTCCGGGCCCCGTCGAAGGCCGCGCGCATCGCCTCCTCGTCGCCGAGGTCGGTGCGCACCACCTCGGCGCCGGGCAGCTGCGGGGCCCGTGCCAGGTCTCGGACCACCAGACGCATCGGGACCTCCCGGTCGGCGAGCTGGCGAGCCACGCGACCTCCGAGGGCGCCTGAGGCACCGGTCAGCACGAGCGGCGGGTCGGTCACGGGTGGTCTCCGATGTGGTCGTCCGGAGCGAACGTCTTCCACAGGCACACTGTTCCCGGCGCGCCCGTGTCCGGCTCGTCGGGCACCATCGCAGCCGACCAGGAGCCGCACGTGTCCGACGCCGCACCCACCGCCTCCACCGCCCACCTCCGGACCGGTGAGGCGGCGCAGGCACAGCTGACCCGGCTGGCCGGTCCGGACGCGGTCCTGCGCGACGACCAGGCGACCGCCATCGAGGCGCTGGTCGAGGACCGACGGCGGGTCCTGGTCGTCCAACGCACCGGCTGGGGCAAGTCCGCGGTGTACTTCATCGCCACCAGGCTCCTGCGCGACCGTGGTGCCGGACCGACGCTGCTGGTCTCGCCGTTGCTGGCGCTGATGCGCGACCA
This sequence comes from Nitriliruptor alkaliphilus DSM 45188, assembly GCF_000969705.1. Lineage (GTDB taxonomy): Bacteria > Actinomycetota > Nitriliruptoria > Nitriliruptorales > Nitriliruptoraceae > Nitriliruptor > Nitriliruptor alkaliphilus. The sequence continues at coordinate 45,162 of NZ_KQ033901.1, forward strand.
GCTGGCTGCGGCACGGCGAATGGGGTTGACGGCCGAGACGGTGAACTCGACCAACGTCGACGACTGGACCGCGATCGAACAGCGGGTCGTCGACGGTGAGGTCGATCTGCTGCTGGTGTCGCCCGAGCGCCTCAACCACCCCCGCTTCCGCCGCGAGATCCTCGACCGGCTGCTCGCGCGGATCGGCATGCTCGTCGTCGACGAGGCGCACTGCATCTCCGACCACGGCCACGACTTCCGGCCCGACTACCGGCGCATCCGGGACGTGCTTGCGCTGCTCGACGCGTCCCGTGACGAAGCCGTCCCCGTCCTCGCCTGCACCGCGACGGCGACCGATCGGGTCGTCGAGGACGTCGCCGTCCAGCTCGCGACCGGGGCCGACGGTTCACCCGTGGGTGAGCTGCCCGGCACGCCTCCCCGGGTCGAGGTCCTCCGGGGGCCGCTGGCACGCGACACCCTGCACCTCGAGGTGGTGCACCGGGACCGGCACGAGGACCGGCTGGCGTGGCTCGCGGCGTTCGTCCGCCAGCAGGCCCCGCTCGGGCGAGCCGGGATCGTCTACACCTTGACCGTCGCCGAGGCCGAGACGACCGCCCGCTGGCTCGCCGACCGTGGTCTGGCGGCCACCTCCTACACCTCGGCGCTGGACACCGAGACCCGGGCCGACGTCGAGGACCGGCTGCGTGCCAACGACCTGGACGTCGTGGTCGCCACCACGGCACTGTCGATGGGCTACGACAAGCCGGACCTGGGCTTCGTCGTGCACCTCGGCGCACCGTCCTCGCCGGTGGCCTACTACCAGGCGGTCGGACGTGCCGGTCGTGGGGGGCACGACGCGCCGATCGTGTGCCTGCCCACCGGGCTCGACGAGCGCCTGTGGGCCCACTTCGACGTCGCGGGGGTGCCGACCCCCGAGGAGGTCGAGGCCGTCCTCGCGGCGCTGGACGAGGACACCCCGCGGTCGGTCCCGGCGCTCGAGCCGGCGGTGAACCTGCGGCGGACTCGACTCGAGCTGCTGCTGAAGGTGCTCGACGTGGACGGGTACGTCGAACGGGTCGACGGCGGCTACCTCGCCACGGGTCGTGCCTACGTCCACGACCACGTCCGGTACGACCGGCTCCTGGCGGGACGGCGGGCCGAGCACGCCGTCATGCGTTCCTACCTGTCCGCCGACACGTCGGGGTGCCGGATGCGCCAGCTGGTCACGGCGCTCGACGACCCGACGGGCACGGACTGCGGTCGCTGCGACCGCTGCCGGGGACAGCAGCTCGACGTGCCGGTCGACGACGAGCTCGTCGAGCTCGCCCGCCAGCACCTGCGGGGCCGCGACGTCGTCCTGATCCCACGGCGCCGCTGGCCGACGGGGTTGAAGGCGCTCGGCCACGACCGGCGGGGCAACCTGGCCCGCGACGTCCAGGCAGCCGAGGGGCGTGCGTTGGCCGACGGTGACCGGTCCGGTTGGGGCGACGTCGTGCGTCCGCTGCTGCGGGCCTCGGCAGCCGGGCAGCTGGTCGGCGTGGCGGACGGCAGCGCCCCGCTCGACCCCGACCTCGGGGACGCACTCGACGACGTGGTCGCCGGTCTGGTCACCGTGCTGGCCCGGTGGGGGTGGCGGACGCGACCGGCAGCGATCGTCCCGATCCCGTCGGCGACCCACGCGGACCTGGTGACCCTGCTCGCACGGCGCCTCGGCGACGTGGGCAAGCTCCCGATCGTGCCCGCGCTCGTCCGCCGGCCGGGGACGCCACCCCAGCGGTCCATGGGCAACTCCGCGCACCAGGCAGCCAACGCGCTCGACACCGTGGCGATCGACCCGACCGTGGCGCTGCCCGACGGCCCGGTCCTGCTGATCGACGCGGTCCGCTCCAGCGGTTGGACCGCCACGGTGGCGGCGACCCTGCTGGCCGAGGCCGGCAGCGGTCCGGTCCTGCCCCTCGCCCTCGTGACCACGCACGGCTAGGCGATCGACGCAGCTGGCCTACGCGCGGACCAGGTGTTCGACGGCCGCCCGCACCGCGTCCGGCACCGGGACGGTGCGGGTCTGCTCGTCCCGATCGACGTAGACGTGCACGAAGTGACCGATCGAGGCCGGTCGGGCGTCCCCGACGCGGAAGACGGCCAGCTCGTAGGTGATCGACGATCCCCCGATGCGCTCGACCGCGAGGCCGACCTCGAGCAGGTCGGGGAACCCGAGGGGCGCCAGGTACCGACAGCCGGTCTCCACCACCAGGCCGATGGCGGGCAGCTCCCGGGTGTCGTGTCCGAGGCGTTCGATCAGCTCCCCGTTCACGGCCGTGTCGAACCAGCTGTAGTGCACGACGTTGTTGACGTGGCCGTACCGGTCGTCGTCGGCCCACCGCGTCGCCTGGGGGCGCAGGACGGGGAAATCGTCCCGCGTCGGCGTGGGCGTCTGTCGGTCACGCACGGTGGTGGCCTCGTCCGGTCGAGCCGGCCGGTGCGGTGCGAACCGCGCTCCGAGCCCTGGCGTCGGTGACCGTCGACCCTAGTCCGCGGTGGGTCCGCGGCCGATGTTCAGGGCTGGAGCCGCTCGAGCCGCCACCCGTCGACGAGCCGCGTCCACCGCAGGCGGTCGTGCAGCCGTGCTCGACGGCCCTGCCACAGTTCGACGGTGTCCGGCCGGAGGAGCTCGCCGCCCCAGTAGGGCGGCCGCGGGACCTCGGCCACGTCCGCGAACCGTCGGTCCGCCGCGTCCGCAGCGGCGTCCAACGACGCGCGGCTGGCCACGACGGCCGACTGGTCGGACGCCCACGCCGCGACCTGCGACGGGCGGGGCCGCGACGCGAAGTACGCGTCGGACTCCGCGTCCGGGAGGTGCTCCACGCGACCGCGCAACCGGATCTGGCGCTCGAGCTGCGGCCAGAACATCACGACGGCGGCCACGGGCCGATCCGCGAGCTGCCGGCCCTTCTCCGACGTCCGGCTCGAGAACCAGCGGACCCCACGGTCGTCGATCCCCCGCAGCAGCACCACCCGCGCGTCGGGCACGCCGGCGGCATCCACGGTGGCCAGCGTCGCCGCCGTGGGCTCGGTGATCCCGGCGTCGACCGCGTCCCCGACCCACCGGCGGACCTCGGCGAGCGGGTCATCCGGGTCGACCTCGTGCGCGTGCAGCTCCCCAGCGGTGTACTCACGTCGTGGTTGTGGCAGTGGTTGCTCGGGCATCGCGACCTCCCTTCCACGCGTCGGCCGGCCGCCTGTCGGACACCATCCTCGCCGGTGGAGGTGCGTCGAAGCGGGAGGCGGCACCGGGGGTAGGGGTCCGGCCGCGGCTCGGCCGTGCGACCGACGGCCCTGAGCGCCGTCCGCGGCGTAGGCTCCAGCGCAGCGACCCGCGTCGCGCGACGTGGGGGCACCGGGAGCGACCCATGGGCCGCGACATCGACGAGGTCCGCTTCACCCGCGAGGACCGCCAGCGGTACCGCGAGAAGGTGAAGCTCGACATCGAGGTGCTGCGCCGCATGCTCGAATCGGGCGCGTTCGAGCGGGGCCGCAAGCTCATCGGCATCGAGGTCGAGTTCCACGTCGTCGACAACGACGGCGAGCCGGCCATGATCAACGACCAGCTGCTGAGGAAGCTCGAGAACCCCGACTTCCAGACCGAGCTCGCCCAGTTCAACATCGAGTTCAACGTCGCACCGCACAAGCTGTCGGGGACGGTGTTCCGCGAGATCGAGGAGGAACTGGAGACCTCGCAACGCTACGCGCAGACCCAGGCCCGCGAACTGGACGCCCAGGTGGCGACGATCGGGATCCTGCCGACGCTGTCGGGGCTGCACACCACGATCCAGAACCTGTCGGCCAACCCGCGCTACCACCTGCTCAACGAGCAGATCCTCGAGGCCCGCGGCGAGGACCTGCTGGTCGAGATCGAGGGGACCGAACGGCTCGAGCTGTCGACCTCGTCGATCATGATGGAGGCGGCCGCCACCTCGGTGCAGCTCCACCTGCAGGTCAGCCCGGAGGGGTTCGGTCGCACCTGGAACGCCGCGCAGGCGATCAGCGCCGCGCAGGTCGCCGTCGGCGCGAACTCCCCGTTCCTGTTCGGCAAGGAGCTGTGGCGAGAGACCCGCATCGCGCTGTTCCAGCAGACCATCGACACCCGCACCGAGGAGCTGACCGCCCAAGGCGTGCGCCCGCGGGTCTGGTTCGGTGAGCGGTGGATCGACGACGTCATGGACCTGTTCGACGAGAACGTGCGCTACTTCAACGCGCTGCTGCCGTTGATCGAGGACGAGGACCCGGTGGCCGTGCTCGACGGCGGCGGGGTCCCGCACCTCCCCGAGCTCCAGCTCCACAACGGGACCGTCTACCGCTGGAACCGACCCATCTACGACGTCGCCCGGGGCAAGCCCCACCTCCGGGTCGAGAACCGGGTCCTGCCGGCCGGCCCGACCGTCGTCGACACCGTCGCGAACGCCGCGCTGTACTACGGACTGGTGCGTGAGCTCGCCGGATCGGACGAGCCGATCGAACGACAGTTGTCGTTCACGGCCGCGCGGGACAACTTCTTCACCGCGGCCTGCGACGGGATCGAGGCCGAGCTGTTCTGGCCTTCGACGGGCAACGTGCCGGCCTCCGAGCTGGTGCTGCGCACGCTCCTGCCGCTCGCCCACAGCGGGCTCGACGCCTGGCTGGTCGACCGGCGAGACCGCGACCACTACCTCGGGGTGATCGAGCAGCGCTGCCTCAAGCGGCAGACCGGCGCCGGCTGGCAGGTCCGCACGTTCCGAGCGTTCCGTGACCGGGGGCTCGAACGTCGCGAAGCGCTGACCGAGATGACGCGCCTGTACCTCGAGGGCATGCACAGCAACGAACCGGTGCACACCTGGGAGGTCCCCCGCACCTGAGGTGGGCTGCGGCTGGAGCAGGGCCGGGAGGGAAGGGCAGCCGCGTCCCGGTCTCGCCCGCGACCTCGAGCTCTAGGTCGCGGCCAGCGATGGTTGCGGGGGCTGCTCGGTCATGGCTGCCACCATCTGGGCGAACTGCTCATCGTTCGGTGGGACGGCCGGTTCGGCGTCGGGAACGGATGCCAGGACCTCGAGGAACCGACCGAGCGAGGTCCCGCTGGCTGCGGGAAGGTGCGACGAGAGGATCTGGCTCGGCTGCAGACGGCGTACCCCGTCGAGCACCTGCCCGAACCGTTCGCGGTCGAGCAGGTGCGCCCACGGCGAATCCGCTGCGGCCCAGGCCTGCATCCCGCCGGCCAAGGCCTCCCCCGGAACGTCGGCGGCGTCCTGGGTCGCCTGCGGGAGCAGCGCGCCGAACGAGTCCACCGAGAACAGCGCGCCGGTCGCCTCGTCCAGCAACCCGATCGACGTCGGGTTGTCGTACAACGGGGGGGCCACAGCCCGCAGCGTGCGGTCGCCGACCGGGAGCCGGTCCCCCACCCTGATGGCGTGGACACGGTCCAGCGGCACGGGCCACCACGACGTCATCCGCAGCGCGCTGAACGCGTGGGTGACGAGGCGTGCCTGGGGCGCCAGTTCGAACACCCGCTGGATGCTGCCGGTGTGGTCGGCGTCGTCGTGGGTCAACCACACCCACCGCAGCGCCGTCGGGTCGATGATGGACGCGAGCCCGTCGACGAACTCGTCGCTGTCGGCGCCCATGCCGCCATCGATCAGGACCGGCTCGTCGGACAGCAGGACGTAGGCGTTGACGGGCAGGACCCCAACCCCCGGCAGCGGTACCTGAGAGGGCAGCACGTGGATGCCCGGGGCGGCTTCGTAGGGAGCGTCCATCATCGGGCTCCCGTCGCGGTCGTACGGGTCGGACTCATCGCGCACGCCTCCTGGTCGTGGACCTTCCACCCCAGGGGGCGTTCACTTCCGGCCGGCGTCGTTCACTCAGAACCGAACGACCCACCTCACCTCGTCGCCGTCCCCAGGTTCGTAGGCGCAGTACAGGCCGGTGCGGAGCCGACGGTCGAGGACGGTGCCCGCCTCCGGGAGCGCCTCGCCCAACGCCGCCGTGGCGGACCGAAGCGCCCGAGTGACGTTGACGCGGGCCCGTTCGGCCGCCGAGGACGCCCGGCGAGCACGGCCGCCGATCCCGAACGCCTGGGCCAACTGACCGACCAGCTCATCGAGTTCGCCCTGGAGGACCAGAGCCGGCTCGTCGGCGCCGGTGGCGAGGGCGTCATCGATCTGGCCGCGCAGCGCTTCGATCCGGTGGCGGTAGGCGCTGCGAGCTTCGGCGTCGAGCAGATCGCCAGCATCGCCCAGGCGACGTCGCTCGACCGCCGAGCCGTCGGCTGCCATCCCCTCCACCCGGTCCACGAGATCGAGCGTGTGCCGTTCGACCCCCGGGTGGCGCAACAGCTCGGCGAGGTAGCGCAGACCCTTGGTGTCCCGCAGCCGCGACCGCGTCGTGGCGCACTCGGCGACCCAGCCGCGCTCGTCGCGACGCAGGGTGGCCGTGAGCGCAGCGGGGCGAACACCGGGCGGCGGGACCCCGACCCGTTCGAGCAGGGCGACGGCCGCGCCCGGCAGCACCACGTCCAGGCCGGACAGCGTCGCGACCGCGCTGCGGGCCTCCACCGTGGCGGCTGCCCGGTTGCCCGCCCGATCGTGGAGGTGGACGAGGTCGAGGAGCAGGGTGGCGCGGAGCACGGGCATCCCGGTGGGCGGGAGCCGGTCGAGCGCGTCCTCGACGGTACCGATGGCGGAGGAGACATCGTTCCCGGCAGCGAGCACACGCGCCCGCGCTGCCGCGATCCTGGCCTGCAGACCAGGGACGTCGAGCTGATCGGCACGCGCGTCCAGTTCGTCGCAGGCGCGCGCCGCCGCATCGACGTCCCCGGCGTCGAGCTCGGCGTCCACCAGCACCGCCAGCAGCTCGGCGGCCCGCAGCCGGTCACCCCCGATGGCCCGAAGGCCCCGCGTCGCCGTGGCTCGGGCGAGATCGTGATCACCGCGGACCTGGTGGAGGCGGGCGGCCGGCAACAGCGCTTGGAGGTGTCCGTCCTTCCCGAGCAGCAGCGTCTCGGCATCCGCGAGCCGTCCCTGGCGCATGCGCAGCTCGGCGAGCGCTATGGCGGGGTGCCAGCTCGGCACGCTCATGCACGCCTCGAAGGCGTCGATCGCGCGGACGAGCACGGCCTCGGCCTCCACCCACCGGCCCAACTCGCTCAGCGCCGTCGCGTGGACGCTGTCGCAGTGGTTGCCGAGGAACACCGGCACCCCTGCGGTCGTGCCGATCAGGCCGCGGGCGCGCAGGATGTCAGCCCAGGAGCCCGCTCGGTCGAAGTCCGCGGTGTAGTAGCAGGCGGTCAGGAACGAACAGACCGACTTCCCGGCCGCCTCCACGTCGTCAGCGGGCCCGCTCGCCAGCGCCATGGCCTCGTCGAGCTGTTCCCTGCCCTCGACCAGCCGTCCCGCTTGGACGTGCGCCAGCCCGGCGTTCGCCAGAGCCAACATCTCCAGGTTGACGTCCCCGAACCGCCTCGCACGATCCAGCGCGAGCTCCGCCCGGGCCAGCAGCACGGTCGGATCGTCGACGTCGCAACCCAACGCCGCGACAGCCACCCAGCCCTGCTCGACGCACGCTGGCTCAGCCTCGAGCAGCTGGATCGCCCTCGTGAACCACGAGCGCGCCGCGGTCAGGTTGCCGATCGTGAGCGCGTACAGATCGCCCAGCCGCGCACAGGTCACCGCAGCCTGCCGGCGGTCGCCGGCTGCCGTGAACTCCCGGATGGCGGTCGACAGGTGCGTCCTCGCGGCCTCGACCTCGCCGGCCTGCAGCGCTCGTTCGGCCAGCGCCACCTGCACGACGGCGTCATCGCCGATCGTCGTCACCTGACCGCCTTCCAGGCCCTCGCGAGCGGGGGGAGAGCCGCACCGACCGCATCCGTGCCCGATGATGTCACCTACGACCGCCGTGTCGAGGCACGCGTGCGCTCGCGGCGGGCGGGGTGCACGGCGGAGGGACCCGACGCCGCTCCTGGTCGTGACCGTCGACCCTTCAGTGGACCGGCTGGCGCTCCGCGAGCTGCTCCAGCTCGGCGGCGAACGCAGCAGGGTCCCCCTCGTGGTGCGCCAGGCGTGCCGCCAGCCAGTGGGCCCGGTAGCCGACGTCGAGCGCCGTGACGAGCCCCGCGACGATGCGACCGTACGCCGCCCCCATCGTCAGCCCCGTCGCGGCGAGCAAGGTCCCGAGCAGGACCGACCCGACGGTCGCAGCCACGGTCGTGGTGACCTCGAGGGAGGCGGCGAGCACCGCACACCCCGTCGCGAGGAGGCCCAGGCGGACCGGCCAGTTGGTGTGCGCCCGCCGGGAGCTGGCCAGCCAGGGCACGTCGGCGATGCGCTCGGCGAGGTGGTGGTGGTCGGCCATCGGACGATCCCTGGTCGGTGTCGTCCACTGCAACGCGTCGTGACGACGCAGGTCACGGCCGTCCGGATGTGGCCACCGCAGGCGCGCGACGGGGCGGCACCGAGGTGCCGCCCCGCGCACGTGCTCGCGGCCGTCACTCGACGGTGATGGTGCCCGTCATCGAGGCGTGGACCTCGCAGAAGTACGGGTAGGTGCCGGCCTCGTCGAAGGTGAACTCGGCGGCGTCACCCTCGGCGACGGTCTCGAGGTCGAAGGTGCCGTCGGCCTCACCCGCACCCGAGGTGAAGGTGTGGCGTACCGAGTCCTCGTTGACGAAGGTCACCGTCGTCCCCGTGTCGATGCTGAGCGCCTCGGGCTCGAGGGTGAAGAACGAGGCCACCACGGTGGCCTCAGCCCCGTCCGCGTCCGTGCACGAAGCCAGCCCGAGGGCGGCCACAGCGGCGGCGAGCATCCTGGTGGTGGTGCGGATCGGTCCGCGGCGCATCACGGTCTCCTCCAGGTGCGTGGAGCACGGGTCGCGAGGTCAGGCAGCACCCTGCTGGCGGGCGATGGCCTCGAACAGCGGGTTCGCGATCATCTCCATGTGCTGGCCGGCCTCGAGGGCCGCGGCGTACCAGTCGTCGCCGGCAGCCTGCGCGTCCACGACCGCCTTGGTCGACAGCACGTGCTCCTCGATCAGCGGGGCCGAGGCGCTCGCGGGCAGTTCGCCCTCGGTGACGCTCTCGAAGACGCTGGCCAGGGTCGCGACGTACTCGGTGAGCTCGGCGACCGCCTGAACCTGCGCGTCCTGGTCGCCCGTGGCGACACCGGTGGTGTAGTCGACGAACATCCCGATGTGGCTGTTCCACAGGTCGAGGAAGACCGCCTCGGTGTCCTCGCCGTAGAACTGGCCGACGAGCGCGGCGAGATCGGCCGAGTTGCCCTCGGTCAGGGCGGCGGCGGCAGCGCCGAACGCGGCGTCGTTGCCCGCGAGGGCGTTCCCGGTCGCCGCACCGGCGAGCCAGACGTGCTCGGCCAGCAGCGAGTTCAGCTTCGAGCGGGCCGCGGCGAGGTCGGACGAGGCGTCACCCGCGATGCCGTGCTGCTCGGCGATGGCGCCAGCCAGCGCCACGGCCAGCATGTCCATGTGCGCCGCTGCCTCACGCAGCTGGGTGAAGGCCGCATCGGCGTCGCCAGCGATCTGGAGGTCCACCGCCTCCTTGAGGGAGGTCACGTGCTCGAGGATCCCGGGCTGCGAGCCCTCGGCGGGGAGCGCACCGTCGGTGACGTCGTCGAAGACGGCGGCGAGGGTCTCGCTGTACTCGACGAGCTCCTCGACGGCGGCATCCGCCGCTGCCTGGTCGCCGCCGGCGGCGGCCTGGGTGTAGCGGACGAACATGTCGATGTGGCTGTTCCACAGCTCGAGGAAGACGTCACGCGTCTCGTCGCCGTAGACCGAGCCGACGTAGTCGGCGAGACGGACCGAGTTGCCCTCGGTCAGCGCCGTCGCGGCCTGGCCGAAGCCCTCCTCGTTCCCGGCGATCGCGGCGTCCGTGGCGAGCGCCGCGAAGACGACGTGCTCCTGGAGGATGTGGCTGAGGTCGGTGCGGATCTGCTCGGCGGTCAGGTCGCCGTCGGCGGCCTCACCGTCCTCGCTGTGGTCCATGCCGTCCATGCCGTCGTCGGTGTCGGTGTCCTCGTCGCCCTCGGCGGGCGCTTCGGCGGGCGCGGTGCCGTCGGCGGTGTCATCGTCGGTGGTCGTGCACGCGGCCAGCACCAGGGCGGCCGAGAGCACGACGGCGGCGGGCCGCGTGCGGCGCAGGAAGGTTCGCATCTCTCGCTGTACCTCTTCGTGTGGGGATGTGGGCGGTGGCGGCTGGAGCACCGTCAGGTGGTCGTTCGCCGCCCTCGCCACCAGGGTTGGGTCCTCCGGGGGCCTACCCTCACCCGCCCGCCAGCGATCCCCACCGGATCCCCACCCATCCCCGAGGACCGAGGCCCCGTGTCCGCTCCCCTGCGCCGCTTCCCCGACGGGGTGCCGGACGGCCTGCTCGACCGTCCGGTCCGCGAGGTGCTGCGCGAGCTCGGGACGACCACGTGGCTGCGGGTGCCTGGGACCGGTGAACAGCCGGCACGGGCCGTCGCGACCCTGCTGCACGGTGACGAGTCCACCGGCCTGGAGGCGGTCCTGCAGGTGCTGCGCCGACGACCCCGGTTCCCCTTCGACCTCCACGTCGTGCTCGGCAACGTCGAGGCTGCGCTGCACGGCAGCGGGTTCGCGCACCGCTACCTCGACGGGCAGGAGGACGGCAACCGGGTGTGGAACGGGTCGTCACCCTCAGCTTCCTCACCTCAGCGGCGGGCGGCGGACGCGGTGCTCGCTGAGCTGGTCGCCACGCCGCTGGCGGGTCTGATCGATCTGCACAACACCACCGGCGCCAACCCGTTCCACGCCCTGGTCACACGGGATGACGACGCGTCCCTCGAGCTCGCGACCCGGTTCAGCACGACGTTGCTGCGGTGGGAGTTCGGCGCGGGCACCCTGCTCGAGGCCGTCGCCGACCACGCACCCGCTGCGGCGGTCGAGTGCGGGCTCCCGGGACGCCAGGCATCGACCGCGTTCGCGATCGACGGTCTGCGTCGTTTCCTCGGACCGCGACCCGGCGCCTTCCCGGCACCCGAGCACGACCTGCTCGGTGCGATGCGTCGGGTCAGGATCCGCCCGGACGTGCGCTTCCGGTTCGGCGGGGTCCCGGACGGCGAGGTCGACCTGGCCCTGGTCCCCGACGGCGACGGAGCGAACCTGCGGGAGGTCCCCGCCGGGCACGTGATCGGTCACGTCCGCGTCGGTGCCCCACAGCCGCTGGTCGTCACCGCCGCTGACGGCACCGACGTCACCGACCGGATCGTCGCGGTCCAGCCCGACGGTGCGGTCGTGACGCAGGAGCCCGCGACCCCGGTGATGGTGGTGCGGACCGTCGAGGCCGCTCGCAAGGACTGCCTCTGCTACCTCGCGTCGAGGTCGACCGGCTGACTCCCCACCCGTCCCGGTGGCGGCCCGACGAGTCGCTTCCCGAGGAACAGGGCGCCGAGAAGCACCGGGAGCGCGAGCGCCGCCGCGGCCCAGCGTGGGCCGAAGCCATCGGCGAGCAGCCCGTCGAGGGCTGCCCCGAACGGTCGCGTCCCGACGAAGAGCAGGCTCCACAGCGCCATCACCCGCCCGAGCTGCGCGTCCGGGACCTCCCGCTGCACGCGGGCGGTCGCTCCCGTCACCCCAGCGAGGTAGCCCGCGCCGGACACCAGGAGGCAACCCATCGCCGTCGGCAGGTCACGCGCGACAGCGAACCCCAGCATCCCGACCCCCTGCACGACCATCGCCGTCGGCAGCACCCGGCGCCACCCTCGCAGCCGTCGCCCGAGCAGGACGGCGGTCGCCGTCGCTCCGGCCCCGAAGGCGCCCACCAGGAGGCCGGCGTCCCGCTCGCTGCCGCCGAGGACGTCCAGGGCGTACTCGGGCACGACGGTGGTGATCGGGTCGGTCGACAGCGACAACGCACCGACGGCGAGCAGCAGTGCGGCCCAGGTCGGGTGCGCCGCCACGAGCCGAACCGACTCCCGCAGCCGGGGACGTGGCCCGGGACCGCCGGCCGTCGAGCCGGGGGGCCGACGCGTGCGGATCACCAGCAAGGCGGCGGCGAACGCCACGAACGAGCCCGCGTTGATGGCGAACGCGACCGCGTACCCGGCCTGCTCCACCGCGAGGGCGCCGAGGACCGGCCCGACCGCGCGGGCCAGGTTGAACGTCACCGAGTTGAGCGACACGGCGACCTCGAGGTCGCGGGGCGCGACCAGCGAGGGCACCAGCGACATCAGGGCAGGGACGGCGAACGCGGTCGAGAGGCCCAGCACCGCGGAGGCGCCGATGACCACGGGTGCGGTCGCGGCGCCGAGACCGGTCAGCGCGGCCAGGACCGCGGCGACGGTGGCCGCCACGGCCTGGGTGGCCATGAGCAGCCGACGACGATCGAACCGGTCCGCCGCTGCGCCGGCCCACGGCGCGAGGACCAGCGCGCCGAGGAACTGCGCACCCGTCACCGCTCCGACGGCGAGCGACGAGCGGGTCAGGTCGTAGACCAGCAGCCCGGCCGCGATGTTCTGGAACCAGGTCCCGACGTTCGACAGCGACGAGCCGAGGAAGTAGCCCCCGAAGTCGCGGCTGCACAGGACGCGCCACGGCGACGATGGCAGCTCGGGGGCCGGCCGAGCGGCGCCCGGCGTGCTCACCCGGTCGCGTCGTGCTCGGCCACCCGACCGCCAGCCGCGTCGAGCGTCGCGACGTCGAGGCCGGCGAACAGGTCGTCCTCGATCCCGTCCGTCGGCACGTCGGAGCGCAGGCGCGTGAACGCCTCGTACGGGTAGACCTCGGCCTCGAGGTCCCGTGGGACCTTGAACCAGAACCCGTCCGGGTCGATCTGGGTCACGTGGGCGGTCAGCGCCGCGTCCCGCCGGGCGAACCACCGCTCGCACCGGATCCGGGCGTCCGGCGGCAGTTCGTCCTGGAACCGCTCGGGGCGGTCGGCCAGCCACCGCTCGAACGGGCTCTCGAGCCCGGCGGCCACGATCGCCTCGTGCAGGCCGGCGAGCCGCTCGGACGGGAACGCCGACGAGGCGTAGACCTTGGCGACCCGCCACGGGGCGCCCGCGTCCTCCCCGAGGTCGGCGGCCGGGTCCTCGGCCAGCGCCAACGCGGCGATCGTGACGTCGTGGGTCCGGATGTGGTCGGGGTGCGGGTAGCCGCCGTCCTCGGGGTAGGTCAGCACCACGTGCGGTCGCTCGGCCCGGACGATGCGGGCCAGGCGTGCACCCGACTCCTCGACCGGGACGTGCCAGAAGGTGCCGAGCGGCACCGTGGCGAGGTCCTCGGTCCACCCCGAGTCGATGTAGCCGAGCTGGTGAACGTCGGAGAACCCGATGATCGCGGCGGCGGCTTCGAGTTCGAGCCGCCGGACCTCGGTCATGCGTTCGGGGGCGACCGGGTCGCACGAGGGGTTGAGGACCTCGCCGGCCTCGCCGCCGGTGCACGTCGCCAGCGTCACCCGCACCCCCTCGTCGGCGTACCGGGCGGTGGTCGCCGCACCCTTCGACGACTCGTCGTCCGGGTGGGCGTGGACGGTCAGCAGGCGGCGGGTCACGCGTCCTCCTCGGGATCGACGAAACGGGCGGTCCAGGCGGCGGCCAGGCGGGCACCCCCCGGGGTCGCCACGAAGGCCGCGAGTTCGTCCCGGACGAGTCGTTCGGCGGCCGCGACCTGCTCGGGGTCCCCTGACAGGCGCACGAGCATGGGCGCGCCGGGGTAGGAGCCGAGCTTGACGTCCGGGAAGCGCTCGATGAGCGCCTCGAAGGTCAGGTTGAGCGCCGACTCCGGCAGGCTGTGCTCGATCTCGGCGACCGCCGGGGCCTCGCGTCGCCCGGCGAGCAGCTGCGGTTCGACCACGCCCTTCACGAGCGCCCGGAACTCCCGCGGGATGCCGGGCAGGATCACCACGGTGGCACCTGCCGCGTCGCACCCACCGTCGACGTCGACGGCCACCCCCGGCGCCCACCCGGCGTCCGCGGCCAGCAGCCGGCTGCCCTCCGGGATCCGCGCCATCCGCTTGAGGTGCCAGGCGAACGCGTCGGTGACCTCGACGCCCTTGTCGGCCGTCCACTCGAGCGCCCGGTTGATCCGCGAGGAGATGATCGGATCCTCCACCAGGTCGCGGCCGAGCGACGCGGCGACGGCCTCGTAGGTCAGATCGTCCGGCGTCGACCCGATACCACCCGAGGTCACGATGAGGCGTGGGCGGGAGCGTTCCAGCTCGGCCTGCAGGGCCTCGTCGATGGCCGGCAGCTCGTCGAGCACCACGTGGACCCGTGACAGCGGCACCCCGTGGGCACGCAACCGTCCGGCGAGCCAGGGCGAGTTCGTGTCGGCCACGTAGCCGCCGAGGATCTCGTCCCCGACCACGACCATCGATGCCTCGAGCACGGACTCGCTCCTCGGATGGACGGGACGGAGCCGTCGAGGAGCGTACCGGCGGCCCTGGTAGCGTCCGTCCGCGCTCGTAGCCCTCCGTGAGGTGCGGCCGGGTCCCGACGTTGCCCACCGGAGCCGACGATGTACCTCTCGCCCGACGAGGCCCGCAGCGACGTCATCCTCGCCGGCGCCGCGACCGTGTTCGGCGGTGTGCTGCTCGCCCTCCTGCTCTCCGCGCCGGGCGTCCCGCGACGAGGTCTCGGCGCCGAGCTCATCCAACTGGTGAGCCTGTTCGTGCTGTCCGGCCTCACCCCCTACCTGCTGGCCCGCTACCGCGACGACGTCCCGGGAGCCTTCGGACTCGCGGCGGGTCGTCCGGTGCCCTGGGGTCCGGCCCTCCTGCTCGCCGCTCCGGTGGTCGTGCTCGGCGTGCTGCGCGGCCTGATCGTCACCGGGGCGCTCGGCCCCGGTGTCCTCGGTCGGCCGGCCCGCGCGCTCGGCTCCCCAGTCGTCGGCACGGGCGGCGTGGACGTCCTCGGGCTGGTGCTCGAGGTCGTGGCGATCGCCGTCCTCACCGTCGGCACGCTGTTGCTCATCGGTTTCCTCGTCGTGCGTGGACGCGACGCCTTCCGCGACGACGAACGATCGAGCACCGAGCTGCTGCGGACCTTCGGGGTCGCCGCCGCCGGAGCCGCCGTCCTGTTCGGGGGTCTGCGCAGCCTCCGTGGCGGCGAGTTCCGCTTCCTGCCCCTGCTGCTCGACGTGCTCGCCCTCGGCGCCGTCGTCCTGATCGCCGACCGGATGGTCCCCCCCGGTGCCGTCGTGACCCGGCCGGCGGTCCTGACTCCCGTGGTGCTGGTGCTCATCGCGCACGTCCTGGCGGCCGGCGGGCTGTTCCGCGGGGACCTGCTCCTCGGCCTGACCACCGGATCGCTCGCGGCCGGCGTCGTCCTCGTCCTGGCCATCGTCGCCGAGCACCACCGCACGACGGCGGTGCTCGTCCCGCTGCTGCTCGCCGTCCACTGGTGGCCGACGTGCCTCGGTCCCCTCCCGCTCGCGCGGGCGGGAGCGTGCTTGACCTAGCACCTAGACCGCGTGCGACCGGAGGTCGGGGGCCAGCTGACCGCTCAGCTGGGCGAACAGCGCGGTCACCGTGGCCATCGGCACGATCGGGCCACGGGCCACGGCTCCCGCCAGGTCGGCGACCGCGACCGCCGTCACGTCCTGCGCGACGGTGGGCGCCACCTCGTGGTCGGGTACGACCAGCAACGCGCGGACGGCGATGGGTCGGCCCCCCGCGGCGTGGGCCCGCGTGAGGCGGCGCACCTCGCCGAGCACCTCACGCGACCGGGCGACGGTGTCGCCGCTGACCCGGCCGGCCACGTCCACGACGGTCACACCCGTCGGCCCCACCACCACGGTGGGCCAGGGCGCACCGAGGTCGAGGCGCCGGTGCTCCACCGCATCGAGCGACCGCAGCTGCGCTTCGACGGACGCAGACAGCCCCGCGTCGACCTGCAGCTCACCGCGAGCCGATCGGAGGCGACGGGCGTTGCGCAGCGGCCCGCGGTCGAAGGCCCCGAACGCCGCACCCAGCCCGACCAACAGACCCGTGGCCGCCAGCAGCTCGAAGACCCAGAGCGAGCCCGACCCGATGCCGGCAGCGATCACGCTGGCCGACACCACGACGGTGGCGGACGCCACGATCACCACGCCTGCCGCGCCACGCGGCTGGCGCGGCACCAGCGGTGCCTGCCCGACGTCCGTCCCCTGCCGCGGCGACCGCTGCCACGTCTGCCCCACGTTCGACCCCCCGCCGATCGATCACCACCGACGCTACACCGCGCCGCGCCCGGCGTCGACCGTCGGTTCGGCCGCCCGTCACCGACCTTCGGGTCCGGACAATCCGGCCCAGGCGGCCTGGTCCAGGCGACCCGGCCGCTCGGCCGGCCGTCTCAGTCGAACGCGCGGAAGGCGCTGATGGCGTCGGCGTGGCGCTCGCGCTTGGCCGCGTCGAGGATCCCGAGGCCCTCCTCCTGGGCCCCGACGAGGATCCCGAGCTTCCCGGCGTGCAGGTTGTGGTGCATCTCGTAGGCACCCTGCGCGGCGTCCTCGAGCCCGTAGGTCTTGGACAGGATCGGGTGGATCATCCCCTGGTCGACCAACCGGTTGGCCTCCCACGCCTCGTTGTAGTTGGCGAAGTGCGACCCGATGATGCGCTTGAGCCGCATCCACAGGTGCCGGTTGTCGTACTGGTGCATGTAGCCCGAGGTCGAGGCGCACGTGACGATCGTGCCGCCGCGCTTGCAGACCACGACCGAGGCGTTGAAGGTGGTCCGACCGGGGTGCTCGAAGACGATGTCGGGGTCGCGCCCGACGAGCTCACGGATCTTCGAGCCGAACCGCCGGATCTCCTTCATGTCCGGCGTGCCGTCCTCCTTCTCGAACCGGTAGCCCTCGGCCTTGCGGTCGATGACGGCCTCGACGCCGATGCCACGCAGCACCTCGGCCTTCTCTGGCGAAGACACCACGCAGACCGGGATCCCGCCGCCGTTGAGGACGAACTGGGTCGCGAACCCACCGATGCCGCCGGTGGCGCCCCAGATGAGCACCACGTCGCCCTGCTTCATCCGGGCGGCGTTCTCGCCGACGAGCATGCGGTAGCTGGTGGCCATGACCAGGCCGAGCGACGCCGCTTCCTCCCACGACAGGTGGGTGGGCATGGGCATCAGCTGGTTGGCCTTGACCATCGACAGGTCGGCCAGCGACCCGAAGTTGGTCTCGAAGCCCCAGATCTTCTGCGACGCGTCGAGCATCGAGTCCTCGTGGCCCTCGGGGCCCTCGAGGTCGACGTAGTTGCAGTGCACGGTGACCCGGTCACCGACCTTCCATTGGGTGACACCGGGGCCCGTGCGCAGCACCACGGCGGCGGCGTCCGAGCCGACGATGTGGTACGGCAGGTCGTGCCGGGCGCCGAGGTCCGAGGTCTTCCCCATGCGCTCGAGGAAGCCGAAGGTCGGCAGCGGCTCGAAGATCGACGTCCACACGGTGTTGTAGTTCAGGGCCGACGCCATCGGCGCGATCAGCACCTCGTTCGGCCCGAGCGGCGGGATCGGGACCTCGTCGATGCGCAGGCTCTTGCGGGGGTCCTTCTCCTCGGAGGGCAGGCCCTCGAACAGCCCCGTGTCCTCCTTGCGGACCACGGCGGCGCGCATCGAATCCGGCAGGGCGAGGCCGGCGAGTTGCTCGCCCGCGGCACCGGTGCTGATGGCGTCCCAGATCGCATCCATGGACACGTGACTACCCTCCCAGGGTCGGACGTCGACGGTGGCGAACCGTACCGACGGGGGCCCCGGCTCCAGGAATCGGAACCTGATGTCGACATCGACCGCCGAGGCCCCCTGCGCCGCGGCGAGGTCCGGGCCTCAGCGGCGTAGGACGTGTCGCTTGACGGCCTTCAGGACCCCGACGACGAGGTCGTAGCCCGCAGCGGGGATCCCCGCGAGCCAGTTGCTCGGAGGGGTGTCCGGCGACAGCGGATGCGGTCGGCTCGGCGCCACGTCCCAGGCGCGCAGCATCGCACCACCGAGCTCACGTCGGCGCTCCTCGGCGAGGGTGTCGCGGACGCGGGGGAACAGCTCGGTCTCCTCCTCCTCGATGTGGTGCAGGACGTTCTCGCGGAGGACGGTGACCTTGGCGTCGTAGCGGGGTGCGTCAGCCGGGAGCTTCTCGAGCTCGGCCAACAGCAGCTCGGCCGCGTGGTGCTCCTCCAGGCTCTCGTCGACGTCCTCGTCGAGGTCGAGCTCCTCACGGATGGCGGGGTAGAAGACCAGCTCCTCGATCTCGGCGTGCTTGACGAGGGTCGAGACCAGCTCGCGTACGTCGTCGAGCTTCGCCTTCGAAGGCCGCGAGGCACGTGCCTCGAGCGAGCTGAACAGCTCCTTGATGCGCTCGTGCTGGGAGGTGAGCAGCTCGATGGCGTCGGGCCCGAGATCGCGCAGCTCGAGCGCGCGGACCAGCTCGTCCTTCTTCATCTCCGAGCGCCCCTCGAGGTCACGCTCGCGGGCGAGCTCGTCCAGCTCGGCCTTGGTCATGTCGGCGTAGGTGGCGGTGGTCCTGGCGGCCACAGGTGCCTCCTCGGTCGTGGGGCGGGCGGCAGGCTGGGTGGGTGGGTGGCCGCGGCGACGCGTCCACCCATCCCCGCCGAGCATCGGCCACCAGCAGGGCCGGGGACGCCGCAGCCGCGGCCGAAGGGCCACGCGAACCGGCGGGCTGCGACCACCGGCCCCCGCCGCGCGGCCGGGTGCGGCCCCGCCCGACCGGTCGAGGATCAGGCGTCGTCGCGGTCCGGGGGCGGCTCGCGCTGGATGTCGACGACCTCGACGTCCAGGACGTTCGGTTCACCGGCGCTGTTGCGTCCCGGGCGGGTCCCGCGGCGCGCCTCCCCGGCCTCGGTGGTGCCGGTGCCGAACCCGCTCGCCGACCCGACGCGCGCGCGGATGAGCCGCGACGCGATCGCCCGGGACGGCGGGAGGAGGCACAGCAGGCCGACCACGTCGGTCACGAACCCCGGCGTCAGCAGGAGCGCTCCGCCCACGATCACGAGCCCACCCTGGGTCACCTCGTCCCCCGGCCAGCGCCCGGCGGACAACGCGTCGCGGAAGTCCTGCCATGCTCTGCGCGACTCACGCTTGAGCAGGTAGGCCCCGATCAGGCTGTCGATGATCAGGAGCGCGACCGTCCACGGCGTGCCGATCGCCTGGCCGACCTGGATGATGACGACCAGCTCGACGAGCGGGACGACGACGAAGGCGAGCACGAGGATGACGGGCATGGATCGAGCCTACGGGCCTCCGGCGGCGGCAGGCCCGTCCCTGCGTCGGGAGGCCGCAGCTGCCGACCAGGTGGCCGCGGCACGGCGCGACCCCGGGCGGGTCGTGCTCGAAGGGGCCCACGCGGTCAAGCACGCGCTGCGTTTCGGTGCCGACGTGGAGCTGATCACGACCCCGGACCGGGCCGGCCTGGAGGCGCTGCTCGACGCACTCGCACCCGACGTGGCGCTGCCGGAGGGACGCACGGTGGAGCTGGACCCCGACGTGTGGCGGGCGCTGGTCCCCCGCGAGCTGCCGTCCCCCGCGCTCGCGGTCGCCCGCCGCGCCGACGTCGAGGTCACGGACGTCCTGGCCGCACCGGGCCGGGTGGTGGTGCTCGAGGGGCCACGGCACCTCGGCAACCTCGGCGCCGTGATCCGGGTCGCGGCCGCGGCCGACGCCGGCGGGGTCCTGGTGCTCGGCAGCGCCGATCCGTGGCATCCGACCGCGGTCCGGGCGGCGGCCGGCCTGCAGTTCGCCCTGCCCGTGGCACGGGTCGACGCGCTCCCGGTCACCGACCGCCACCTGGTCGCGCTCGATCCCGGGGGCGAGGAGCTCGGCCACGGCGCGCTGGCGGCCGACGCCGTCATCCTGGTCGGGACCGAGCGCAGCGGCCTGTCGACGGAGCTGCTCGCCCGCGCGGACACCCGTGCGCGCCTCCCGATGCGCACCGGGGTGTCGAGCCTCAACCTCGCCACCGCGGTCGCTGCCGCGCTCTACCGGTAGTACCGTCGCGGGTGCGGAACGTTCGGTCCAGGAACGTTCCAGCCGCGAGCGGGAGGGTGGCGACGTGACCACGGTCGAAGCGACGGGGTTCTTCCAGGACGCTCCGCGGCTGCGCGACGAGTGGGAGGACGACCTCGCCCTCCAGCGCTACCTCGAGCGCGTGCTGCCGGCTGATGTCCGTGCCGACATCACGCCGGCCCTGGCGGAGATGGGGCTACTGGCGGCGACCGAGCTCAAGGACCTTGCGGACGCGATCGACACCCGCGAGGGCGAACCGCGTCACGTGCCGTTCGACGCCTGGGGCAACCGCGTCGACCGCGTCGAGCCACACCCGGGCTGGGAGCGGATGGCCGAGGTCGCCGCGCGGCACGGCGTGATCGCCACCGGCTACGAACGTGCACACGGCCCGTGGTCCCGGGTCCACCAGTTCGCGCTGGCCTACCTCTACGGCCCGTCCTCCGCGCTGTTCTCGTGCCCGCTCGCCATGACCGACGGGGCGGCCAAGACCCTGCTCGGTTCGGGTGACCGCGAGCTGATCGACCGCGCCGTCCCGCGTCTGACCTCGCGCGACCCCGACGCGTTCTGGACCTCGGGTCAGTGGATGACCGAGCGCACGGGGGGCTCCGACGTCGGCCGGTCCGAGACCGTGGCGGTCCAGGACGGCGGTGTCTGGCGCCTGTCGGGCACCAAATGGTTCACCTCGGCGATCACGAGCCAGATGGCGCTGACCCTGGCGCGGCCGGAAGGCAACGACGCCGGCGGCCGGGGCCTCGCCATGTTCTACGTCGAGGTCCGCGACGAGGACGGGCGCCTCAACAACCTCCGCGTGGTGCGCCTCAAGGACAAGCTCGGGACCAAGCAGCTACCGACCGCCGAGCTGGCCCTCGACGGGACCGTCGCCCACCTGGTCGGACCGCCGTCCTCGGGGACGCGCAACATCGCACCGATGCTGACGATCACCCGGCTGTGGAACTCGATCATCGCTGCCAGCGGGACCCGGCGCGGCCTCGCCCTGGCCCGGGACTACGCCCGGCGACGCGAGGCGTTCGGCGGCCACCTGATCGACAACCCGCTGCACCAGACCACGCTCGCGTGGCTCCGGGTCCAGCACGAGGCCTCCCTCCAGCTCGCGTTCCACGCGGCGCTGCTGCTCGGCCGCGAGGAGGCCGGCGAGGCCAGCGAGCAGGAACGACTCGCGCTGCGCCTGCTGCTACCGGTCACGAAGCTGCTGACCGCGAAGCAGGCGGTGGCCGCCGCCTCCGAGGCCATCGAGTCCTTCGGCGGCGCCGGGTACGTCGAGGACACCCACCTGCCCGTTCTGCTCCGCGATGCCCAGGTCCTGCCCATCTGGGAGGGCACGACCAACGTGCTGTCGATGGACGCCCTGCGTGCGATCGGCACCGAGGAGACGGTCACGGCTTACGCGGCCGAGGTGCGGCGGGCCGCCGAGACCGCGACCGACGATGCGCTCGCCGGTGTCGGCAAGCTGGCCGTCGACGCCGTGGACCACGCATCCGCGTGGCTGGTCCGCGCCCTCGACGGAGGTCCGGACATCATCGCGCACGGCGCCCGCCGGTTCGCGGTCACGCTCGGTCGGGCGCTGCAGGCCGCCCTGCTCGTGGCCCAGGGGCAGCACGACCTGGACGTACACGGCGACCGGCGTGCCGCTGCCGTCGCACGCCGCTTCGCCGACGAGGGCATCGACGTGCTGGACGAGCCCGGGCGCACGGCCGCTGCCGATGCCGCGTTGGCTCGCGACGAGGCGCTCTGACCGGGTAGGTCGTCGACCGGCGGTCGGTCAGCCGGCCTCGGAGATCGCGGCTTCGGCGAGCCACGGCTCGACCCGTCGGTTGACCGCGTCGAGGGTCGCACGCATCACCGCCCGGTCCGGGTCCTCGCGCACCAGCGCCGCGCCGAGGAAGGTCTCCTCGCCACTGTCGGTCAGGAGGGTGACCGACACGCTCACGTGTGCGAGGTCGGCGAAGGTGAGGACCGTCACGTGGTCGACGTGACCGCGGACCCGGTCGGCGCTCAGCGACCCGAGCGCATCGAGGGTGGCCTCGCTGATCGCCCGCCAGCGGCCCCGGCGGGTCCGGATCCCGCGAGCCCGCCCGGTCACCGCTCGGCCGGACAGCGACAGGGTCGCCGTGACGTCGAGTTCGTCACCGACCGGCTCCGCGGAGAGCCGGTCGATGGCAGCCCGGCTGCGGCCCGACGCCGACGGCTCGTCGTCGGCCAGCGTGGCGCGCGCGGCTGCGACCAGGTCGGCCGGGGCCGGGCGATCGGCTCCCACAGGACGCGGTGCCCCGTCGGCGGCCGCACCCTGCGCCGGCGACTGCTCGGTCGGGGTGTCGTCGGCCGGCGCCTCGGGCCGGTCCCTCCCGGCCGGGGCGGACGCGGCGACGGGGGGCGGCGGGGGCCAGTCCGGCGTTCGGCGACCGTTGGGTGCCGGCTCGACGCGGCTGATGACGCGCACGGGGTCGTCCGACGGATCGGCGATCGCCCGCGCCGAGATCGCCGCCGGGTCGAGGGCGATGCCGAACCGTTCGCGCAGCGTCGCCGCCACGCTCCAGGCGACCGCCTCCGGATCCTCACCGGGGGCGAGGGAGATCCGCAGCCGGTCGCGACCGTTGCTCGCCCGTGACACCTCGGCGGTCGTCACACCGGTGACGGACGCGATGGCTCGCTGCAGCTCGTCGGCCGAGGGGACCGCCTCGAGACCGTTGTCGGAGGCGCCCGGTGTGGTCACCAGCGTCCCTCCCTCCGCGGTCCTCCGCGGTACCCATCGCCCGGTCCACCGGTGCGTCCCCCACCCGCGGCCACCACCGGTGGCGCGAGCCTGCCCTAGCCTGCCCCTGATGACGACCCACGACGGCCGAGGAGCGATCCGGTGACCGGACGTCGCACGCGGCGGTGGTTCGACCGGCTGCGGACCGCGTTCTCGCGCGGACCATCACCACCGGACGGTACCGACACGGGACCCTACTCGGCCCGGTCACGACCACCCGCTGTGACCAACGTCCTACCCAACGCGACAGATAGCGCACCGAACGCACACCACGGAGCGTTCCCCGCACCAGCCGCGAGCGTCCCCGGCGTCACGCCCGCGCCGGGTGTGGCTGCTGCGCCCCACGAGGCTGCCGAGGGCGGCGGGGCGCCCGAGCCTGCCGGCGCGCCCGAGGCTCCCGCGGCCGCGTACCCCCCGCCGCCCCCGCCGCCGGCGCCGACCGACCACGGCGGCCCCCATGTCCGGGTCCACGCCGACCGGCTCGAGCGGCGGGTGGGACCCCTCGAGCTCTCGCCCACCGAGGCGCTCCGCCTCGCCGACGAGGGCCGCACCGGGCTGTCACGACGCGAGCTGCCCCCCGACGCCTCACGCGCGAGCGGCGGTGAGGACGGACCGGTGGGCAGCGCAGGGGGTGCAGGCTGACGGTCAGGCGGCCGTGCCGCCGTGGCTGCGGGCGATGGCGCGACCGATGACCAACTGCTGGATCTCCTTGGTGCCCTCGAAGATCTCGTAGATCTTCGAGTCGCGGTGGAACTTCTCGACGTCGAACTCGCGCGAGTACCCGAAGCCGCCGTGGATCTGGATCGCCTCGTCGGTCACGCGGACGGCGGTGCGGCCCGCGTGCAGCTTGGCCATCGAGCCCTCGCCGTGCTTGAACGGGGTCCAGGTCGTCCCCATGTTGATCCCGCGCCAGCACAGCAGGCGGGCGGCGTCGATCTCGGTGGCCATGTCGGCGAGCTTGAAGGCGATCGCCTGGTGGCGGATGATCGGCACACCGAACGTCTCGCGCTCCATCGCGTACTGCACGGACGCGTCGAAGGCCGCGCGGGCCACGCCGACGGCCTGGATGCCGACGATCGGACGGGTCGCCTCGAAGGTCGACAGCGCGCCGCTGGACTTGCGGTTCGGATCCGGGTTGTGAGCCGCATCGATCTTGGCGTCGAGCTTGTCCTGCCCACCGAGCAGCTGTTCGTCGGGCACGAAGCAGTCGGTGAACGACAGCTCGGCGGTGTGCGAGGCGCGGATGCCGAGCTTCTTGGTCTTCTTGGTCTCCTGGAAGCCCTCGGCGTCGCTGGTCACGATGAACGAGGCCTGGCCGCGGTGACCGATCGTCGGGTCGACGGTGGCGACCACGATGTGGACGTCAGCGATGCCCCCGTTGGTGATCCAGATCTTCTCGCCGTTGAGCAGCCACCCGCCCTCGACCTTGGTGGCCTTGGTGCGGATCTTGCTGACGTCCGACCCGGCGCCCGGCTCGGACACGGCGTAGGCGCCGACCTTGACGTCGTCGGGTGTGCCGAAGATGCGCGGCGCCCACTCGGCGATCTGGTCACCGGTGCCCGACGACGCCAGGCCCGCGAGCGCGAGACCCGAGCCGAAGATGGCGAGGCCGATACCGGCGCAGCCCCAGAACAGCTCCTCGATGATCAGCGCCTGGGTCAGACCCGTGGGGTCCTGACCGGCCATCTGGTAGTACTCGAGGCCGTACAGACCGACCTCGGCCGCCTTCTGCACGATGGGCCAGGGGAACTCCTCGACCTCGTCGTAGTGGCGGTGGGCGGGCACACCGTCGACGGTGGCCTCCCGCATCTCCTTGCGAGCGAAGTCGTGCGCCCACTTCTGGGCGGAGATCTGCTCCTCGGTGAGCTTCAGATCGAACGGCACGGCGGGTCCTCCCAGGAGCCAGTCGTCGGGCGCCCCGACCGGGGCGACCAGGTATTGCCGGGGGTGTTACCGTTGGTAACGCTTACCGACGGTAACGGTGACGGCGGCCGGCCAGCAACCTGACCAGCGTGTCAGTTCTGCGCGTGCCGTGCGAGCGCGGCGGAGGCGGGTGGAGGCACGCGTGGAGGGACCGCGCCGACGACGGGAGGGCAGCGACGTGGGCGCGAGAGAAGGCGCACGGGCCGCGGTGCGTGCCGCCCGCCGCGACGAGCTGCTCGACGCCGCCGACCGGGCCATCCGCCGTGACGGACCGGAGGTGTCGATGGAGGCGCTGGCCGCCGAGGCCGGCATCACCAAGCCCGTGCTGTACCGCCACTTCGGGGATCGCGGCGGGTTGTTCGACGCGGTCGCCGCTCGCCACGCGCAGCGGCTGACCGACGAGCTGCGGTCGGCCATCGCCGAGCAGCACCACCCGCGCGAGCGCATCCGCACCGTGATGGCGACCTACCTCGCGTTCCTCGAGCGTGACCCCGAGCTGCACCGCTTCGTGACCCGCGTCGCGCCCTCCGAGCGGCAGGGCGCCCGGTCGCCCATCGACGACGCGCTCACCGTCGTGTGCGACCAGGTCGTCGGGGCCGTCACCCGCGAGCTGACCGGTGCCCGCCTCGATCCGGCGCCCGCGGCGACCTGGGGGGTCGGGATGGTCGGCATGGTGCAGCTGGTCGGCGACCGGTGGCTCGAGGCCGACGACACGCCCCGTGACGTCCTCGTGGACCGGCTGACGGACCTGATCTGGTACGGCTTCCGCGGCATCGTCCTGCGCGGCCCGGGAGCCTGAACCGCGGGGCGGACGTCGGTGACGACCGGGCCTCGACACGTCACGCCCGGTCGGGCAGGAGACGGGTGTACCCGCCGGCATCGACCTCGACCACCACGTCGAGTCCGCCGTCCCAGCGATCACACCCGGTGGTCAGGGCCACGTGCGGGTGGGTCGCGATGTTCACGGCCTTCTGCTCGTCACCGCCGGCGCAGAAGTGGACCGCGTCGTCGTGCCACACCGCCTAGGGGGTGATGTGCGGTCGCCCGTCGGCGCGCACCGTCGAGATCCAGAACAGCTCGGCGTCGGTCAGCACCTGGCGGACCTCCGGCCACGACGTTGGGGCCGCGCCCGGGGCGCTGAACCGTGGGTCGAGCTGCGGGCTCCAGGTGGTCGTCGACCCCTCCAGCGTGGTCATCGGCGCTCCGTCGATCGGCGGTTCGGGCGTCGGAGGTCGGACCCACCGGACGCCCGGAACTCATCGCCGACGGTCGGTCAAGTGACGAGGGCGCGCTTCAGCAGGCGCACCGCGGCCGCCCAGGCCAGCAGGTCGAAAACGAGCACGACCCCGAGGTGACCGAGCGCATCGAGCGCCGTGCCCGTCCCGAACGTGAGGATGCGGAGCAGCTCGACGACGTGGGTCAGCGGGTTCACCTGGCCGATCGTGGCCAGGGCGGTCGGGAGGGTGTCGAGGGGGAAGAAGGTGCCGGCGACGACGTACATCGGGACGATCACGCCGACGATGACGAAGTCGAACCCGTGGGTCGAGCGCAGCAGCGCGCCGAACGCCGCCCCGGCACACGCGAACCCGAACCCGCCGACCACCGACACGGCGGGCACGAGCAGCACGCCGATACCGGGCCGCACGCCGAACGCGAACGCCACCAGGGTGGTCACGACGGCCACCACCGTGACCCGGAAGGAGTTCCACAGCGCCTCACCGGTGACGATCTCGGCCACGGACACCGGCGCGGCCAGGATGCCGTCGTAGAGGTGCTGCTCCTTGCGTCGGAAGTAGCCGTTGATCAGGCCCGGGAAGGCGCTCGAGAACAGGATGCCGATCGCGATGGCCCCGGTGGCGATGAAGTCGAGGTAGTCCAGGCCCGCGACGCTGGCCACGAGGGCACCGAACCCGTACCCGAACGCCACGAAGTACAGGATCGGCTCGGCGACGGAACCGAAGGCCGTCGAGAACCACACGCGCCGGAACACGCGCCACTCGCGGTGCACGATGGCGGCAACGGTGCGCGGCTCGAACCGTCGCGGCTCGGGTCGGGATGCGACGACGGGCGGCAACGTGGTCGTCACCGGGCCACCTCCTCGGAGCGGGAGGCGGGCCGCGGATCGGGCTCCTCCCCCGTGAGCACCACGAAGACGTCCTCGAGGCTCGCGGTCCGGCGACGACCGCGCGCGGCGACGCCGGGCTCGAGCCGTTCGGCGCCGAGCACCGCGACCGCCGTGCCGGCCGACCGGGTCGCGAAACCGGCCGCACGGACCTCGGCGGTGATCGCCGCGAGGTCCTCAGCGCGGCCCGGGATCTCGAGCACGTCCCGTCCCACGTGGTCACGGATGAGATCGTCCGGGGTCCCGCGAGCCACGATCCGGCCGTGGTGCACGACGGCGACCTCGTCGCACAACCGCTCCGCCTCCTCGATGTAATGGGTGGTGAGCACGACGGTCGCGCCCGCGTGCTTGATCGCATCCACGGTCGCCCACAGCTGGGCGCGCACCTGCGGGTCGAGCCCGACGGTGGGCTCGTCGAGCAGGACGAGCTCGGGCCGGTGCACGAGGCCGCGGGCGATGAGCAGGCGGCGACGCATCCCGCCCGACAGCTCCTCGGTGGGGGTGTCGGCCCGGTCGACGAGCTCGGCGATCTGCAGGCCCCGGGCGACCGCGTCGGTCCGCTCCCGCCGTGGGATGCCGTGGAACCGGGCGTAGACGCCGAGGTTCTCGGCGACCGTCAGCTCGTCATCGAGGTCGTCGACCTGCGGCACGACACCACAGCGCGCCCGCGCAGCCTTGCTCTCGCTCGGCAGCGGGTGGCCGAGCACCTCGACGAGGCCCTCGTCGGCGACCGCCTGGCCGGTCAGCAGCCGCATCGTGGTCGACTTGCCCGCCCCGTTCGGACCGAGCAGGCCGAAGCAGACCCCCGGTGGGACCTCGAGGTCGAGGTGGTCGACGGCGGTCAGGGACCCGAAGCGTTTGACCACCCCGCGCAGCCGCACGGACGGGGCCCCGGCGCGGGTGTCGAGCGGTGGAGCGATGGACACGGGTCCCTCGTAGGACGGCAGCCGACCGACGCTAGCCGCGCCGACCGGCGGCCGCACCCGGGGCTCAGGCGGCCCGGGTCAAGCCGCCCGGCTCGCGGCGCTGGTGCCGGTGCACACCTGGCACGACGCGCACACCGTCAGGCGAAGGGGCGGCGGACCGGGGCGTCGTCGGCCAGCGCGCGACGCACCACGTCGACGGTCGGGGTGCCGTGGGACAGCAGCCGCTGGTGGAAGGCGGCGGTGTCGAAGGCAGCGCCCTCCCGGTCACGAACCTCTTCGTGCAGGTCGGCGAGCTCGGCACCGCCGACGAAGTAGCTGCACAGCTGACCGGAGGTGACCTTGGCGCGGGTGAGCTTGCCGCGAGCCTCGGCGTCCTCCTGGAAGGCGCCGTCCTTCAGGAGCGCCATGGCCCCGTCGTCATCGAGGTCCCCGGTGTGCAGGCCGACGTCGAGCAGCGCGTTGGTCGCGATCCGCAGCTCGAGCTTGCGCTGGGTCAGGCGGTAGTCGTCCCCCTCGACGGCCGAGGTCGCCCCGTCACCGAACCCCGCGCGGACCGCTTCGCGCTCGACGTGGATCGCCCACCCCTCGGCGAACGCCGGCCGGGTCAGGAGCCGGCGGGCGAGGCGCGGGTGGTGGGAGGCGTGCTCGAGCTGGACGAAGTGACCGGGGTAGCCCTCGTGGAGCGCCAGCGAGCGCAGCTGCGCGGGCGTGTACTCGCGCAGGAAGCTGGCGGCCCGGTCGTCGTCCCAGCTGTCGGGCACCGGGGAGAGGTAGTAGACGCAGCCGCCCGACGGATCGAGCGGGGGGGCCTGGCTGATGAAGGCGACGGCGATGCCGGCGAGGTAGCTCGGCACCTCGGTGACGGTGAGGCGCTCGGCCGGCGGCAGGTCCCCGAGACCGAGGGTCTCGGCGAAGGCCCGGGCCTCGACCACGGCACGCCGCGCCTCCGCGACCAGCTCGTCGCGTGAGACCGCCGTCCGGGCCACGTGCCTGAGCGACCGTCGGACCCGTTCGGCCTCGTCAGCCGGGACCGGCTCGCCCGGGAAGCGCCGGGACCAGCCGGCGGCTGCCAGCTCGGCCAGCTCCGTACGGACCGTGTCGAGCCAGGCCCGCGCACGGTCCGCGATCTCGGCCGGCGGGAGGGCGGCCCCGAGCGCCGAACGCAGCATCACCTCGTGGTGGTCGGGGCCGAGGCGCCAGGGGGCCGGGACCTCACCGCGGAGTTCGTCGAGCAGCGCGCCGAACGCCTCCACACCCTCGACCCCCACGGCACCGGCCGCGCACGCGTCGCTGGGATCGACGCCGAGGGCGTTCGCGCGCGCAGGCAGCTGGTCGCGGAGCAGGTCGCACAGGCCGTCCAGCCGGGCGATGGCGACCTCGAGGTGCGGGGCCGGGGCCGCGACGAGGGCTCGGCCGGCCTGCTCGAGGAAGGACGGGACCGCACGGGCCCGAGCGACCGCCGCCGACAGCCGGCGGACCTGCTCCTCACGCGGCAGGTCGCGGCGACGCAGCAGCTCGTGCAGACCCGAGGCGACCGCCTCCAGCGCTGCCAGCGGATCGGTCGCGTACCGCGGCCGGACGTCGACCAGGAAGCGGCGGTACTCGAGCTCCTCGGCGAGCAGCATGAGATCGTCGCGGGCCTCACGGTCCTCGCCGGTGGCGTCCCGGGGCACCGCGTCCCTGGCCGCGCGCACCTCGGTGCCGAGGCGAGCCAGGTCGCGGCTGCGGGCTGCGTCGGCGTCCGAGCCGACCTCGGGCAGGTCGCCGTCGCGGCCGCTGCCGCCGATGCGTGTCCAGGTGACCGGCTCGTGGTCGCGCAGGAGGTCCAGGTAACGATCGAGCAGCGCCGCAGCTCGGGTCGGCGCGGTGGTCGCCACAGGCTCTCCGGGTCCGGTCGGTGCCGCCGATCGGCACGAGCACGACGCTAGCCCCGGCCCGGGTCCGACTGCAGCCACCACCGGACCGTGCGTCCGAGGCCGGTCGTCCGGTACCCTCGCTCCCCGTGACGTCCACGAACCGGACGGCACGTCGACGGGTCGGCAGCGAACAGGGAACGCCGGCCACCACCGCGAGGGACCTCCCCGCTGCGAGGCTGCAGCCGGGACGGAGACCGCACCTCGCCGCCCACCCACGCGAAGCCGCACGTTCCGACACCCCGGTACGACCGGGATGACCGCGGCGCCCCGCACCGGGCCGAGCTCCGACCAGGAGCCCGTCCCGTGAGGACCACCGGTCCGGGAGCGCCCACACGCAGCGCGCAGCTCGCCCACCCAGAACGAGCGACATGCCTGAGCAGACCACCCCCCCCGCCGCGACCGACGAGGCCGCCAAGGGGGCTCCCACCACGTCCGACGCACCACAGCCCGAAGGCGAGACCGAGGCCGCGCCCGAGCGCACGGTCCGCAGCTTCGTCGACTGTGGCGTCCATCCGAAGCTCGCCGACGCCCTCGCTGCCAAGGGCATCATGGCGCCCTTCCCGATCCAGGAGCTGACGCTCCCGGTCGCCACCAAGGGCCACGACGTCATCGGCCAAGCGCGTACGGGCACCGGCAAGACGCTGGCGTTCGCGCTCGCGCTGCTCGGTCGTCTGACCCCCGGTGGTGGCACCCAGGCGCTGGTGATCGTGCCCACGCGCGAGCTGTGCCTCCAGGTCGCCGAGGAGATGCAGATCGGCCAGGCCCTCGGCCTGCGCACCATCGCCGTGTACGGCGGCGTCGGTTACGAGGAGCAGGAGACGGCGTTCCGCGAGGGTCACGAGATCGTCGTCGGAACCCCGGGCCGCCTGCTCGACCACGTCAACAAGCGCAACCTCGTGCTCGACGGCGTGACCGAACTGGTCCTCGACGAGGCCGACGAGATGCTCGACATGGGGTTCCTACCCGACGTCGAGCGCCTCGTGCAGGCGTGCTCCGACGACCGCCACGGGATGCTGTTCTCGGCGACGATGCCGACCGAGGTCGTCAAGCTCGCCCGTCGCTACCTCGACCACCCGACGTTCATGCGCGCCGACCACGAGGTGGTCCAGACCGCCCCGAACGTCACCCAGCACTTCTTCCAGGTCCACCGGATGGACAAGCCGCGGGTGCTCGCGCGCATCCTGCAGTCCCCCGGCCGCGGCGGCGTCTACGTCTTCGTCCGCACCAAGCACATGGCCGACCGGCTCGTCCGTGAGCTCGAGGACCTCGCCACCCCGGCCATCGCGATCCACGGCGACCTGCGGCAGGCCACGCGCGAGAAGAACCTCGACAGGTTCCGCGACGGCTCGGCGACGGTCCTGGTCGCGACCGAGGTCGCTGCCCGCGGACTCGACGTCGAGAACGTCACCCACGTCATCAACTACGACTGCCCCGACGACGAGAAGATGTACCTGCACCGCATCGGGCGCACCGCGCGAGCCGGCAGCGACGGTGTCGCGGTCACCTTCGCCGAGTTCAACGAGATCGACCGCCTCAACGTGGTGCGCAAGAAGCTCGGCCAGGCCGACAACCCGGTCGCGGCCATCTTCTCCACCTCCGAGGAGCTGACCGAGCGTTTCGACCTGCCGGCGGAGCGCCCGTGGGACGCCCACGTCGCCGCCGCGAAGGCCGGGACCCGTTCCGACCGTCGCGCACCCGAGGGTGACGACCGCGGCCGTGACGGCGGACGCGGTGGCCGTGACGGCGGACGCGGTGGCCGTGACAGCGGACGCGGTGGCCGTGACAGCGGACGCGGTGGCCGTGACGGTGGGGGCCGCAAGGGCAGCTCGGACGGCCGTCCGAAGTCGAAGCGCTCCAGCGAAGGCACCGGCAACGACCGCGACGCGGACCGGTCCCGCAAGGACCGCGCTCGTTCGGACGTGCAGCCGGCACCGACGCGCGATCGTTCGAGGCGCGAGGACCCGAAGCGCGAGGACCCGAAGCGCGACGAGGCCAAGCGCGACGAACCGAAGCGCGACGAGCCGAAGCTCGACGAGCCGAAGCGCGACGAGCCGAAGCGCGACGAGCCGCC
Organism: Nitriliruptor alkaliphilus DSM 45188; assembly: GCF_000969705.1. GTDB lineage: Bacteria > Actinomycetota > Nitriliruptoria > Nitriliruptorales > Nitriliruptoraceae > Nitriliruptor > Nitriliruptor alkaliphilus. The sequence goes on from NZ_KQ033901.1 coordinate 76,855, forward strand.
GGCGCGCAGCGAGAGCCGCGACACCCGCACCCGCACGCGGACACGCACCCGCAGCCGGGACGGAGACGATCGCACCGAACGGACCGCGCAGAGCGGTGACACGGGCGAGTCGCCGTCGACCGAGAAGGACGGCGGTGGCCGCACCCGCGCACGGGCCCGTGGCGCCCGCGCCCCCGAGGCACGCGACCGGGGCGCGTCCGACCGTGGCCGCGGCGACCGCGAGGAGAACGGATCGGGTCGCCGCGATGGCGGCGCCCGAGGCGAGGGTGGCGGCCGACAGCGCTCCGGGCGGGACGGCGGCGAACGCGAGGGGGACCGCGGGTCGCGCAGCCGTGACGACCGTGGCGGCCGGAGCCGCGGCGGTGGCGGCAACCGTGACGGTGGCAGCGACAGCGGCGGCAAGCGCGGCAGCGGCGGCAACCGGGGCGGTTCCCGGAGCGGCCGCGGTGGCGGAGGGCGCGCCGAGCGTGACCTCGATCCGACCGTGACCCCCGCGCGCCGGGGCGAGGAAGCTCGGGGTGACGGCGATCCCCAGCTCGCTCGCCGCGTGAAGGTCGAGCACCTCCCCTGAGCCCCGTCGGGCTGGCGTCACCGCGGTGACGCCAGCCACGCACGGTGACGCCAGGTTGGCGCGGGACGCCGGTGTCGCGTCACCGTCACCGGCTCCGTCAGCGGGCGCTGCGACCCTGGCTAGCGCAGCGGGGTGCGGTCGAGCAGGGCGCGCAGCGCCTGCCCCTGCCGGACACGCAGCCAGGCCCGGCGGCCGCACGTCGGGCAGCGGGCCCAGAGCTTGCGGGTCAGCGGGTTCCACAGCACCGGCGGTCGCAGCAGCTTGGCGAAGGCGACGATCGAGATCCCGCTCTCGACGTCGCACCTGCGGCACAGCACCTGCACCTGCGACGAGGGCGCCGCCGAGGGGGCGGTGGAGTACAGCGCCTCCTTGCCGGCCACGTCGCGCGGGCGTGGGGTCCGCAGATCGGGCGGGTCGACCCGGTCGAGGCGCCGGGACCGTGACGGTCCGTCGGTGCGGGGCTCCTCAGGCACGGCCCGGGTCCGTCGCCTCCGCGAGGCCGAGCACGTCAGCCCGCCGATCGTGGTCCCACCCGGCGTCGTCGAGCAGCTCCTGCGGGACGTCGAGGTCGAGCAGCTCACGGGCGATCACCCGGTACGCCGCCGCACCCGGCACGTCGGTGCCGCCGCCGAGCAGCGACAGCCCGGTGGTCGGCGCCTCGGCGAACCGCACGGACTTGCGCACCGGTGCGCCGATCAGCGGCAGCTCGTAGCGGGCCAGGAGGTCGCGCAGCACCTCACGGCTGTGGCGGGTCCTCGGGTCGAACATCGTGGCGACGAGGCCACGGATCTGCAGCCCGCGGTTGGTCAGGCGCCGCACGTCGCTGATGGTGTCGAGCAGCTGCGAGACCCCGCGGTGGGCCAACGTCTCGCACTGCACCGGGATGACGACCTGATCCGCGGCGGTCAACCCGTTGATCGTCAGCACCCCGAGGGACGGGGCGCAGTCGATCAGCACCGCGTCGTAGGAGTCGAGGAGGTCAGCGAGCTCGCCGCGCAGCAGGTACTCGCGACCGGTGCGCGACAGCAACGTGACCTCGGCGCCGGCGAGGTCGATGTTGGCCGGCACGACGTCGACTTCTCCGTGCTGGACGATCGTCTCGGCGAGGCTCGAGCGGCCGACCACGGTGTCGTTGAGCGACGGTTCGACCCGGTCGGGGTCGTAGCCGAGCGAGAACGTCAGGCACGCCTGCGGGTCGAGGTCGACGACCAGGACGGCACGATCGAGCTCAGCCATCGCAGCGGCCACCGACAGGGTGGTCGTGGTCTTGCCCACGCCACCCTTCTGGTTGGCGAAGGCCACGACGGTGGCGGTCACGAGGCTCCAGGGTCCGGTGCGGTCGCCGGCGAGCCTACCGAGGCCCGTGCGCTGGTCCGCACCGCGCGCCCCGGCCGGTCACCGTGGCCGGGTCAGGGCAGCGCCGACGCTCCGGCCGCGTAGGCCTGGACGGCGGTCGCCACCAGCTCGATCGAGATCGCCACCAGCAGCATCCCCATCACCCGCGTGACCAGGTGGATCCCGTTCGGCCGCAGCAGCCGTTCGACGGCGCCGGCGTAGCGCAGGACCACCCAGATCACCGCGAGGACGGCAGCGATGGCCAGCGCCACCGAGACCTGCGTCATCAGCTCCAGCTGCCCACCATCGCCGCTGGTCATGAAGACCATCACCGCGCTGATCGCCCCCGGTCCGGCGAGGATCGGCACACCGAGCGGCACGACCGCCACGCTGACGCCCTCCGCGCGCGTCGGCACGAGCGCGTCGCCCCGCAGCATCTGCAGCGCCACGAGGAAGAGCACGACTCCGCCCGAGGCCTGCAGTGCCGGCAACCCGATCGACAGCGCGGCCAGGATCCGGGTCCCGAAGAACGCGAACAGGTAGATCAGACCCGCCGCCGCGAGCAACGCGTGCGCGGCTGTCCGACGCCGAGCCCGGACACCCTCCCCCTCCGTCAGCGCCAGGAACACCGGCACGTTCCCGAGCGGACTCATGATGACGAGCAGGGTGACGAAGGCTTGGACGGCGAGTTGGATGTCCATGGGCGTTCCGGCTGTTCGCCGCACGGCACCCTGGACCGGACTCCGGGGGGACCTTGCTGCTCGGCCCCTGGGGGGCCTGCGCTGCGCTTGAGCCCCCCGGAGCTCCGGCACCAGGGCACCGTGCTCGGTGGTCGTCGGACAGCCGTCACCCCCCGGCGCTCGTCCGGGGGGTGACGGGAAGTGCGTCGGACCTCGGCGTAGGTCCGTTCGGTGTGAACGTTACAGCAGGCCCAACTTGGCGGCTTCGGCGACGGCTCCGGCGCGGTTGCGGACGCCGAGCTTGTCGTAGAGCTCCTGGGCGTAGGCCTTGACGGTGCGCTCGGTCACGCCGAGCTGCTCGCCGATCTCGGCGTTGGTCATGCCTTCGGCCATCAGCTCGAGCACCTGCTGCTGGCGCGGGGACAGGTGGGGGCCGGTCTCGACCTTGGGCACTTCGAACACCATCGTGGCGTCCTCGGCCTGCGACGCGGCGGCCGGGTCCTCGAAGGTGGCGGTGACGGGACCGAAGCTGACCTTGTCGCCGTGGCGGATCACGGCCGGGCCGGCGATGTCCTCGTTGTTGACCTTCGTGCCCGCGGAGGATCCGAGGTCGGTCACGATGACCGCGTTGGCCTCCTTGCGGATCTCGGCGTGGACTCGCGAGACGCGCGGGTCGGGCAGGACGTAGGCGTTGTCCTCCCGCCGACCGAGGGTCGCCACGTCACGGTCGAGCCGCACGACCCGCCCGGCGAGCGCTCCCTCGCTGAAGTGCAGGGTGGGGACGGGGACGATCTTCTGCGCCTTCTGGACCTCCACTGAGTGCCTCCTTCACGGCGAGCTATCCGAACCCTTCGGACGAGGACGCCGGCGTGGAGTTTCGCGCACGGCCGTGGTCAGGTGTCCGGGTTCCGACCCTCCGCTCGTCCTGGCCGTTCGGTCACGGCTGAACGGCCAGGGGTGCCGCACGGCCCGTGAGGTGCTGGCTACGCCCGGTCACTCCGGGCGGCGTGCCCGGAGGGCTTCGACGGCGACGCGAGGGGTGGTGGCGCTGCCGAGGCGGTTGGTCTTGGCCTCGCCGTGGTAGTCACTGCCGGCGGTGACCACGAGGTCGAGCGCCCGCGCGAGGTCGACGTAGCGGTCCAGGTGCTCGTCGGTGTGATCCGGGTGCCGCGCTTCGATGCCCGCCAGACCGGCGGCGGTGAGCTCCTCGACGACCTCGGCGGGGATGCCACCGTGGCCGTCACGAGCGCCGTACAGCCCGGGGTGGGCGAGCACGGCGACGCCGCCCGCGCCACGCAGCAGTTCCACGGCTCGCACCGGGCTGACGGCGTGCTTCTCGACGTAGGCGGGCCCGCCGTCGGCGAGCCAGGTGTCGAACACCTCGCGCGTGTCCGACGCTGCACCGGTCTCCACCACGGCCTGGGCGATGTGGGGTCGTCCGATGGGCGCGGCGCCCGCGAGCTGCTGGACCCGCTCGAAGCGGACCGGCACGTCGAGCTCGTTGAACTTCACGACGATCGCGCGTGCCCGGTGGGTGCGTTCGTCACGCAACCGGTCGAGCTCGATCTGCAGCGTCTGGTCGGTGGGGTCGATCCAGTAGCCGAGGACGTGGACCGAGAACCCGTCGAGCTCGGCGGAGAACTCGGTGCCGAGCACCAGCTCGAGCCCGGTCCCGGCGGCTGCCGCGACCGCACGTTCGAACGGTGCGGTGGTGTCGTGGTCGGTCACCCCGAGGCCCTCGAGACCGAGCGCCACGGCATCGGCGACGTTCGCCTCGATCGAGGTGGTGCCGTCGGAGAGGTCGGTGTGGCTGTGGAGGTCGAAGCCGGACACGGGTGCTCGCTGGTCGGGGCGGGCGGACCCTATCCCCGCAGCACGGGGCGAGTGGTGGCCGTCCAGCGGCGCCCGCCGATCCAGGTCCCGCGGATCAGGGGCACACCCGGGCGGTAGGCAAGGTCGATGTGGCTGCCCTCGAGGACGTTGAGGTCAGCCCTTGAACCCACGGTGAGCCGCCCGACGTCGCTGCGCCGGAGCGCCGCGGCGCCGCCGAGGGTGGCGGCGGCGACGGCCTCGGTCGGCGTCATCCCGTACTCACGCACGGCGAGGGCGATGCAGAACGGCAGCGAGGTGGTGAACGAGCTGCCGGGGTTGCAGTCCGTCGCGAGCGCGACGGTCACTCCAGCGTCGAGCAGGCGCCTCGCGTCCGGGTAGGGCATCCGGGTCGAGAAGTCGACCCCCGGCAGCAGCGTGGCCACGGTCCCCGAACCGGCGAGGGCGTCGACGTCCTCGTCGCTGAGGAAGGTGCAGTGATCGACGGAAGCTGCGCCGACCTCGCAGCCGAGCTGCACGCCGGGTCCGTGCCCGAGCTGGTTGGCGTGCACCCTCGGTGCGAGCCCGGCTGCAGCTCCTGCGGCCAGGATCGTGCGGGCCCGGTCGGCGTCGAACGCGCCGTCCTCGACGAACACGTCGATCCACCGCGCCAGCGGGGCGCAGGCGGTCAGCATGTCGCCGACCACCAGCTCGACGTAGCCGTCGACGTCATCGGTGAACTCCTCGGGCACCACGTGCGCGCCGAGGTAGGTCGTCTCGTCGGTCAGCTCGCGGGCGACGCCCAAGGACCGGGCCTCGTGCTCCACGGTGAGCCCGTACCCGGACTTGGTCTCGAAGGTCGTCACGCCCTGGGCGTGCAGCTCGTCGACGAGGGACGAGGCCCGCCGCAGCAGCGACTCGTCGGACGCAGCTCGCGTCGCGGCGACCGTGGTCCGGATCCCACCCGCCTCGTAGCCGCGGCCCTCGACCCGGGCGAGGAAGTCGGCGCGCCGGTCACCGGCGAAGATCAGGTGGGCGTGGCTGTCCACGAAGCCGGGGAGCACCGCTGCGTGGTCGACATCGACGCGGTGGTCCGCGACCGGGGCGTGGCCCGCATCCCCGACCCACGCGACCTCGCCGTCCTCGACCACCAGGGCAGCGTCACGTCGGACACCGAGCGGCCCCTCGCCCACCGACGGATCGCCGGTGACCAGCTCGCCGATGTCGTCGAACAGGGTGCTGGTCACGAGGGCGCGCCCTCATCGGCCGCGCCCTCGCGCATCGGGATCCGTACGCCCCGCTCCTCGGCGACCTCGATGGCACGGTCGTAGCCGGCGTCAGCGTGCCGGATCACGCCGGTGCCGGGGTCGTTGGTCAGCACACGCGTCACCTTCTGGCGGGCCAGATCGGTGCCGTCCGCGACGCACACCTGCCCGGCGTGGATCGACCGCCCCATCCCGACACCGCCGCCGTGGTGGATCGACACCCAGCTCGCGCCGGAGGACACGTTGAGCATCGCGTTCAGCAGCGGCCAGTCGGCGATCGCGTCCGACCCGTCGGCCATGGCCTCGGTCTCGCGGTGCGGCGAGGCCACCGAGCCGGCGTCGAGGTGGTCGCGACCGATGGCCAGCGGGGCCTGAACGGCACCTGAGGCGACCAGGTCGTTGAACCGCTCCCCCGCGAGGTGCCGTTCGCCGTACCCGAGCCAGCAGATGCGCGCGGGCAGCCCCTGGAAGGCGACCTTCTCCTGGGCCTGGCGGATCCACCGGTGCAGCTTGTCGTCGTCGGGGAACAGCTCGAGAACGGCGGCGTCTGTCGCGGCGATGTCGGCCGCCTCACCCGACAGCGCCGCCCACCGGAAGGGTCCCTTGCCCTCGGCGAACAGCGGCCGGATGTAGGCCGGCACGAACCCGGGATAGTCGAACCCGGTCCCGTACCCGCCGAGCTTGGCCTCGCTGCGCAGCGAGTTGCCGTAGTCGAACACCTCGGCGCCGCCGTCGCGGAACCCGACCATCGCCTCGACGTGCGTCGCGATCGATGCCCGCGCCCGGTCCGTGAACCCGGCGGGGTCGCGGGTGCGTTCGGCGTCCCAGTCCTCGAACGCCACGTCGACCGGCAGGTAGGCGAGCGGGTCGTGGGCCGAGGTCTGGTCGGTCACGATGTCGATCTCGACACCGCGGCGCAGCAGCTCGGGGACCACGGCCGCGGCGTTGCCGTGGACGCCGATCGACAGGGCGCGGCGTTCGCGCTTGGCCTCCTCAGCCAGCCGCACGGCGTGGTCGAGGTCGTCGGCGGCCACGTCGAGGTAGCGGTGGTCGATGCGCCGCTGGATGCGCGAGGCGTCGACCTCGACGCAGATCGCGACGCCGCCGTTCATCGTGACGGCCAGCGGCTGCGCCCCGCCCATCCCGCCGAGGCCGGCCGTCAGGGTGATGGTCCCGGCGAGGCTCTGCATGGCACGTGCCTCGGCGACGGCGGCGAAGGTCTCGTAGGTGCCCTGCAGGATCCCCTGCGTGCCGATGTAGATCCACGAGCCGGCGGTCATCTGGCCATACATCGTGAGGCCGAGCGCCTCGAGCCGACGGAACTCCTCCCAGGTCGCCCAGTCCCCGACGAGGTTGGAGTTGGCGATGAGCACGCGCGGAGCCCACTCGTGGGTGGTGAACACCCCGACGGGCTTGCCGGACTGGACCAGCAGCGTCTCGTCGCCGCGCAGGTCGGTGAGGCAGCGCTCGATGGCCAGCAGCGACCGGGTGTCACGCGCGGCCTTGCCGGTGCCGCCGTAGACCACCAGCTGCTCGGGGTGCTCGGCGACCTCGGGGTCGAGGTTGTTGTGCAGCATCCGCAGGGCCGCCTCCTGGGGCCACCCCCGGGCCGTCAGCTGGGTCCCACGTGCGGCACGTCGGGCCGGTGCGACGTCGGTCGTCTCGGTGGCGGTCACGGCAGCTCCTCCGGGTCGGTCCGGTGGGGATGTCAGGCGAGCGGGCCGGTCACGGTCTCGGCGGCGGCGACGAGCGTGCCGCTGCGGACGAGGTCGACGGTGGCCGCGATCTCGGGGGCGAGGTGGCGGTCCGCCCCGGGCCCGGCGACCCGCTCGCGGAGGGTCGCGAGCACGGCGGCGGTGGCTGGTGCGGGGGTGAGCGGTGCTCGCAGGTCCAGGGCCCGGGCGGCGGTCATGACCTCGATGGCCAGCACCTGGGCCAGCCCGTCGATGCTCCGGCGCAGGTCCCGTGCGGCGGACCACCCCATGGAGACGTGGTCCTCCTGCATCGCCGACGACGGGATCGAGTCGACCGACGCGGGGCTGGCAAGACGCTTGAGCTGCGAGACGAGGCCGGCGGCGGTGTACTGGGCGATCATCAGCCCGGAGTCCACCCCCGGGTCGTCGGCCAGGAACGGCGGCAACCCGTGGGAGCGCTTGGCGTCCAGGGCGCGGTCCGTGCGACGTTCGGAGATGGAGGCGAGGTCGGCGACCGCGATGGCGAGGAAGTCCAGCACGTAGCCGACGGGCGCCCCGTGGAAGTTGCCGTTGGAGGACACCTCGCCGTCGGCGGTGACGACCGGGTTGTCGATGATGCTGGCCAGCTCCCGCGCCGCGACGGTGGCGGCGTGGTCGGCGGTGTCGCGCACCGCGCCGGCGACCTGCGGTGCGCAGCGCAGCGAGTAGGCGTCCTGCACCAGCGTGCAGTCGGGCCCCTGGTGGCTCGCCACGATCGGGGAGCCGTCGAGCAGCGCACGGAGGTTGGCCGCGGACACCGCCTGGCCGGGGTGGGGACGCAACTGCTGGAGTTCGTCGGCGAAGACGCGATCGCTGCCGAGCAGCGCCTCGACACTCATGGCGGTCGCCACGTCGGCGACCCGCAGGAGGCCCCGGAGGTCCTCGAGCGCCAGCAGGAGCATCCCGAGCATCCCGTCGGTGCCGTTGATGAGGGCCAGGCCCTCCTTCTCGGCCAGGACGACGGGCTCGATGCCGGCGTCGGCGAGGGCTTCGGCCGCCGGCCGTCGCGTGCCGGTGGCGTCGTCGACCTCGCCCTCCCCCATCAGCGCCAGCGCCACGTGCGCGAGCGGCGCCAGGTCACCGGAGCAGCCGAGGCTGCCGTGCTCGAGCACGACGGGGGTGAGCCCCGCGTTCAGGACGGCGACCAGCGTCTCGGCGACGACCGGCCGGACGCCGGTCCGACCGGTGGTCAGGGTCCGCAGGCGCAGCAGCATCATGGCCCGCACGACCTCGCGCTCGACCGGCGCGCCGGATCCGGCCGCGTGCGAGCGGATCAGCGAGCGCTGGAGCTTGGTGCGCAGCTCGGTCGGGATGTGGCGGTCGGCCAGGGCACCGAAGCCGGTCGAGACCCCGTAGGCGGGGACGGGACGCTCGGCGAGCGCGTCGACGTGGCGACGTCCCGCGGCGAGGGCGGCACGCGCCTCGTCGGTCAGCGCGACGGCGGCGTTGTGGCGAGCGACGGCGACGACGTCCGCGGCGGTGGGGGGCGTGGCCCCGAGGGCGACGGTGGCGGTGGTGGTGTCCATGGCGACACCTGACCAGGCGCGCGGGGCGCCGGCCACCACCCGATGGGGCGAACTGTCTGGTATCCAAGACACACCTGCGTGGGCAGTCCAGGTCGTGCCCGCCGGAGCAGGGCGACGGAGGAGACGCCAGTGGGTGACAGCAGTCGGATCCCGGCGGCGACGCGCACCGTCGCGCTGCTGCGGGAGCTCGCCCGGTCACCCCGTCCGGTGACGGCGACGACCGTTGCGCGGGCCCTCGACCTGCCGAGGTCGACCGTCTACCACCTGCTCGCCGTCCTCGAACGTGAGGGGCTGGTCGTCCACCTCCCCGAGGAGCGACGGTGGGGTCTCGGCGTCGGCGCGTTCGAGATCGGCAGCGCCTACCTGCGCCACGACGGCCTGTCGCGCCTCGCCGGCCACCTCCTGCGTGACCTCGCCACCACGACGGGCGCCACGACGCACCTCGGCGTGCTCGACGGCCGCGACACGCTCTACCTGCTCAAGGAGCAGCCGGCACGTGGGGCGGCCCTCGTCACCGAGGTCGGCGTGCGCCTGCCGGCCCACCTGACCGCGTCGGGCCGGTCGCTGCTCGCCGCGGCATCGCGAGCGCAGGTCACCGCGCTGTACCCCGACGCGGCGGCCTTCGGCGACCGCACCGGCCGCGGCCCACGGACACGTGCGGCGCTCCGACGGGTCCTCGACGAGGAAGCCGCCCGCGGGTGGTCGCACGAGGACGGCGAGGTGACCGCGGGCGTCTGGTCGGTCGCCGCCGTCGCCCGCGACCACACCGGTCGCGCCGTGGCCAGCATCGGCGCCAGCCACCGGGCGAGCGACGCCCGCCCGGGCGACGCGACCCACCTCGCCGAGGACGTGGTGGCCACCGCTGACCGGCTGACCGGCCGCCTCGGCGGTCCCACCACCTGATGCGGCGCCCGCGTAGGGTCGGCGCCATGACGACCGACCCTGACTGGACCCGCGCCGCCACGTGGCTGGCGCGGCACGACGCCGACCCGGCGCTCGAGGTGCTGGGGCTGCCGACGTCGTCGGCGTCGATCAGCCCGAGCGAGGCGTGGCGCACGCCCGCCGCGGTGCGCGGCGTGCTGGCGAGGTTCTCCACGTTCGACGGCGAGCGGGGCATCGACCTCGAGGAGCTGCCGGTCCGCGACCTCGGTGACCTCGACCTCGCTCGGCTGCCGACGGCCGAGGCCCTGACCGCCATCGATGCGGCCGTCGCGGGGCTGGCGACGGACCCGGTGCACGTCTTCCTCGGCGGCGACAACGTGGTGACCGCCCCGATCGTCGCGGCGCACCCGGCGGCACCGATCGAGCGCTTCGGCGTGCTCACGTTCGACGCCCACCACGACGTCCGCGCCTACGACGAGGTGCCCTCCAACGGCGCCCCCATCCGGTGGCTGCTCGACCACGGGTTGCCCGGTGACCAGGTCGTGCAGATCGGGATCCACGGGCACGCCAACGGTGCCGGGTACCGTCGTTACTGCGACGAACAGGGGATCCGGGTCGTCACCGTCGCCGAGGTGGAACGCCGCGGCATCGAGGTCGTGGTCGACGAGGCGCTCGACGACCTCGCCGCCCGAACCGACGCGGTGCACGTCGACCTCGACATCGACGTGCTCGACCGCTCGTTCGTGCCCGGCTGCCCGGGGGCCAGGCCCGGCGGTCTGACCCCACGCCAGCTGACGGCGGCGGCCCACCGGTGCGGCGCCCACCCCGCGGTCCGTTCGCTGGACCTCGTCGAGGTGGACGCTGCGGCGGACGTCGCCGAACTGACGGTGATGAACCTCGCCGCGGTGTTCCTCGCCGTCGCCACCGGCGTTGCCACACGCCGCTGACCCACCGTGTTGCAGGGTGATCGCCAGCGACATCTGCTTCGCTACCCACCACCCGTGCGAGGACCGGCACAGCAGACGCGGCGAGGGAGCGAGCAGTGGCGCATCCACGGATGTTCGACCCCGACGATCCGTTGTTGGCGCGCGTTCGAGCCATGGCCCTGGCGCTGCCGGGCGCGGACGAGAAGGTGTCGCACGGGCGACCGGCCTTCTTCACCAAGAAGGTGTTCGCCTACTACGGCGGGGCGATCCGGAACGACGGCGTGTGGGTCCAGCACGAGCAGGCGATCGTGTTCCTGCCAGGTCCGGACGAGCGTCCCGCCCTGGAGGCCGACCCGCGCTTCTGGGTGCCCGCCTACCTCGGCCCATCCGGGTGGCTCGGACTGGACCTCGACGAGCGGACCGACCTCGGGGAGGTGGCCGAGCTGCTCGAGGACTCGTTCCGGCTCACCGCTCCCGCACGGCTCGTGGCCGCGCTCGACCGGTAGCCCGCGTGCGCAGTCGGCACCTCGCTTCGCCGCCTACCGCTGGGCAGCAGCTTCGAACGCAGCCGTGGCGTCAGCGGCGGAGATCGGGCCCATGAGGATGCGTTCGACGAACAGCTCGAGGCGCGGCCAACTGCTGGCCCTGCGGAGCTCTTCGGCGGCCGCCTCGCGGTCGTAGAGGGTGCGTCTCATCTCGACATCGGGCCCGAGCAGCACCCAGTGGGCGCCCGGTTCGCCGTACGCCCAGCCGACGCTGCCGGCGTTGACCAGCCGCTTCCCGCCAACGGTCCGGTCGAACTGCATGTGGGTGTTGCCGCAGACGACCACCGACTCGTCGATGCCGTCGACCATCGCTGCAACCTCGGTCTCAGGTGTCCCCTCGAGCACGATCTCATCGTCGCGACGCGGGGTCCCGTGGCAGAACAGCACCGCACCGAGGCCGTCGACGTCGACCGTGACCGTCTCCGGCAGTGCCGCGAGCCAGTCCCGCTGGGGACGGGTGAGCTGTCGACCCGTCCACAGGTCGTCCTCGTGGATGTCGGCATCGGCGTCGCCATCGAACGACGCGACCGCGGCTCGGTCGGCGTTGCCCCGGACGGACACCAGGCGCTCGACCGAGGAGACGAGGTCGACCGTGGCGCCCGGCAGCGGCCCCGACGCAGTGTCACCACAGCACACGATCAGGTCGACGTCCGGCAGGGTCGCGATCTCGTCGAGCACGGCACGCAGCGCGGGCAGGTTCCCGTGGACATCCGAGATCACCGCGACACGCACCGCCTGCACCGCTCCCACGTCGATCGCGACCGTACACCGGCTCTAGGTGGTCCGGGTCCGGCAACCAGGCAGAAGGGGCGCAGGGAGACCGGGCGCCGGCGGGAGCGGCGGGACCCGGATGTCGTTGGAGGCCGACGCGCTTCAGGTGTCTGTACCGTCGAGCAGCTTCGACAGCAGCCGTCGGAGTTCCCGGTGCCCGCGCTCGCCCAGGATCTCGGTCACCTGCGTCTCGATGCCCTCGATCGTCTGACGTCCAGCCGCCACCGCGTCCTGGCCCCGCTCGGTCAGCACGATGAGCTTCGCCCGTCCGTCGTCGGGGTCGGGACGACGGACGACGTATCCCATCTCCACGAGCTCGTCGACGAGTTCGCCCATGGCCTGAGGGGTCATGTTGGCCTTCCGGGCGAGTTCGGTGAGTCGCGAACCGTCGGCAGAGATCTGGGCGAAGACGGCGGAGTGCTTGGGCTTCTGCGGATAGCCCGCTCCGACCACCCCCTCGACGATCTGGAAGCCGAGCAGGCTGTAGGCCTGGCCCAGCATCGCGATGGTGTTCAGCCGCCTCTCCTTGACAACGTTCGGCTTCCCGAGGATATTAAGGTTACCTGTACATCTGCTGGGGACCGCGCTGGCGCGTCGCTTCTCCGGGAGAGGACCGAGGACCATGGCCACGGCGGGAACGGACACATCGCCGGGCACCGCCGTGCCGGCCTGGGTGGGCCGCGCCGGTCTGGTCTGTGCGGTGGCCGGCGTGCTCGGAGCCGTCAGCGGCATCTTCCTGGCTGTCTACCCGGGCCAGGTGTCCGAGGACATGTACAGCTATCCCCTCACGGCGGGCGGCTTCTCGGTCGTTCAGATCTGGTTCTTCGTCCAGCACCTCGGGCTGCTGGCCGGCATCGTGGCACTCGCACGTGCCGAGATCATGGCGCCGGGCCGGAGCGCCCGCTGGGGCACCGGTCTCGCCGCCTTGGGCATGGCCCTGCTCGCGGTCACCGAACTGATCGCCATCACAGCGCGCGACTCGACCTACCCCGGCGACGGCACCGGCCTCCTCGACGCGCTGTACGGGGTCTCCACCCTCGCGGTCGGTGTGGGCCTGATCCTGGCCGGAATCGCCGTGCGCCGTCAGGGACGCTGGCGCGGTTGGCGCGGGCTGGTGGTGCTGGTCACCGGCATCTTCGTGTTCGTGCCGATGATGCCTGCACTGATGGGACCGTTCGTTCTCGCGCGGCTCGCGATCACGGTCTGGATGTTGCTCTTCGCAGTCCTCGGCCATGCGCTCTGGAAGGCTGCCAACTGATGAGTGGGTCCACGACCACAAGCCGGGCGAGGGCCACGAGAACGGAGCGCCACATGGCTGTCATCGAGAACCAGACCATGGTCGCCTGCACGCCGGAGGAGCTGTTCGACTACTGCGTCGACCTCCGTAACGAACTCGAGTGGAACCCCAGCGCGCGATAGCGATGGAGAAGGTGACCGACGGCCCGATAGGTGTTGGCACGAGGTTCCTGGCCCGCTGGAAGGGGGCGCCATCGGCGATCGAGGTCACATGCCTCGAGTTCGAGCGCCCGCGTCGCTGGGTCCACGACAACGGCGGGCCGATCGCCGTCACCTTCACCGGCACAGTGGAGCCAGCCGAAGGTGGGTCGCGGCTCAGTGTTCGGTTCGATGCGCGTCCGCACGGGTGGTTCCGACTGCTGTTCCCGGCCTTCCTGGTGATGGCGCGGCGTCAGGAGAAGGCCAACATGACCCATCTACGAGAGGCTCTGGAGCGAGGGAGACGTGACGCGTGAGCACCGAAGGAGCGGCTGCCCGCGAGATGCCGATCATCCACCGGATCTTCCGGCGTCAGTTCGCCGAGGTTCGGACGCTGATGCAGGAGGTGCCCGCAGCCGACACGGCCCGGGTCGGAGCCGTCGCCGACCACCTCGTCTTCCTGCTCGACGGGCTGCACATGCACCACACCACCGAGGACGACCTGATCTGGCCCAAGCTGCTCGATCGGACGGAGCTCGATGCACCGCTGGTCGAGCGGATGGAGGAGCAGCACCAGCAGATCGACGCCTCGGTCGCCGAGGTACGCGCGGCGACGCAGGCCTGGCGCTCGGATCCGACGCCGGCGACGTCCTCCTCGATCAGCTGTCTGCATGTCGAGTCGTGGACACCGGGGTCTGCCAGCTGCTCGGCCGGGACCCGTTCGAGGAGACCAACACCACGCTAGTGGCGAAACCGCGGCACGCCTGAGACGTCCGCACTCGTCTCAACCGGGTCGATCCCGGCCGCGGACCTGACGACGCGATCTATGCGACGAGGCGACCCGAAGGCCCCTCAAGCGACAACCGTCCCACCAGGCCCACGACCGGAAGCCAACCTACGAACCGGCCCCACCGGCATCCAACAACCGGCACTCACGACCTACCCGAGGTCTTACTAGCCTGCGTCCGGGTTGAGGAGTTCGGAGCATGCGTATCGGGACGTGGAACGTCGATGCGCGCTGGGACCCGCGGCATAAGGAGTTGGTGATTGAGCAGGCGTGTGACGTCTGGCTCCTCACAGAGATCCCCGATCGGGCGAGGCTGCCGGGCTTCCGCGGTCAGGTCACGATGGGGCGCATGGTCAGGGAGCAACGTTGGGCTGGCGTGTTCGCTCGAGATCTGATCGCTACAGAGGAACCCGACCCGGCGACCGCCGCTGCGCGGATCGGGGAGGTGACTGTCTGGAGTTCCATCCTGCCTTGGCCCTCGTGCGGACCTGCGCCGTGGTACGGGGAGAGCCACAACGACCGGGTCCGATCCGCAGTGGCGAGCCTGCTGGCCCACCGTCCCGACGGCGATCTCATCTGGGGCGGTGATTGGAATCACTCGCTGCATGGTCGAGTGCTCGGTAGCCGCGAGGGCCGTGAGTCGATCATCGGGTTCGTCGACGAGCTCGGCCTGCAGGTGCCCAGCGCCGAACTTCCTCATCAGATCGAGGGCGTGTTCAGCATCGATCACATCGCGGTCCCTGCGGACTGGCAGGTGCAGAGGACCGAGCACGTAGAAGCAGCAGACGGCAGCATCCGCTTGTCAGATCACGATCTGTACATCGTCGAAGTCGACGCGGCACAACAGTGACTTCGAGCGGTGCTTGAAGGTTGGTGGGGCCGCTCGAAACGGTTCTAGCCCCAGAAGATGCTGGTGGGGTCGCGGTCGATCTCGTCGAGGAGGTCCTGGATGTCGGGGGTGGGATCGGCAAGGTCGTACTCGTGGAACTTGAGGTTCCGGTCTCGCCAGTACAGCGACCATCGGTTGCGGGACCTCGTATAGCGCAGCCGTGCGATCGGGAACCGGGTCCAGTCCGGGCCGTACTCGGGCCGCCACGGCGGGCGGCATTCGAGGATGGTGACGGTGCGCTCGGTGATGTCCACCTCGAGACGAATCTGGTCTCGGGCGTGTTCCGGAACTCGGCCGTCGGCCCACCGCCGGATCTGACCGAGCGCATCCTCTGGGATCACGAGGGGTCGTCCGGGTCGGGTCGCCGGATCCTGACCTTGCGTGGCTCGACAACGACCACGCAGCTGCGGAGTTCGTCGAGCGGGTGAGTTCTCATCAGTCGTTGGATGAGAGACAGGATGCTGTGCGGGTCCTGTGCAGCGGCACGAAGGACCACGATCCCGGCATGGCTGCCCGGTGGATAGCGCCGCAGGTCACCGATCCCGCGGTCGAGGGTGAGCAGGATCCTGCCCTCATCCGTGGCCGCCGCCACGATCACCGGGTCACTCTCGCCGGCGAGGTGCTCCTCGACGACCGTGTGCACGTCATGACCGTCGCGACGTAGCGCCGTGGCCAGATCGTGCGGCAGGTTCTCGTCGAGCTTGAGTCTCACGCGGGCAGTGGGTGGATCTCTTCACGAGCGAGCGCGGCGCCGTAGGCCGCAGCGGCGCGGACGCCCTCGGCCGTCAAGGTCGGATACTGCCCCAGGATCTCAGCTTCGCTCAGGCCTGCTGCCAAGCAGTCGAGGATGACGCTGACCGGGATTCGGGTGCCTCGAACACGGGCTTGACCACCGACCACGTCGGGGTCAGTCACGATGAGGCCTGTCTGCTGATCCGTCATGCGGGCAGTGTAGGCCTCGAAGATGGCGGCGACCATGGCGGCTGTGGAGAGAGAGGGAAGAAGCTCAGGGTGCCGGCACGCCTCGTGCCGGACAGGAGGTTCTCCCATGCCCACATCCACTCTGACCCTGCCCGTCTCCGGTGAACAGGACCTGGCCAGCTGGGCCGCGGTCGCGTTCGTGGCCAGCTACTCATCACCAGGAACCCGGCAGGCGTACACCACCCAGCTGCGCCTGTGGTTCGACTGGTGCACCCAGCACCAGCTCGAGCCGCTGGCCGGCGTCCGCCGCCCACATGTTGAGCTGTACGCACGCGACCTCGAGGCGCGAGGTCTCGCTGCGGCCACGGTCGCCCTCAAGCTGGTCGTTCTCACCGGGTTCTACCGCTACTGCGTCGAGGAACAGCTCCTCGAACACTCCCCGGCCGTCCACGTGCGCCGGCCGAAGGTCTCACAGGAGTCGACCCGGCTCGGCCTCGACCGGACCGAGCTCGGCGCGTTCCTCGTCCAGGCTGGCCTGTCCGGTGGCAACGACCACGCCCTGGCCTGCCTACTCGCACTCAACGCCCTGCGCGTGTCCGAGGCGTGCGGCGCCGACGTCTGCGACCTGGCGCTCGCCAACGGACACCGCGTGGTCCGCGTCGTGGGCAAGGGCAACCAGCCCGCGCTGATCCCGCTGGCACCACGCACAGCTCGAGCGGTCGACGCTGCGGTTGGTGAGCGCACCAACGGGCCGCTGCTCGCCCGAGCCCGATGGCAGCCGTCTCGATCGGCACGCCGCGGGACGGATCGTGCGCCGGCTGGCGAGACGCGCCGGGATCGACAAGCACATCTCACCCCACTCCCTTCGGCACGCCGCGATCACCGCCGCCCTCGACGCCGGCTGCCCCGTCGGCTAGGGAGCTGACGTCGTGGGCCTTAGCCGGCCGGTACTGCGGTTAGGTCGGGATCCGGCCGGTGTACGTCGATCGCGGTGACCTCGACGATGTCGTCGCAGGGGAGCTCGGCAGCCCGGGCGTGCTCTTCGAGGACCTCGGGTCCGACGGCTTCGTAGAGGCAGATGCTTCCGAGGCTCCCGTCCGGCTCGGCGAGCAGGTAGCTGCGGATCTTGCGGAGCTGCTCGGGACGGCGTGCGGCTTCGGCGTTCGAGCGGGCGTCGGCGGCTTCGAGCTCCTCGGGGGTCCAGCCACGGCGGCGGGAGATCGCGTACAGGCGGAAGGGTCGGGTCGTCACGGTCGGCTCCTCTTCGTGTCGTCCCAGCGGTCGCTGAGCGGTTCGAACCTACGAAGCGGGAGGCCCGCCGACTTCCGCCAGACGATGCAATCCCGGGCCACGACCCTGCACCGTTCTATGTAGTGGAGGTGGTCGGTGGTCCGACGATGCCTCGTTCGAAGGCGTACGCCGTCGCTGCCGATCGTGTGGACAGCTCTAGCTTGCGGTAGATGTTGGCCAGGTGGCGAGCCACCGTCTTGTCGCTGATGAACAGCAGCTCGGCGACCTCACGGTTGGTCCTGCCGGTCGCGACCAGGCGGAGGACCTCCAGCTCCCGCGGGCTGAGCCCATCCGGCGGGGAGGCGTCAGTGCGCAGGGCTGCCGCGCGCCGAGCGTCGGGGATCGCGCCCAGCCGCTCGAAGGTCTCCTGTGCCGTCTCGAGCTCCAGCGCTGCCGCGCCCTCGTCCCCCAGAGCGCGGAGCGTGCGGACCAGCAGCAGCCGCGTCCGGGCGGCGTCGTAGGGGGCGGACGCCTGGTGCCAGGCGTCGCCGGCGAGACGGAGCGCCTCCCGAGCCTCCGCGGGGCGTCCCTCGGCCAGGAGGACGGCCCCTTGGGCCTGTTGCGCCAGCGCCGTGAGCCCCACCGTGCCGTAGACCTCAGCGGTCGCCTGGAGCTCGTCGCTGGCTTCCCGTGCGGTTCTCAGGTCGCCCGCGTGCACCGCAGCGTCGACGAGGGCCGACAGCAGGCGCACCCGGCCCAGCGGATCGCCTTCGCGATCGGCGAGTGCCGTGCGCAGCGAGGTCACCGCCACCTCGGCCTGCCCGGCCTCGAGGTGGAGCAGGGCCGCTCCGGGTTGGGGGTCTCGTCCGAGCTCGTGGGCACGGCGGTACCGCGTCTCGGCGTCGGTGGGCTCCCCACGCAGCCGGTGGAGTTCGCCGAGCTCGTAGTGCGCCTCCGCGACGGTGCCGACGTGGACCCCCTCGAGCTCGGTGCTGGCACGGATCGCTTGTGCCTCCGCCTCGAGCCACTCGCCTCGCCGCTGGTAGACCTGGGCACGATGGACGCGACAGATGCCCCGGTACAGGACCGCCTCGGTGACGCGGTCACACCACGCCTCGGTCGCCCGGGTCCACTCGCCCGCCCGCTGGAGATCGACCAGCTCGTGGCAGACGTCCATCAGGTGGCAATAGATCCCGCCCGTCCACACCGGGTGCAGCTCATCGGCGACCGCGGCCAGCATCGCATCGTCGAGCAACGCCATGCCACGTCCCGCTTCCCCCTTCTTGACCAAACCACGACCCTCGGCGAGCACCCCGAGGGCGACGAGGTTGCGGTCGCTGAAGCGCCGACCGAGCTGCTGCATCCGCGAGGCGAGCGACAACGCCAGATCGAGCTCACCCCTCCCCATCGCACCGAACACCTCGAAATACAGGGGGTACCCGTGCTCCGCGGACTCGGGGACCCCTTCCAGCAGGCGCCGCGCACGGTTCATCCACGCCGCACCGATCACCCCATCGCCCCGCTCGGACGCGTGCGCGCCGAGCATCAGAGCCGCTAGCGCGGCCTTCGCTGGCTCCCCATCCTCGAGATAAGCGCGGTAGGTCCGCTCGTAAGCGGCGAGGGACTCCTCGATCCTGCCCAACCACCAGGCGCAATCGGCCGCCGAGAACAGGTCGTCAGCGCCGAGGCCACCGGCTTCATCGACGCGTCCGAACGCGGCCAGTGCCCGCTGCCAGTCACGCTCCCCGACCGCCGCACGTCCCTCCGCGAGCAACTCCATCGAAGCGGCCACAACTCCCCACCCGCCCTCAACCCTCGGGCCCGTCTCACGACGTCGACCATGCAGATCGTCGGCAGGAAGCCTAGACCGCACGACCTGCACGGTCGCTCGGTGACCCCGAAGCGCCGCAGCGCTGCATCCAGGAGCCGTCCATCGTTCCACGACGTGGGGCCACCCGGGCACGGAGGCCTCTCGCAGGTGCGGGGCGAGGAACTTCGCCTGTTGGAGCTACCTGGCAGCCGGCGCCATCACCGCGACATCCGCACCATGTGCCGTGTGCTCGGCGTGTCCGCGTCGGGCTACGACGCCTGGCGGACCCGACCACCCTCGCAGCGCCAGCTTCGTCACGAGGCGCTCGGCAAGCTGATCGACGAGTGCATGCCGACTCGCGACGCACCTACGGCTACCGGCGCGTCCACGCCGCGTTATGGGCGGTTCGACGCTTCCGCTGAAGCGCGGGACCCGCCCGTAGCGAACCCTCTGTGTGTCAAGGGGCGAGGTCGGTGGGTCGGGCGAGGGCAGGGCGAGGTGGTCCGGCGACAGGTGGCCGGACCCTCTGTAGGGTTGTTGGTGGATCCGGGTGTGACTGAACGTCAGCCCTCGAGGCTGCCGTGTCCCCCGGGTCCGCTCATGCCGCGGCGATCTCTTCGGTCGTCGCGGAGTCGGCGAGTAGCTGCCGGTAGATCACGTTGCACAGCTGCCGCTTGAGGGCGCGCATCGCTTCGCGGCGGGACTTGCCTTCCGCGAGACGCCGGTCGACGTAGGCACGGCCGGGGCTGGTGTGCGAGAGCTGGCTGAGAACGACCATGTGGATGGCGGCGTTGAGCCGCCGGTTGCCTCGTCGTGAGAGCCGGTGACGCGAGACGTCTCCGGACGAGGCTTCGATCGGTGCGGTGCCGGCGTAGCTCGCGAAGTGGGCCCGGCTGGGGAACCGGTCGATGTCGCCGGCATGGCCGATGATCGTGGCCGCGAGGATCGGTCCGATGCCTACGATGTCGGTCAGGGTGGTCTTGGAGGCCGTGACGGCTTCGACGATGCGACCGTCGATGTCGACCAGCTGCCGGTCGATCTTGCGCAGGTCGGCAACGAGCTCCCTCGCGAGCTGCTTGCGCTGTACCGCGACGACGCCTTCAGGGCGGATGCCCTGTAGCAGTCGGCTGGCCCTCTCGGCTGTGAGATGTAGCGGAGCGCCGCCTGGACGCAGATGCCGCAGATGGTTGTGCAACCGGCACACGATCCGGTTACGGGACGCCGACAGCTGATCGCGCCGATCGGAGAGCATCCGCAGCACCACCGTGACGTCCTCGGGCCCGACCTGGCGCAGCTGGCGTCCGTGCAGGGCAGCGATCGCGGTCGAGCGGGCATCGTGGCTGTCGGACTTGCGGGCCGACCCGCCCGAGAGCAGACGCACCCGAGCCGAGAGGGTGGCGGGCACGTCGGTGACCGGCTCACCAGCGGCGATCAGCTGTTGGGCCAGCAGCCGTCCGAGTCCGTTGGCGCCCTCGACCGCCCACCGACGGTCCGGCCACGCCGCGGCGAAGGTTTGCAGCTGATGGATCTGGTGCTTGCCGGCCGTGACGCGTAGCTCCGCTAGGACCTCTCCGGCCGCGTCGAGCGCGACGGCGGTGTGCGAGCTCTTGTGGGGATCGATCCCGATGATGACGTCCATGCTGGTCTCCTCGTTGGTGAACGTGCAGGAGCCGCTACGGACAGTCCTGATGCGAGTTCAGACATCCCTCTGTCGAGTCACGTGGCGGCGGCCTCGGCGGGCGCACCTCGTTACCAAGTCAGCCGGAGGCGACAGGGGATTACAGAGCGTTCCCGCCGAGGCCATCGACGCTACGGAAGGCCATCCGTCTCGTCGCCCACCACCGAGTCTCCATCAGGGGACTGCCGCGCGGTCGACAGCACCAACCAGACGGACGCCAGGGACGAAGCCTCGTCAGAAGGCGCTGACGCCGGTGAGGATGCGGCCGATGATCAGGTGCTGCACCTGGGTAGTGCCCTCGTAGAGGGTGGTGACGCGGGCATCGCGGAGGAGCCGCTGGACGGGGTACTCGTCGATGTAGCCGTACCCACCGTGGACCTGGACGGCCCGGTCGGCGCACCGCACCGACGCCTCGGTCGCGAACAGCTTCGCGGTCGAGATCTCGAGCGTCGCCCGCTGACCCGCCAGCAGCTTGGCCTCGGCCTGGTCCAGCAGGCCGGTCGCCGCCTGGATGTCGACGTGCATGGCGGCCAGCATCTCCTGGACCAGCTGCTTGCCGGCGATCGCGCTTCCCCACTGCTCACGCTCGCCGGCGTAGCGCAGCGACACCTCGAGTGCCTCACGCGCGAGGCCGACGGCGCCGGAGGCCAGCGAGAAGCGGCCGTTGTCCAGCGCCGACAGCGCGACCTTCATCCCGCCGCCGACCTCACCGAGGATCGCGTCGTCACCGACGCGCACCCGCTCGAAGGCGATCTCGGCCGTGTCCCCCGCGCGCAGGCCCAGCTTCCCGTGGATCTTCGTGCCGTTGTACCCGTCGCTGTCCTGCGGCACGAGGAAGCACGTCACGCCCCGGTCCTCGCCGTCGACGATCGCCCGCGCGAACACCATCGTGACCGCGCCCTCGGAACCGTTGGTGATGAAGATCTTCGAGCCGTCGATGGTCCAACCGTCGGCGTCCTTCACCGCCTTCGTCACCATCTGTGACGGGTTCGACCCGGCAGCGGGCTCGGTCAGACCGAACGCCCCCAGCTCGCCGCGGCACAGACCAGGCACCCAACGCTGCTTCTGCTCGTCGGTCCCCCACGCCACGATCGACTTGCCGACGAGGCCGACGTTGACCGACACCAGCGACCGGATCGAGCTGTCGGCCGCGCCGACCTCCTCGATGACCGCGCGGTACCCGTCGTAGGCCAGCCCCGCCCCGCCGAGGTCCTCCGGCAGCCCGGACCCGAGGATGCCGAGCTCGGCCAGCTGCGGGACCAGCTCGGCGGGGTAGACCTCGCCACGGTCACGGTCACGGGCTTGCGGACGAAGCTCGCGGTCGCAGAACTCGCGCACGGTCCGGCGCAGGGCGTCGAGCTCCTCGGTGGGGGTCCGCTCGGTCGGTTCGGCCACGTCTCTCGCTCCCGGTCGGTCAGGCGGCGCGACCGTAGCCGCGCGGCGCCGGGTCGTTCAGCGGCCGCTGCCACGGGCGGCGGAGGTGCGGCCGGCGGGGCCGGTCCGTCGGATGGTGGTGTCACCGGGTGCGGCCGGTGGGGCCGGTGGGTCGGGCGGCGGTGTCACCGCTGGCTCCCGCGGGCCGGGCCGAACAGATCGTCGTCCCACCACGGGACCACGAGGCAGATCACCTCGCGCTCACCGGCGGCCCACCGCCCCTCGTCGGGGAGGAGCGTGAGCACGTCGAGATCCGAGTCCATGTAGGCCACGTCGACGTAGGCCTCGAACTGGGCGATGCAGAAGCGTTCCGACACGTCGAGGACGGGGCCGTCCAGCGGCGAGCGGGCCTGCAGCACGCCGGTCGGCCCGACGAGCGGCTCGCGGGCGGCGACCTCCAGCAGGTGCCGGCCCGTGCACGGGACGACGGTGGCCTCGTCCAACCGCGTCACCTCGAACGGATCGACGTCGGCGCAGTCCCCGACCGCGAGGGTCACCTCCGTCAGGTCACCCTGCGGCCCGACGGTGCGGACGTAGTCGCCGCCGCTGAAGAGCGCGACGATGGCGACGACCGCCAGGCCCCCGAGCACGAGCACGAGGGCGACGCTGCCGAGCACCACCGGCAGGACCCACCGCTTGCGCGGCGGCGGCACCTGCCAGCTCGGCGGCTGGCCACCCCAGCTCGGCGGCTGGCCACCCCAGCCCTGGGCAGGCGGGGGCGGGGCGGGCGACGGTGGGGCCCAGGGTCCCCCCTCGGGGCGCACCTCTGGCGGCGGTGGCTGCGACACCTCAGGTCCCCTCGCATCCCGCCGATCGGCGGCGAGCACCCGGTACCCGCCGGGGAAGTGAACCAGCGTCGCGCGCCGTTCGGGACCGGAGCCGCCTCACGGCTACGCTCCCCGCGCGCGTGCCGCGTCCGGGCGACCCCCGGCGGTGCGCCTCCCCCAGGCATCGAGATGGCTCGAGATGCCTCGAGATGCACCGACCCTCCGCACCGAGAGGTCCGAGATGTCCCGCGTGAAGCTGATGTCGGCGATGGCCTTCGACCTCGTGTCGTACGAGGAGTCGATGGTCGCCGACCCCGTCATCCGGGTCACCGGCGAGCTGCCGGCCGGGTCGGAACCGTTCGGGATCAACCGGGTCTACAAGGGGCCGCAGGGCCGCTACGAGGAGGTCCTCGCGGTCGCCGACCCCGACGGCCGCATCATCTGGGAGACCGAGCCGCGCCTCATCGAGCTGCGCGGGATGATGTTCGAGGACCTGTTCCGCCGCGAGGTCCGCGATCGCCTCGAGATCACCACCCCCGGCGAGCACGCGGTCCTGTTCTACCTCGACGGGCAGCTGACCGGCCGCATCCCGGTCTTCATCGACGCTCCGGGCTCGGCGAAGACCGCGGGCGTGGTCCTCGACGCGGCGGAGGTGGCCCTCAAGAAGGGCTCGATCTGCTGGCTGACCATCGACCAGCCGGGCGGCGGGGTCGCCACCCGCCCGGCCTGGTACGTGCAGCAGGGCAGCAAGCTGTTCGTGGTCAAGGGCGGCAGCGAGCAGGAGCTGCCGAACCTCGAGCACGTGAAGACGGTCACCATCTCGGTCAAGTCCAAGGAGCAGAAGGCCGCCCTCGGCGAGCTGACCGCGGACGTCCGGGTGGTGGAGTCCGGCTCGGACGAGTTCGAGCGGATCGCGGGCCTCGGGGTCGGCACGCGGCTGAACCTGCCCGACGGGGAAGGTGCGCTCGACCGGTGGAAGGCCGAGTGCACCATCGTGGAACTCGCCCCCCGCGGCTGAGCCCACGGGCACACGCCGCACGGTCGGCAGGGACCCGACCGGCACACCGCGAAAGCCGGCGAGAACGCCGGTGCGCGTCACCGCACCGGCCCGTCCGCCGGAAGGTCTCCCGTGTCCGCCGCCCGCCGTGCCCTCGGTCCATCCATCCTCGCCGTGCTACTCGCCATCGGCCTCGCCGCCCCCGCTGCGGCCCACCACCGGCCCGACCACGCCGGCGGCCCACCCGACGAGCGCGGGGGCCCACCGGTCGACGAACCCGCCGGTCCGGACGCCGCATCCCGCGTGGTGGTCGCGGCCATCGACTCGGGCGTCAACGCCTACCACGAGTTCTTCCACGCCGGCGGTGACGGCCCCTTCGCTGAGACCGCGCCGGCAGCCGTGACGCCGGAGGTCCTCGCGGAGTTCGGCATCGGGCCGGACCAGGTCCTGCACCTGACGCGGACCGGTGACCAGGCGGCCGACCTCACCGCCGACGCCGACCAGTGGGCCCGCGTCGAACCCGGCCAGCCCTACTGGTTCGCGGGCACCAACGTGATCGGCATCTCCTTCGACGGATCGGCGCCGCCGCTGCACCCCGCCGACAAGCACCCGCACGGCACCGGCGTCCTCGGCTCGGTCCTGGAGGCCAACCCGGAGGCCGTCGTGGTGATGGTCGAGGGCATCGAGGAAGCGTCCGAGGAGTGGGCGTTCACCCACCCGGCCGTCGACGTGGTGACCACCAGCTACGGCCCGATCGGCAGCCCGCCGCTGCCCGACCACCTCAGCTTCAGCTACACCGGGGTGGTCCAGAACGGCAAGGTCCACACCGGCGCGGTCGACAACACCCCGGCCCTGTCCCCCGTCGACTCGACCGGCGGCCCGTGGTGGTCGATCGGCGTGTCCGGGTACGAGGAGGGCGACTCCGAGGGCCGGCAGGTGACCTCCGGGACCCTGCCCGACGTCGTCGGCGACTTCACCCAGACCCTGCCGTACTGCACGAACTGTCAGGAGGGTCGTCGCAGCGTCTCGGGCACCAGCTTCGCCACGCCGACGACGGCGGGCGTGGTGTCGCTCGGCATCCTCGAGGCACGACGTGCCGCGGGCCACGCTGGCGGCATCGTGGAGGGTGACGAGCAACCCCTGCTGGTCGACGGCGAGCAGCCGCTGACCGTCTGGAACCTGCGCCGCGCCCTCGAGGAGGCCGCCGCCTACCCGGCCACGGCCGAGTGGGACCCGATCGGCGCCATCTTCGACCTGTTCACCACCCCGGTGATCGATGCGGCGCCGTGGTCGACGATGGGCTGGGGCCTCGTGACGGCCGATCCCGACCGCGAGGTCGTGACCGAACTGCTCGCGCGGCTCGGGGTCGAGGGTGAGCCGGCCCGCACCAAGAGCGCCGAGGCGTGCGACTGGATGACCGCGCAGTACGAGGTGCGCTTCGCCTACTGGAACAACTACGCGTTCCTCGGTGAGTCCTGGATGACCGACGACGACCCGTACGTGCGCTGCTGACGGACGATCACCCGGCGGCGATGCCACGACGTCGCCGCCGGAGCACCACCGCGATCACGCCGGCACTGAGCAGCATCAGCACGAGCGCGGCGACGGCCACGATCGTCTCGGTGGCCCAGCCCGTGGGCGCCGCGGCGGTGGCGGTGACGGGACGCGGGGCATCTCCCGGTGCGACCACCCAGGTGAGCGTCGACCCGTCGACCTCGTCCGCGTCGCTGGTGGTGATCTCCCCCGGGAGCGAGACGACCAAGGTCGCGTCGACCGTGTCCCTCGCCAGCTGCGCGAGGTCCTCGGCGGCCGCGTCGTCGGTCACCACCCCCGGTCCGATCGGGGTGCGCAGCTCCACGGTCCCCGCCAGGTCCGCCGCACCCTCAGCGTCGACGTCGAGGTCGAGGTCGACCGCCAGGGCCGGATCGCGGTCGGCCAGACCGGCGGTCAGCTCGCGCAGCGCGCCGGTCAGCTCGTCCGGGGTGGCGGCGGCGCGCCGCAGCGTCAGCACGAGCGCGTCGTCGTCCGTGACCTCGCGCGTCAGCTGCCAGTCGGGGTCGGCGGCGGCCACCGCCGTCAGCTCGGCGCTCGGGTCCACCCCGAGGTCGTCCAGCTCACCGAGGAGGGCCGCGTCGAGGCTGAGCACGATGGCGGCGGTCCCGCTGCCGTCGCGGGCCACGTCGACCTCGGCGGTCACACCGAGGCGACACCCCGCTGCGAGCAGGGCGACGAGGGCGATCGTGCACGCGGTCCACGGGCGGGGCACGGCGCTCCCGTCTCGGCAGGTGGGTCGGGCTCGCGGAGGCTAGCCCCGACCACCAGGGGTCCCGGCCGAGGCCGGTACCATCGCCCGGTACCCGACCCGGTCAGCGGGTCAAACCCCTCGCACCGCCGGAAGGCTCGCGTGTGCCCACCAAGGACGAGGTCTACGAGATCCTCGCGACCGTCGACGATCCCGAGATCAACAAGCCGATCACCGAGCTCGGCATGGTCGACGAGATCGTCATCGAAGGTGACGTCGTCGCCGTCCGGATCAAGCTCACCATCCCGGGCTGTCCGCTGAAGGACCGCATCACGCGCGACGTCACCGGCGCCGTGATGCAGCTCGAGGGGGTGCGCGACGTCCAGATCGCCTTCGGCTCCATGACCGACGAGGAGCGCACCAGCCTCTCGGCCAACCTCCGCGCAGAGAAGGGCGCCGCGAACCCGCAGATGGACATCTCCTTCGCGCGGGCCGACTCGCCGACGAAGGTCATCGCCGTCGCGTCCGGCAAGGGCGGAGTCGGCAAGTCGTCGATCACCGTCAACCTCGCCGTCGCGCTGGCCAAGCAGGGCCACAAGGTGGGCGTGCTCGACGCCGACATCTGGGGCTACTCAGTGCCGCGCATGATGGGCGTCGAGGGCAAGCCGGTCGCCTTCGAGGGCATGGTCATGCCGCTCCAGGCACACGGCTGCAAGGTCATCTCCATCGGGTTCTTCACCGACCCCGACCGGTCGGTGATCTGGCGCGGCCCCATGCTCCACCGGGCGCTGCAGCAGTTCCTCGCCGACGTCTACTGGGGCGAGCTCGACTTCCTCGTCTGCGACCTGCCCCCGGGCACCGGCGACATCGCCATCTCGCTGGCGCAGATGCTGCCGAACGCGGACATGGTCGTGGTCACCACCCCGCAGCAGGCGGCACAGAAGGTGGCGCTCCGAGCCGGGAAGGCCACCGAGCAGACCGGCATGACCGTCGCGGGCGTCATCGAGAACATGGCCTCGTTCACCTGCCCGGACTGCGGCTCGGATCACGCGCTGTTCGGCTCGGGTGGCGGCGAGGAGCTCGCCGAGGCGCTCGACACCGAGCTGCTCGGCCGCATCCCGATCGACCCGCGCCTGCGCGAGGGCGGGGACAGCGGCGCGCCGCTGGTGATCACCAACCCCGACGTGCCGGCGGCGCAGGCGATCACCGCCATCGCGACGCAGCTCGGGGCCCGCAAGGCGTCCATCGTCGGGCGCGCGCTGCCCCTCAGCGTCGGCTGACCACACCGCCCGGAACGACGACCGACGGCCCGCGCCCCGCGCGGGCCGTCGCTCGTCCCGGCACGCAGCCGCAGGTGGAGCGCCTGGGTGGGGCCAGGACCGCGCCCATCCGTTCCACCTCGGTACCGACGGGTGCCGCGGTAGGCACGACGCCGGCTCGCCCGGAACCGTGAGATGCGACGGTTGTCGTCGCTGCGCCGTGGGCGACCCCTTCCAGCCAGCCCCAGAACCGTCACCTCCGACGGTTGTGGGGCCACCTCGGGCCGATCCGCCGGTCAGGCGGTGAGCAACCGTCACCACCGACGGTTGTGGGGAACGACACCCAGCGCGCTCGTCTAGCCCCGGAGCTGGGCGAGGTGGGCTGGCAGCTCGCGGATGGAGCGCAGCTGGGTGTGGCGGCCGTCCACCTCGGGGTCCGGCGCGACCTCGGCGGCCTCGACGGCCCAGGTCATGTGGTAGGGGATGTGGACCGCGTAGCCACCGAGCTCGAGCACCGGGAGGACGTCGGACCGCACCGAGTTGCCCACCATCAGTAGCCGGGCAGGGTCGACCCCGACGTCACGTGCGACGCGCGCGTAGGTCGCCGGATCCTTCTCGGCGACCACCGCGACGTGCTCGAAGAGGTCCCCGAGACCGGACTCGGCGACCTTCGACTCCTGGTGGAACAGGTCGCCCTTGGTCACCAGCACGATGCGGTGATCCTCGGCCACGGTGCGGACGGTCTCCTCGACCCCGTCGAGCAGCTCCACCGGGTGGGCGAGCATCCCGCGGCCCCAGTCCAGGAGGGTCCCGATCTCGTCGGTGGTCACGCGCCCGTCGCTGACGGCGATCGCGGTCTCCACCAGCGACAGGGTGAACCCCTTCACCCCGTAGCCGTACACCGCGAGGTTGCGTCGCTCGGTCGCCTCCAGCTCGGCCTCCAAGCTCGCCGCGTCCACGTAGGGGGCGAGCAGCTCGGCGACGCGCTCCTGGGTCACCACGAACAGCGACTCCGAGTGCCACAGGGTGTCGTCCGCATCGAAGGCCACCACGTCGATCATCGGAGGCGACCACCTCGCGGCCCGCGCCGGGTGATCACCCGGCGGACCCCCCGGACGGCACGGGCACACAGGTGGCCGACCGCGACCCCGGCGACCACGTCGGTGAGGTGGTGGACGCCGACGTACAGGCGCGACACCGCGACGGTCCCGACGAAGCCCGCCGACACCAGGCGAGGCACCGGCCCGAGGTGCGGAGACAGCGAGGTCGCGGTCGCCGCAGCGACCGCGCTGTGGCCCGACGGCCACGACGACCCGGCCGGCACGGCCACGAGCCGCTCGGCGGCGTCGACCTGGTACGGACGCGGCCGGTGCAGCGTCGGCTTCATGCCCTGGGCGACCGCCCACGCGGCGCCGCCCGCGACGGCCGCGTCCAGGGCCGGGCGGCGGCGCCCACCGGCCCACAGCGTCGCCGCGATCCCCGCCAGACCGTAGATCGACCCGAGGTCGGTCACCGCCCCGATCGCGAGGTCGGCGCGGGGACCGAGGGGCCGCGCGAGCGCGTCCCGGGCGGCCCGATCGATCCCGTCGCCGGCGCCGGTGCGCACGAGGGCGTAGGAGGTGAGGACCGTCGCGACGGTCAGCGCCGTCACGCGGTGGCGGCTGCGGCCCATCAGCTGGCCCCCGCCGGCGCACGGACAGCCCGACGCCGCCCGCCGCTCACGTGGCCTCGGCGTCGACCGGAGGTGGGCGGTCGTCGGGCCGCAGCGAGGTCGCGGGCGCCATGCGGCCGTCCACCGGCTTGCGCGTGGCCTGGTCCTCGGCGAAGGGACGGCGCAGTTCGTCGCGGGCACCCTTCAGCTCGGCCCGGACCTCCCGCCACTCGCGGTCCAGCCCCTCGACTTCGGCCGCGCGCTTGAGTTCGTCGACGCTGCGGGACGTCTCGGCCCGGAGCCGGTTGATCAGCTTCGCCGCGTTGCGTGCCAGCTCGGGCAGCCGCTCGGGCCCGAACACGAGCAGCGCCACGACGGCGATGACGAGCAGCTCCTGCGGACCGGGCACCGGGACGCTCCGAGCGGACGAGGCGATGGACTGAGGTCGTGGGAGCCTACGCCAGCGCCGTGCTGGTGGTCAGCGAGGACGCTCGGACAAGGTCACCTCGATGGTGAGTTCGTCCCCACCGCGCACGATCGTCAGCTCCACGGTGTCACCCGGCGCGCGGGAGCGGACCTCGGCGACCAGTTGCGACATCGTGGCGAGGGGCTCGCCGTCCACGGCGATGATGATGTCGCCGGACCGCACGCCCGCCTCCTCGGCGCCGGTGCCCTCCTGGACCGCATCGACGACGGCACCCCGTGAGGCCTCCAGACCGAACTGCTCGGCGACGTCCGGCGACACGTCGATGCCACTGACCCCGAGTAGCGGGTGACGCACGAAGCCCTGCTCGATGATCTGGTCCGCGGACGCGACGGCCTGTTCGGCCGGCACGGCGAAGCCGATGCCCTGGTTGCCGCCGGTGCGCGACAGGATCGCGGTGTTGATGCCGACGAGGCGACCCTGACCGTCGACGAGGGCACCACCGGAGTTGCCCGGGTTGATGGCGGCATCGGTCTGGATGACCGACGGGATCACCAGACCGATCGCCTCCTCGTCATCGACCCGCAGGTCCCGGTTGAGCCCACTGACGATGCCGGTCGTCACCGACGCGTCGAGCCCGAACGGCGAGCCGATGGCCACGACCGTCTCCCCCACGACGAGCGATTCGGCCGTGTCACGCAGGTTGATGGCCGGCAGGCCGTCCTGGTCGACGCGGATCACGGCGAGGTCGTTGAGCGGGTCGGTACCGATGACCTCGGCCTCGAGCACGTCGCCGGACGCGAGCCGGACCGTGACGGTCTCGGCCTCGCCGACGACGTGGTTGTTGGTCAGGATGTAGCCGTCGGAGCGGTAGATGACGCCCGAGCCGAGGGCCGGGCCGGGAGCCCCGAGCGGACCCGTGGCCACGGCCGACTGCGGGATGTCGATGCGCACCACCGACGGGGTCACCGCCTCGGCGACGGCGGGCACCACGTTGCCTGCCTCACCGTTGACCGTGATCGACGGGGCGGACGCGGAGCCGCCGAGCGGTCCCGGCCCGTCGTCCTGCACCACGGCTGCGACGAGGCCACCACCGAGCAGGGCACCGACCAGCCCGCCGACGATCCCCGCCAGGAGCGGACGCCCCCGGCGGGTCGAGCCCGCCGGCGGCGCGTCGTGGGTCCCCGTCGTGTCCGGCGGACGCACCGAGCCGACCGGCGAACCGGGGCCGGCCGCGGCGGCGTCCCACGACGAGGGGGGCGGCTGCGGGTAGCGGGCGATGTCCGGCTCGGGGGCTTCGGCCGAGGGCGCGGCGACGCCGGGCCCGTGCGTCGCCGAGGTGTCGGCATCGGCGGCCATCGAACCGGCCGCCCCCACACCGTGGGCACCCACAGGGTCGTGACGGTCGTCGTCGACCCGCCAGGGGGTGCGCCACTCGTCGCGGTCGTACGCCACGGCCTCGGACCTCTCATGTCGGCCCCGGGTCAACCCCAGGGAGGGAGCAGCCGTTCCCCGACCCGGGACAACCCGCGGGCGAGACGGCTCAGGGTGGAGGGTGCCGGGTCGTTCGGCAACCCGGCTACCGCCTCCAGGAGGTCGCCGGTCGGCGCATCCGTCAGCGCGGTGAAGGTACGCCCCTCACCGGTCCACACCACACGACGGGGTTCGGAGCCGGGCCAACGCCAGACGGCTCCGCCTCCCGGCAGCGCGAGCGGGGTGGCCTCCGAGGTCGCGTGTGACGCCAGGCGCCCCTCCTGGACGTACAGGGACAGGGTGTACAGCCCATCGCTGTAGACCAGGTGGACCGTGGGGACATCGGCGGCCTCCACCTCGGTGGCACCGAGCAGCTCGAACCCGCCGGGTAGGTCCCGATGGACGGGGACACCTCGGTCGACCAGTGCGCGCCGTGCGACCGGGGTCAGTGCGAGCGATTCGACGTCCCCGGCCGGGTCGGGCGGTGGCGCGACCAGCCCCGTGCCCGGATCGACCTCGAGCTCGGTGAACGCGACGACCCGCACGGGCGTCCCGTCCCGGTCCCGGGTCTCGCGTCGCACGATCAGACCGGAGGCCTGGTCGACGTACAAGGTCTCGCGACGTAGGCCCGACGCGCGCGCGACGACGAGGAGGGCCCGAGCCGGACCGGTGTCGAGGTCCGAGGTGCCGCCGTCCTCGACCCGGTAGTGCCGCAGGAAGCGGGCCCGGTCGAAGGCGCCGGCCTCCACGCCACCGAGGCGCAGCAGGCTGCCGGTCCGGGTGCTGCGCAGGTACCCCCCGTCCGCGTCCCGGCCGAGCTCCCACGCACCACGCCGCTCGGCACGCAGCCGGCCGTCCGCGGCACGTGCGACCTCGACGGTGGTGACCTGGGGGCCACCCCGACCGAAGGACGCGACGGTCAGCCGTCCGCGGTACCGCAGCGTGCGGGCGACCTCGACGGCGCGATCGAGCTCGCGGAGCGCATCGGCGTCGTCATCGGCCAGGTCGATCCCGGCCGCGGTGGGGCTGAGGCGTGGGGCGCGCGGACCAGCGCTCGCCCCCGCGGGCACCGCCAGCATCGGCAGGGCCACCAGCGCCGCCGCGACGACGACGGCGCCGCCGCGGGACGGACGGTTCCTCACCGGACGGGCCCGCCGAGCGGAGCGGGCATCGGACCGTCCCCGGTCCGGGCGAGATGGTCGAGCAGGAAGCGTTCGACGGGCGGGACGACCTCGCCGACGTCCCCGCCCGCGACGTACGCCGCCGCGCCGAGGGCGAGCGCCGCAGCGGTCAGGCCCGAGATGGCGACCACGCGTCGCGACCAGTGCCGCACCCGGCGCAGGGAGCGGACCTCGGCGGTGAGGACCGGTGCCTGGATCGCCGGCAGGGAGCGCAGGGCCGAACGGGTCGCACGGAGCGCCTCGAGCTCCTGGCGACACCGGTCACAGCCCGTGACGTGGTGGGTCAGGGCCAACGCCGCTGCGTCATCGAGCTCGTCGTCGAGGAACGCCGACAGGCGCGCACCGCCGGCGTGACCAGCACCACGGGACTCAGCCACGGCGGCTCAGCCGTTGCCGGAGGAGCTTGCGACCGCGGTGGATGCGCGACCGGACGGTGCCCATCGGCCACCCGGTCGAAGCCACGATCTCCTCGTAGGTCAGACCCCGGACGTCGCAGAGGACCACGGCCGTGCGGAACGTCGCCGGCAGCTCCGCGAGCGCCGCCTCGATCCGGTCGTCGAGCACCCGCTCCTCGACGGTCTCCGCCGGCCCGGGGCCGGGTTCGCGGGGTTCACGCCAGTCACCGGCGGGCAGCGGCTCCATCCGCAGCCGGTTGCGCCGCCGGACCCGGTCGAGGAACAGGTTGCGGGTGATCCGGTACAGCCAGCCCTCGAACGTGCCAGGGCGGTAACGGTCGAGGTTGCGGTAGACGCGGACGAACACGTCCTGGGCGAGGTCACGGGCCTCGTCGCGGTCCCCACACAGCCGGTAGGCCATCGAGTACACGGTCTCGCCGTAGCGCTCGGCGATCTCGTCCCACGTCGGGACGGCATCGACCGGCTCGAGCGGCTCGGCGAGGTCGATGAGCCCGGTGAGTTCCGTCGGGTCGGCACCGGGCGCACGAGCTGGTGGCACGGGAGGTGACACGAGACGTCTCCGAGGCCGCCGGGACCCTCCCGCGGCGGACATGAACCGTAGCAGCGTCCTGCGCCGGCCCCCCGCGGCCCCCGGACCCCGACCGTCCGCGCGGCGGGCCCGTCGGACGGGCCCATCGTGGCCGCTCGACTACCGTCCGACCGAACGGAACCACCAGACACCAGGAGCCACGATGGACGGCGCAACACGGGACCGCGTGCGCGAACTGACGGCCGCCGAGGACGAGGCGACGGCTGCGGCCCGCGAGCGGGCGGGCCGCACCGTCGTGCCCTCCCCCGAGCTCGGGGCCCTGCTGCGCTGGGTGGCGACCACCGTCGGGGCCCGCAGCGCCGTGGAGGTCGGCAGCGCGGGTGGCGTCACCGGCCTCTGGCTGGTGCGCGGGCTGGCGGAACGCGGCGTCCTGACGACGATCGACGACGACCCGCACGCCCACGGGCTGGCGACCGATGCCTTCGAGCGCTCGGGCCTCGGGTCGCGGGTCCGTGCGATCCTCGGGGACCCCGGCGAGGTGCTGCCCCGGTTGTCGGATGCCGGCTACGACGTCGTGGTGCTCCAGGGACCGGCCTACGGGACCGTCGACCCGCTCGAGCACGCCCGCCGGCTGCTGCGCCCCGGAGGGATCCTGGTGGCGCTCGGGCTGCTCGCCAGCGGTGACCACGCCGAGGCCAGGGCCCGGTTCGTGCAGGCGTTGGCCGACGATCCGGCGTTCGCGCCGGTGGTGCTCCCCCTCGACGAGGGGGTGGCCCTCGCCACGCGGCAGCCCGACGAGGTGGACCCCGCCGACGAGGGCTAGAAGAAGCGGACCTTCGCGGCGAACTCGACCGCCGGGGCCAGGATGACGGCGAGGTAGAACATCCCCGTCGACGCCTGGATGGACCGACCGCCTTCGCGCGCCAGCTTCACGTTGAAGCCCGAGATGAGCGCGATGATGGCCAGCACGCCGAGCCCGAGGATGACCGTCATCGAGCCGATGCGCAGGATCGGCGAGAACATCTGTGCGCACTGCTGGAAGGCCGGACCAGCGGGCAGATCGGCGCACGGCGCCGGGTTGCGGGCCGAGAGCAGGACCGACACCAGCCCCGCGCCGACAGCGGCGACGTTGGCCCAAGCGATCTGGATCATGTAGCGGTTGGAGAGGCGGCGCTCCACCAGGTACCAGTGCCCGAGGATCATCCCGACCCAGATGGCACCCATGAGCACGGCGCCGGCGAGCAGTTCGACCACGCCCTGAGGGATCCCGCCCGCACCGTCGCGAGCCGCACGGATGGCGGCCAGTGGCAGGAACGCGCCGACACCGGCCAGCGTTGCCAGGAGGCCGAGCACCCGGGCGACGACCGGCGGCACCTTGACCGCCAGGGCGATGACCGCGACGGCGGTCAGCACCGTGAGGGCAAGCAGCAGGTTCGACGCCAGCTCGCCCCGGGTGACCTGGTCGGTGCCTTCCAGACTGGCGACGGGGGCCCGCAGCGCCGCCCAGGCGCCCCAGGCGATCAGCGCGACGGTGGCGCCGGTCAGGATCTCGTAGCCGTGCCGGACCGCCCCCCAGGTGGGGGCCGCCCACAACAGCGCGGAGCTGCCGACGGCGGTGGTGGCCAACACGAGTGCGAGCACGGCCGCGGGGGCGTCCACGCGGGCTCCTCGTCATCAGGTTCGGGAGGCGGCGCGCCGAGCGAGCCACCGTCCGGAGAGCTCCGGCGGGCGAAGGGTGCCACGCGGACCCTTGGAGCCACCAAACGGCGCCGCGGGCCGTCCGCGGGGCGTGACACGCCGCCCGTCGCACGACGAGGCCCGCGGACCTGGTTCGTCCGCGGGCCTCGTCGAGGTGGGAGCCTCGGTCAGCTGTCGTCGGTCTCCTCGTCACCGCCGTCGCCGCCACCGTCGTCGGTGGTGTCCTCGACCTCGGGAGCCTCGACGTCCGGGGCCTCGACCTCGATCTCGGTGTCCCCGTTGTCGGTGTCGGTCCCGCCACCGAACATGTTCGTGCCGAAGATGACGAACAGGACGATGATCAGGACCACGACGGCGATGATCGCCGCGACGGCACCACCGCCGCCACCGCCACCGTCGGTGACGACCACTTCACGGTCTCGTGCGGGTTCTCGGGGTGGGGGGACGTCGCTCACGGTGAGCCTCCTCGTCGATCGGGCAGCCGGGTTCGCCGGTGCGGACCCCACCGTCACCCGCTCGCCGCGCTGCGTCAGCGCCCCGCCCCCGGCCGAGGGGGCGTCCCCGTGGCTCCGGTGGCCCACCGGCCAGGGTCACCCCGTTCCGGTGGCCCCGGCCGGTCGGGCGCAACGGACCCACAGGCCTGGTCGAACGGACACTGTCCGACTCCGAGGTGGGCACGCCGAGGTCCCCCGACTCCCGTGCACCCTCGGTACGCTCGATGACGGCATCCGCTCCCCATCCCCCGCCGAAGGTGTCCTGCCATGGGTCGCTGCGATCCGGGGCTCAAGCTCGCCCGCCACCTCCAGGTCGAGGACGCTCACACCGCCCTCGCGCTCGGTTCCGGCGACGTGCCGGTGCTCGGCACCCCCGCGCTGCTCGGGCTCGCCGAGAGCTCCTGTGTGGACGCGATCAAGGACGATCTCGAGGAGGGGCAGACCTCGGTCGGGACCTGGGCCGAGATCGAGCACCTCGCCGCCACCCCCGTGGGTGAGACGGTCTGTGCCCACGCCACCTTGATCGGCCACCACGGTCGGCGGCTGGAGTTCAGCGTCCACATCGAGCAGAGGGGGCAGACCGTGGCCAAGGTCCGACACCGCCGGGTGCTCGTGGACCGCGAACGGTTCCTGGCCAAGGTCCCCACGGCGGGCGCGTCGGCCTGACGGCGGTCGCCCACGGCCGAACGATCACGCGCAGGCGGCCCGGACGCTGAGCGGGGTCGGGTCCGCCGCGGCGGACGCGTGGCCCCACGCGGCCGCCAGCAGACGGGCAGCCACCACGGGCGGGTCGGTCGGCGCCACGACCAGGTGCGGTGGGAGGAGCCCGCGGTCGGCGAGGTCCGAGGTGAGCAACCGCGCCCGGCGTGCCAGGACCTCCCAGGCCGGGGCGCTGAGGTCGGTCCTGCCGACCTCGTCGAGCAGCGTGGTCAGGTCGTCATCCACCGGGCGGGCGTGCGACGGTTGGCGGGTGGCGGGGGCTGCCGAGGTGGTGCGCATCTGCGGCTCCTGTCGGTCTCGATCTCGTGGGATGCAGCGTGTCCTCCGCCGTCCGCGTCGACGAGCCCCCGCACCGTCGGAGAACGAAAGCATCCCGCCACGGCCGTGTCACACGCCGCGGATCATCGCGGATACCGCTACTCGACCGCCTCGGACCGCAAGTATCCAGCCAACCGTCGTCGGCGGCGTCTACGCTCGACCGGACGTCGCAGTGGAAGGGAACCCCGTGGCGCACCGTGTGGTCACCCTGCTCAGCCCGGGGGCCAACCCCTTCGAGTTCGGGGTCGCGTGCGAGGTCTTCGCCATCGACCGGCCCGAGCTCGGTATCGAGTGGTACGACCACCGGCTCGCCGCGGTCGCCCGCCCGCTCGTGGTCAACGGTGGGTGGACCATCGACACGCCGTACGGGATCGAGGCGCTCGAGGACGCGGACACGATCATCCTGCCCGGTGGTCCCTGCGAGGCGGCGGCCGGGACCGTGGCGCCCCTCCGCCGGGCGTACGAGCGTGGCGCCCGCCTCGTCTCGTTCTGCACCGGTGCCTTCACCCTCGCCGCAGCAGGCATCCTCGACGGTCGCTCCGCGACCACGCACTGGATGCACGCGGATGCCCTGTGCCGGCGTTACCCGCGGATCAGGTTCGACCCCGAGGTGCTGTACGTCGACGACGGCCAGGTGCTCACGTCCGCCGGGACGGCCGGCGCCATCGATCTCGCGCTCCACATCGTGCGCAAGGACCACGGCGCACGGGTCGCCAACAGCGTCGCCCGTCGCATGGTCATCTCCCCGCACCGTGACGGCGGCCAGGCCCAGTTCGTGCCCACCCCGGTCCCGGACGAGCCGTACCGCGACAGCCTCCAGTCGGTGCTCGAGTGGATGACCGAACACCTCGACGAGGATCTGTCGGTCGACCTGCTCGCCCAGCTCGCCGCGATGAGCCCACGCACCCTCGCCCGCCGCTTCCGGGACGTGACGGGCACCACGCCCGTGCGTTGGCTGACCCACCAGCGGGTCACGCGCGCGCAGCACCTGCTCGAGACCACCGACCTGCCCGTCGAGACGATCGCGCAGCGCGTCGGCCTCGGGACCGGCGCGAACCTGCGGATCCACTTCCGGCGCGCCACCGGCACCTCGCCGGCCGAGCACCGCCGCACGCACCGCCGCCCGGCGTCGCTGACCGGCTGACCGCGTCCGGGGCGACGGGGAGAACGTCGCCCCGGACCGCGCGTCGGGGAGCGTCAGGCAGGCGCCACCGCACGGTCGACGGCCGCGGCGAGCACGGCGCGAGCGCCGGTGGCGTCGTCCGAAGTGAGCGCCTCCGCGAGCGCCGCCTCGGCCTCGGGTTGCGTGATCGCCCGCAGCGTGGCCTTGACCTCGGGGATGGCGACGCGGGTCATCGACAGCTCGTCGGCGCCCGCACCGACCAACGCGACCGCGACCGCCGGGTCGCTGGCCGCCTCGCCGCAGACCCCGACCCACGCGCCGTGGCGGTGCCCCGCGGCGACCACGTCACCGAGGAGACGGAGGATCGCCGGGTCGCAGGCGTCGGCGAGGTCGGCCACGCCCGCGACCAGCCGGTCGGCGGCGAACGCGTACTGCAACAGGTCGTTGGTCCCGATCGACAGGAAGTCGGCCCGCGCGGCGAGACGCTCGGCGGACAGGGCGGCCGCCGGGGTCTCGACCATGACACCGACCTCGACGTCGTCGAGCCCGATGCCCTCCTCCTCGGCGACGGCCCGCAGGTGCTCGCGCGCAGCGTCGAGTTCGCTCGGGACCGAGACCATCGGGAACATGATGGCGAGCCGGGCACCGTCGCTCCCGACGGCCGCCTTCGCGCGCAGGAGGGCGCGCAGCTGGTCGCGGAACAGCGTGGGTCGGGCGAGCGAGAGCCGGATCCCCCGCAGGCCGAGCGCGGGGTTCGGCTCGTCGTCACGCGCGACGAACGGCAGCGGTTTGTCCGCGCCCACGTCGAGGGTGCGCACCACGACCCGGTGGCCCGGGAAGGTGCGCAGGATGCGGGCGATGACCTCCGTCTGCTCGTCGACGCTCGGCGCGGCGACGCGGTCGAGGTAGAGCACCTCGGTCCGCAGCAGGCCGGACCCCTCCGCGCCCGCCGCCACCGCGGCCGGCAGGTCCTCGAGACCACCGAGGTTGGCGGCGAGTTCGACACGACGGCCGTCGGCGGTGCGGCCTGGCTCGTCGCGGAGCACATCGAGGGACGTCCGGCGATCGTGCTCCTCGGCGGCGCGTGCTTCGAGGTCAGCGCGTGCCTCGGCATCGGGGTCGATGGTGACCTCGCCCGAGCGGCCGTCGACCGCCACCGTCGTCCCCCCCGTGAGCACGGCGAGGAGGCCGCTGACGCCCACGACCGCCGGGACGCCGAGGGCCCGGGCGAGGATCGCTGCGTGGCTCGTGGGCGAGCCGGTCTCGGTCACGACGGCGGCGATGCGATCACGTGGGATACCCGCGGTCTGCGACGGCGTCAGCTCGTGGGCGACGATCACCGACGGCTCGTCGGGGATGGTCAGCTCCGTCGGTCGGCCGAGCAACAGGGCCACCACGCGGTCGCGGACGTCATCGAGGTCGGCCGCGCGGGCGCTCAGCAGCTCGCTGCTGGAGGCCGCCAGCAGCTCCCGGAAGCCGTCGAAGGCGTTCCGGGTGGCCGTGACCGCACCGGTGCCCTGCGCGATCGCCTTCCGCGCACGGTCGACCAGCTCGGGATCCTCGCCGAAATCGGCGTGGGCCTCGAAGATCTCGGCCTCGTCCTCGCCGATGTCGTGGGCGACCCGCTGCGCCAGTGCCCGCAGCTGGGACACCGCCTCGGTGAGCGCGGCGTCGAGCCGCTCACGTTCGCGCGCCGGGTCGCCGCGCTCGGGGTCGTTGGTGTCGTGGTCGGACCCGAGGACGGGTCCGACCACGACGGCCGGAGCGAACGCCACGCCGGGGGCTGCTGGGCGTCCACGCAGGCTGGTGCTCACGCGGGCTCCTCCCCGAGGCCGGTGGCGACGAGCCGTTCGAGCTCGTCGAGCACGGCATCGGCGTCGGGGCCCTCCGCGGCGATGGTGATGGCGTCGCCGTGGTGACCATCGAGGGTCAGCACGGACAGGACCGACTTGGCGTTGACCGGCTCGCCGTCCTTGGCCACCGTGATGTCCAGGTCGTGGGCCGCCGCCGCCCGGGCGAAGACCTTCGCCGGCCGTGCGTGCAACCCGGTCGGGTTGGTGAGGGTGACGGTGCGCTCAGGCATGGACGGCCTCCGGGACCACGTGGCTGCGCTCACGAGCGGACTTGAGGGCGATGACCAACCCCGCCGTGACAGCCGTCCCGACGAGGATGGCGAGCAGGTAGAGCAGACCGTTGCCGATCACGCCGATGACCCAGATGCCGCCGTGCGGCGCACGGAGCGTGGCGCCGAAGGCCAGGGACAGCGCACCGGTGACCGCCGAGCCGGCCATCAGGGACGGGATCACCCGCAACGGGTCGGCTGCCGCGAAGGGGATGGCACCCTCGGTGATGAAGGACGCGCCCATGACCCACGCCGCCTGACCGGCCTGTTGCTCCGCCGGCGTGAACAGCTTGCGCCGGATCACGGTGGCGAGCGCGAGACCGAGGGGTGGCGTCATCCCGGCAGCCATGACGGCCGCCATGATCTGGAAGTTCCCGGCGTCGAGCGCGGCGATACCGAAGGTGTAGGCCACCTTGTTGACCGGGCCGCCCATGTCGAACGCCATCATCAGGCCGAGGATGAGCCCGAGCACGATCTGGTTCGCCCCCGACAGGCCGGTGAGCCAGCTGGACAGGCCGGCGTTGATCGCGGCGACCGGCTCCCCGATCACGAGGAACATCAGCAGCCCCACGACGACGGTGCCGACGATCGGGTAGACCAGGATCGGCATCATGCGCTTGACGACCCCGCTGGTGGGGATGGCCTTGAGCGCCATCACGATGCCACCGGCGAGCAGACCCGCGATCAGACCCCCGAGGAAGCCAGCTTCGATCTGGTTGGCGATCAGGCCGCCGACGACGCCTGGCGCGATGCCCGGCCGGTCCGCCATCGCGTAGGCGATGAAGCCGGCCAGGATGGGCACGAGCATGCTGAACGCGGTCCCACCGACGGCGAGCAGCGCGACGGCGAACCACGTCACCGCCCCGACGCCGAGGTCGCCCGGTGTCTGCACGCCCTCACCCGCGACGAAGATCTGCATGTCTGGCGCCGTGATCGCCACCGCGTCGGCGATGGCGAAGGAGATGGCGATGAGGATCCCGCCGGCGACCACGAAGGGGATCATGTAGCTGACGCCCGTCATGAGCCAGCGGCGGGCCTCCTCGGCGCGGCCACCACCCGAGCCGGTGACCGAAGCGAACACGTCGGCGTCGTCCGTGGTGGCGGACCCGTCGGCACCGGCCGCAGCCGGGTCGCGGGCGATGGCCACGGCGCGATCGATGATCTCCCCCGCCTTGTCGATGGCCTCCCGCGTCCGCACCTGCACCTTCGGGAGTCCGGCGAAGCGGTCCTGATCGCGGACCGCAGCGTCGACGGCGAAGACCACCGCCTGGGCCTCGGCGATGATCGAGGCGGCGAGCGGCGGGTCTCCGGCCGCGCCCTGCACCTCGACGTGCATCTCGTGGCCACGCTCACGTGCGGCCACCTCGAGTGCCTCGGCGGCCATCTCGCTGTGCGCGATGCCGGTGGGGCAGCTGGTTACGGCGACGAGCTTCACAGCTCCACCTCCCTCTCCAGGATGGTGATGACGGCGCCGGGACTGGTTGCGTCCCGGACCGCCGAACGGAACGACTCGTGGATGAGCCGTCGGGCCAGGCGCGAGAGCACCCGGACGTGGAGGTCGTCGGCGCCCTCCGGCGCCGCGATGAGGAACACGAGGTCGGCAGGGGCGCCGTCCTCGGAACCGAAGTCGATGCCGGACGATGCCCGGCCGATCGCGACGGCGGCGCGCGCCACGGCGCTGGACTTGGCGTGCGGGATGGCGACGCCGGAGCCCATCCCCGTGCCGCCCGTCTCGTCCTCGCGAGCCAACACGGCGGCCACGAACGTCGCTTCGTCGGTCACCCGGCCGTCGGCGGCGAGCGCCCCGGCGAGCGCCCGGATGGCGGCCGCGGGATCCTCGGCGGTCGCGCCCTCGAGGTCGACCACGAGCTGTGGTCCGGTCAGGTCGGTGATCGTCGTGCTCATCGGTGGGCTCCCTCGGTCAGCGGACGGTGGTGGTCGACGGGGGTGACGGTGACCGCCTCGAGATCGACATCGGACGGCGCTGGCGCGGCGGTCCCGGGCAGGAGCGCGGCCGCCGCGCCATGGGCGACGCCGACGCGCAGCGCCTCGGGACCTCGGCCACCCGCCGCGAGCACCCCTGCGAGCAGGGCATCGCCGGCACCGACGGCGCTGCGCGGCACGATCGGTGGCCGGGTCGCGTGCCACGCGCCGTCGGTGTCGACGAGCACCGCACCATCGGCACCGAGCGAGGCGACGACCGCTCCGACGCCCCAGCCGATCAGTTCGCGAGCCGCCCCGAGCACGTCGCCGAAACTGGTGAGCTCGCGGCCGGCCAGCTCGGCGAGCTCCTCACGGTTCGGCTTGATGAGGTCGGGGCCGGCTGCGACGGCCTCACGCAGCGCCGCCCCGCTGGCGTCGATGGCCACGCGCACCCCTGCCGCCTGCGCCTCACGCACGAGGGTCGCGTACAGGTCGGCAGGAGCCCCGGGCGGCAAGGACCCACACCCGGCGAGCCACTCGGCGCCGGCGAGCTCGGCGACGGTCGCCTTGCGGAGCGCGCGGACCTCGGCGCCGGTCAGGCGGGGGCCGGGGGCGTTGACCTTGCTGACGACCCCGTCGGGTGTCACGAGGCTGATGTTGGTCCGCACGGGCCGCGCGATCGGGACGGCGACCACGGTGACACCGCGGTCGGCCAGCTCGTCGGACAACAGCTCGCCGTCGTGCCCCCCGACCGGGACCACCGCCCGCACCCCGTGTCCGCCGGCGACCAGCGTGCGCGCGACGTTGAGTCCCTTCCCGCCCGGTTCGATCCGGACGGCGTCGGCCCGGGACACCGTGCCGATGGTGAACTCGGCGACCTCGAAGGTCCGGTCCACCGAGGGGTTGGGGGTCAGGGTGACGATCATGCTCGCACCACCCGGGGGCCGTGGGTGGCCAGATCGGCGGCGACCTCCTCGGTCACCTCCGTGTCGGTCACGATGGTGTCGAGCTGGCTGAGCGTGGCGTACCGGACGAGGTGGTCCTCGCCGACCTTGGTGTGATCGGCGAGGAGGACCACCTCGCGGGACGCCTCGATCAACGCTGCCTTGACCTCGGCCTCGGCCGGATCCGGTGTCGTCAGTCCCCGAGCGGGGCTGATGCCGTTGGTGGCGACGAAGCCGACGTCGACGCGCAGGTCCCGCAGCGTGCGCAGCGCCCACCCGTCGACCGTGGCGAGCGTGCGACCACGCAGGCGGCCTCCCACCAGCAGGACGCTGATCTGGGCCCGGGCCGACAGCAGCTGCGCGATCGGCAGCGCGTTGGTCACGACGGTCAGCTCGCGGTCGGGCAGCAACCCGGCGAGCTCCCCGGTGGTCGTGCCCGCGTCGAGCAGGATCGTCCCGCGCGGCGGAACCAGCTCGAGGGCGGCTTTCGCGATGCGCCGCTTCTCGGCGGTCATGAGGGTCGCACGCTCGCTGACCGCCGGCTCGCTGCGGAATCGCTCGACCGGGATGGCACCGCCGTGGACGCGGCGCAGCAGGCCACGGTGCTCGAGGTCGGTCAGGTCGCGCCGGATGGTCTCGGGGGTGACCGCGAGCTCGTCGGCGAGCGATGCGACCTCGACCCGCCCGTCGCGACGTGCGCGGTCGGCGATGGCCTGACGTCGTTCCTCGGCGTACACGCGCACCCTCCCGCTCCGCCAGGACGTCGCTCTCCGCGGGTCCCGCGAGATCCGCCGCCAGACGGGCTCTCGTGGTCCACCGTACGCGAACACAGGTCCGAGTGCAACCGTTTTTGTTTGTTCTTCTCCGTTCGTGTCCGTTATCCGGGCGGCGGCATCCGCTCCGACGCCCGCGTGCAGGGCGTTCACGCAGGTGCGTCCGTCGCCGTCGACGAGCAGGTCCAACGCACCCGGACTGCCATCGCGATCCGGGCGGCCGCGGTGGCCGGACGGGGTCAGGCGTCGCGCAGCCAGCTGATCAGGGTGCGGACCGGGACACCGGTCGCGCCCTTGCTGCGGTACCCGGAGGCGTCGTCTGTCCACGCCACGCCGGCGATGTCGAGGTGCGCCCACGCGGTCCCCTCGGCGACGAACCGCGACAGGAACAGCCCGGCACGGATGGTCCCCGCACCCTTGCCACCCACGTTGCGCAGGTCGGCGACCGCGCCCTCGAGCTC
The DNA here is from genome assembly GCF_000969705.1 of Nitriliruptor alkaliphilus DSM 45188. GTDB lineage: Bacteria > Actinomycetota > Nitriliruptoria > Nitriliruptorales > Nitriliruptoraceae > Nitriliruptor > Nitriliruptor alkaliphilus. The sequence goes on from NZ_KQ033901.1 coordinate 120,596, forward strand.
CTCGCCGTACTGCTCCTCACCGAGGGGCAGGCGCCAGAACGGCTCGCCCGCCTGCGCACCCGCCGCCAGGAGGTCGTCGGCGAGGTCGTCGTCGTTGGCCAGCACGATGCCGATGCGCTCGCCGAGCGCGATCACCGCGGCACCGGTCAACGTGGCCACGTCGACCACCGCGTCGGGCTCGAGTTCGCAGGCGTCCACGAGCGCGTCGGCCAGCACGAGCCGGCCCTCGGCGTCGGTGTTCATGACCTCGACGGTGGTGCCGCCACGCATCGTGAGCACGTCGCTGACCCGCGTCGCCGTGCCGGACACCATGTTCTCGGCCAGCGCGAGCAGCCCGGTCACCCGGACCGGCAGCTCGAGCGCCGCCACGGCGGTGACCACGGCCGCGACCGTGGCCGCGCCCGCCATGTCCATCTTCATGGTCTCCATGGAGGTCGACGGCTTGAGCGAGATCCCGCCGGTGTCGAAGGTGATGCCCTTACCCACGAGGGCCACGTGGCGTGTGGCTCCCTCGGGCGCGTACGACAGCTCGACCAGCCGAGGTGGCTGTGTCGAACCCTGTCCCACGCCGATCAGACCGCCGTACCCACCCTCGGCGAGGGCCTCCTCGTCGAGCACCCGCGCGGTGACCGCCGTCCCCTCGACCTCCGCGACGAGACGGTCGGCGAGCGCCGGCGGCCGCTTGTCCTGCGGCGGGGTGTTGACGAGGTCACGGGCGAGGGCCACGGCCGTCGCGGTGACCGTGCCGGCTGCGGTGGCCGCGTCCACGACGGCGGCGTCCCCGCCGTGCAGGGTGATCGTCTCGAGCTGATCGGGGGTGGAGTCGGACTTGTAGCCCACGAACCGGTACGCGCCGAGGTGCAGCCCCTCGACGACCGCCTCGGTGGCCAGGGTGAGGTCCCCGCCGAGCGCCAGGTGCAGGTCGGTCGCCAGCGACGCCGAACGCGATCCCGCCTGCACGACCGCCGCCGCCGCGCGCCGCAGGTGGTCGGCCGTCGCCGACGCCTGCGGGCCCAGTCCGGCCACGAGCAGCGTGGTCGCCGGGACCGAGCCGCGCGTCGGTACCCGCACCGTGCTGCCGGCCGACCCGTCGAAGCCCACCGCCACGAGCTCGGCGGGCAGGTCGACCCCCAGGGCAGCCGCGGCGGCCGTCGCACCCTCGGTGAGCACGGGTGGGGCAGGCGCGCCGGAGGCGGCGTCGCCCCCGGCGGCCTCGGCTGGTTCGCCGGAGAAGGCGGCGACGGCCAGCAGGTCAGCCTGCTGCTCGACGAGGGCGGTGGCGGAGGAGGCGACGGTGGGCACGGGTGACTCCCGGCGATCGGCGGAGGATGGTGGTTGGACGCGCGGTCCCCGAGGCGGGACGCTAGCTCGCTCCCCGGAGGCTGCGGCGGGCGGACGCGGCGACGGGCGGTGACCGGCCTACCCTGCCGTCCCATGAGCGACCCGCACAGCGACAACACACCCGCGTCCGAGCCGGCCGACGCCACCGACGACGCACCGAGCGTCGTGCCCGTCGACCTGCGCGACTACGTCGACTTCTCCCGGGACGAGGCCCGCCGCGTGCGCACCCTGGCGACCGACCGCCTCGCGGTCGACCTGTGGTGCATCGAGCCGGGCCAGGCCACCCCCGTGCTGCGCCTGCCCGACCAGGACGCCAGCTACACCGTGCTCGGGGGACGGTCGTGGTTCGTGACCGACGAGGGCGAGATCGGCCTCGACCCGATGGGCACGCTGCTGGTGCCCGCTGGCGTCGTCCACGGCATCGACAACCGTGGCGTCGACCCGCTGATCGTCGTCGCGACCGTCTCACCCCCCGGTGAGGAGCGGCCCGCCGCCCCGGTGTCCGACGAGGCCGCGGCGATCCGCCTCGACGACGATCGACCCAACGTCCTCGTGCGTGCCTGGCGGGGGTTGCTCGGGGTCGATCGGGACCGCACGGGCTGAGCACGGACTGAGCACGACCTGATCCGGGACCGCGCGCGGTGAGCCGTCACGCCGCACCGGGCTTGTGGTGCGGGCCGGCACCGGCGAGACTGCTCCCCTATGCGCTTCGGACCCCCACGCGGCGACTCGAACACCCTCGAGTTGACCGTCACCGACGACCTCGCCACGCACGTCGTGCCGGGGGCACCACCCCTGTGCACGGCGCCGGCCCTGCTGCAGGCCGCCGACGAGGTGGCCCGCACGCTGCTCACCCCGCACCTCGAGACGGGTGAGGTCGCCACGGTCGTCTCGCTGGACATCCACCTGCGCGGCCCCCTACCCGTCGGCGCCCAGCTCACGCTCACCGCGACGGTCGCCTCGGTGACCTCGGGGAAGCTGGTCTGCGAGGTCCTGGTGCGTCGCGGCAGCGCCATCGTCGCGCGCGGATCGGTCGAGCACCTCGTCGTCGACGGGCGCGAGTACGCCGGTCAGATCGCCGAGGCGGCCCCCACCGTCACGGGCTGACGTCCGCCGCTGCCTCCTCGGCCAACACGGCGAGGTTGGACAGGCTCCGGGTGAAGATGCGCCGCAGGACGGGGAGCACCAGCGTCGACGCACCCCACTCGCCGAGCGCACCGAGCGGCGGATCGACCTCCTCCCACCAGTGGACGCAGGTCCGGTCCGCGCCGAGCGGGACCAGCTCGAACGCCCCCGACCCGGTGATGATCCGCCCGAGGTGGGTGACCTCGAGCAGGTCGGGCGGCGACCAGGCCGTGACCCGCATGACGTCCTCCACCGTGAAGCCCAACAGGTTCGTCGGGCACCGGATCGTCACGCCGACGCCCTCGCGCTGCGGGGTCAGGACCTCCACCGACTTCGCGTCGAGCATCCACTCGCTCTGACGCTCCCACGCGGTGAGCACGTCCCACACCACCTGCCGTGGCGCTGCCGCCTCGACCGACACCTCGAGCCGCACGTCGACCTCCTCGTGAGCGCCGCCGGTGGCGCCCCACCCGGTTCGTAGCACGGACCCGCTGGGACGCCCGCCCGGATGGGGTGGAGCGGAGCGCCGCTAGGCTCCGCCTCGACCGCGGCCACCGCGCCGCACCCCCCAAACCTCCGCCGTGCGTGGCGCGACGCCGCCCCACGGCCCCAGGGAAGGTCCCCACGTTGTTCGCCGACATCGACGGCAACACCATCCAGTACCTCAGCTACGGCGAGGGTCCCCCCGTCGTCTTCGTGCACGGCCTCGGCGGCTCCGCCAACGTGTGGCACGGCGTGATGCAGGCCATGAAGCAGCACCACCACGTGATGGCCATGGACCTCCGCGGCCACGGCCGCAGCCAGGGCCGCGGGCAGTTCAGCATCGAGGGCTGGGCCAAGGACATCACCAAGCTCATCCGCCACCTCGAGCTGCCGTCGGTCACCCTCGTCGGCCACTCCCTCGGCACGCTGGTCGTCCAGTACCTCGCCGAGAAGGAGCCCGAGCTGTGCGACCAGCTCGTGCTCGTCGGCGGCATCTCCTACTTCCAGCCGCCCACCGCCGACGCGTACCGCGAGCGGGCCGACCTCGTCGCCGAGGGCGGCATGGACGTCCTCGTCGACGCCTGGCTCGAAGGCGCGGTCTCGCCCCAGACCCACGCGACCTCGTCCGCGTCCGTCGGACTCCTGCGCGAGCTGTTCCTGCGCAACGAGCCCGCCAACTACGCCAAGGCCTGCAAGGCGTTGGCGTCGGCACCCCGTGTGCGCCGCGACGAGATCGGCCAGCCGACCCTCATCGTCACCGGTGCCCACGACCGGTCCACCCCGCTCGCGATGGCCGAGGAGCTGCGCTCCTCCATCCCCGTCAGCCGCGTCAAGGTCCTGCCCGACGTCGGCCACTGGATCCCCGTCGAGGCCCCCGGCTCCCTCGCCGCCACCATCCTGGAGTTCCTCACTTGACCGCGCCGGGCGTGCTCGCTCGGCCCCGGAGGGCCTCCCTCCGCGCCACCGGCGACACCTGATGGCCGAGCGGCATCCGGACGCGTTGTCGGTGCCGCTGTTCGCAGCGGCCGACCGCTCCGCCGGCGATGCCGCGCAGCGTCCCTCGCCGGTGCTGGACCTGCCTCGGCGACGCATCGCCCTCGGGACCCGCACCGCGGTGATGGGGATCGTCAACCGGACCCCCGACTCGTTCTACGACCGCGGGGCCAGCTTCGCCCTCGACGCGGCCGTCGCCCGTGGCCGACAGCTGGTGGCCGAGGGCGCCGACATCGTCGACGTCGGTGGCGTCAAGGGCGGCCCCGGCGACGAGGTCAGCGTCGCCGACGAGCTCGACCGGATCGTGCCGTTCGTCGAGGCGCTGCGCGACGCCGAGCCCGACGTGTTGCTGTCGGTCGACACCTTCCGTGCGCCCGTCGCCGACGCAGCGCTCGCGGCCGGCGCGGACATCGTCAACGACGTCACGGGGCTGCACGACCCGGAGGTGCTCGACGTCGTCGTCGCCCGCCAGGCCGGCTACGTCGCCATGCACCACGGCGGTCGACCCCGGACACGTCCGTACCGGCGCAGCTACACCCCCGACGTGACCGCCGCGGTCGTCCGCCACTGCGCCGAACTCACCGACCGAGCGCTCGCCGCCGGCGTCCCGGCCGAGCGCCTCATCGTCGACCCCGGCCACGACTTCCAGAAGACGACGGCCCACTCCCTGGAACTGTCACGCCGGCTGCCCGAGCTCGCCGCGCTCGGGTTCCCCGTGCTCGTCGCGCTCTCCAACAAGGACTTCATCGGCGAGACGCTCGACGCGCCCCTCGAGCACGCCGACGGCACCCCCGGCGGGAGGCGGGTGGACGGTTCCCTGGCCGCCGCCGTGTTCTGCATCCTGCGCGGCGCCCACCTGGTCCGGGTCCACGAGGTCCGACGCACCGTCGACGCGGTGCGGATGACCGAAGCGCTGCTCGGCTGGCGACGACCAGCTGTGGAGGTCCGGGGCCTCGAATGATGGGCGCCGTGCGTGCTCCTCGATCGCCGAGCGATCTCGTCCGCGCCACCGGCGACTGATGCGCGCCGTGCGTGCTCCTCGATCGCCGAGCGATCTCGTCCGCGCCACCGGCGACTGATGGGCGCCGTGCGTGCTCCTCGATCGCCGAGCGATCTCGTCCGCGCCACCGGCGACCGAGTGGCGCCGGCCCTCAGGCCGGCGGGGGCAGCGGGATCTCGGCTCGAGCGACCTCGGTGGCGAGGCAGGCGTCCTCGACGTACAGCAGCCCCGCGTCCTCTGCGATCGCACGCGCTTCGTCCGACCGCACGCCCTGCTGGAGCCACAGCGCCTTGGCTCCCGCCTCGACGGCCTGCCGGGCCGCGTCCGGGGCGTGCTGGGGCGCGCGGAAGACGTCCACCAGGTCGACGGGGCCACCGACGTCCGCCAGGGAGGGATGCACGTCGAGGCCGTGGATGTGCGACGCGTTCGGGTTGACCGGCGTGATCGCGTACCCGACGTCGAGGAGCCGCCGGACAAGACCGTGGCTCGGTCGTGCCGGATCCTCGGAGGCGCCGACGACAGCGATCCGTCGGGTCTCGGCCAGGATCGTTCGGATGACGTCACGCTGGTCGGTCGTCACGGGTCCTCCTCGGTCGGTCTGCTCGTCGGTGCGTCCACGCCTTCGAGGCTACGGTGGGTCACCCCGCGTCTGTCGCCTCCACGGGTCCGAACGACGGGGCACAGCACCGCGCAGCACCGCACGACACAGACCACCGAAGCCGTCGCATGGAGGTAGCCGTGGCCCGGGTCGGGATGCCCCGCAAGTGGGTCTTCGTGTGCATCAACGAACGACCACCGGAGCACCCGCGACCGTCCTGCATCAGGAACGGCAGCGCTGGGCTCTTCGAGGCCATCCGTGAGGAGACCGGCCGCCTCGGGCTGGTCGACATCAAGGTCGTGGCATCGGGGTGCCTCGAACCGTGCATGGTCGGCCCGGCGATCTACGTCGCTCCGGACGACGTCTGGTACGGCGGGGTGACCGTCGACGACGTCCCGGCCATCTGCCAGCAACACCTCGCCGACGACGAGCCCGTCGAGTTCCTGCGGATCGGTCGCCCCGAGTTCGAACTGTCCCCGCTGGCGGGCCGTTCCGACCTGCCGCCGGGGATGATCCCACCGGCCTGACCTGACCTGACCGGGCCTACCGGCCCTGGGCCGCAGGAAGCCTCAGAGCCGATCACCGTGCACCACCGCCGAACGGCCCGTGCGGTGACAGGACGCGATGCACGGGCACCTGACGCACCGTGCGCCCACAGCGCCGGACGTGTCCGCTGTGCGCCGGTGGCCGTGCGACCGAGCCGCCCACCGCCCGGGTTCTCGTATGGTCGTCTCGCGGGCCGTGCGCCTGGGAGACGGACCGTCTCCTCGCGCGTGGCTCGCTCGCCGACCGACCGCCGTGACCCGGGGTCGGTCCGTCCCCGACCCGAGGTGACCCTTCCGATGGACGACCACGACGCCCGCCGCGATCTGCCGCTCAAGGGCTACGACGCGATCGAGTTCTGGGTGGGCAACGCCAAACAGGCGGCCCACTTCTACCGCACCGCCTTCGGCTTCAAGCTGGTCGGGTACGCCGGCCCGGAGACCGGCGTCCGTGACCGCGCCTCCTACGTGCTCCAGCAGCGCAGCATCCGGTTCGTGCTGACCACCGGCCTCACCGCCGACCACGAGGTCACCCGGCACCAGGCCGTCCACGGCGACGGCGTCCGGGACGTCGCCTTCCGCGTGCCGGCCGCCGAGGAGGCGTTCCGCATGGCCGTGGAACGTGGGGCGACCCCCTTCACCGAACCCGAGGTCGTCGAGGACGAGCACGGCAAGGTCGTGCGGGCCGCCATCCGCGCCTACGGCGACACCATCCACACCTTCGTGCAGCGTGACGACTACTCGGGCGTGTACCTGCCGGGTTACCAAGCGGTCGATGCCGACCCGCTCGCCCGCCCGGTCGGCCTGTCGGCCATCGATCACGTGGTGTGCAACGTCGAAGAGGGCGAGATGGACACCTGGGCCCGCTTCTACGAGCGGATCATGGGTTTCAGCCAGCTGCGCCACTTCGACGACGAGGCCATCTCGACCGAGTACACGGCGCTGATGTCCAAGGTCCTCTGGGACGGCCATGGCCGTATCAAGCTGCCGATCAACGAACCGGCCGAGGGCAAGAAGAAGAGTCAGATCGACGAGTACCTGCAGTACTACGGCAGCCCGGGGGTCCAGCACCTCGCGTTGTCCACCGGCGACATCGTCGCCACGGTCCGCCAGTTGCGTGACAACGGGGTGAGCTTCCTGACCGTCCCGGACGAGTACTACCTCGGCGCCAAGGAGCGGGTCGGCGAGGTCGACGAGTCGTGGGACGACCTGCAGGAGCTCGGGATCCTCGTCGACCGCGATGACGAGGGCTACCTGCTGCAGATCTTCACCGAACCGGTCGAGGACCGGCCGACGGTCTTCTACGAGGTCATCGAACGCCACGGGGCCATGGGCTTCGGCGTCGGCAACTTCAAGGCCCTGTTCGAGTCGATCGAACGCGCCCAGGAGCGCCGCGGCAACCTCTGACCGCGGTGGCGGCCACCGGTTCCTGGGCCTGAGCCCAGGAACCGGGCCTCAGCCGACACCCACGAGCCGCACCACCACCGTTTCCTGGGCCTGAGCCCAGGAACCGGGCCGCGCACCACCAGCGACCGACCGGTCCGCGTGGGGCGTGGCTCCGGACCTCGCGTGCGGGCCTCCCGCCGGTGTGTGCCGGCGGGTCGACGCCCGCGGGGTGGAGGCGAGATGGTGATGGTGGCGGTGCGGCTGCTCGCCGCGACGCTGGTCGGCGCGATGGTGGCCGCCATCGGCGCGGGGTCGGCCGCCGGCGGCTTCCTCGACGACGGCCGCGTGCTGCTCGACCTCGTCTGGGGTCGGGTGACGCTGGTCGACATCTACGCGGCGTTCCTGGTCGGCTGGCTGTGGATCGCGCTGCGTGAGCGCTCGGCGGTCCGCGCCGCGCTGTGGTTGCCCGCGGTGGCCATCACCGGGTCGCTGGCACTGGCGGTCTACCTCCTCGGCGCGGCGATCCGTGCCGACGACCCCGAGCAGCTGTTCCTCGGTCCCCACCGCAGGCCCACCCCGGTTGCTGGCGCCTGAGCGCCAGCAACTGCCGCAGGGTCCGAGCGGAGCACCCCGTCGAGCCGCAGTTCCTGGCGCCTGAGCGCCAGCAACTGACGGAACGCGTCCCGCCGGTGGCGCGGACGAGATCCCTCCGGGATCGAGGAGCACGCACGGCGCCGGGAGCCGCCGGTGGCGCGGACGAGATCCCTCCGGGATCGAGGAGCACGCACGGCGCTGGAGACCGAGGGCCCTCGGGGCCCGAGGCCGACCTCAGAAGAGACCTCCAGACAGAGGCGTCCCCCCGGTGGGAGGGCCGGGGGGACGTCGTGCGCTCAGGGGGTTCTCGGACCCGGGGGTGCGCGTCCTGGGAGAGGGAGGCACCCTGCGGTGGGAGAACCGCTCTTGGGAGAGGGGGTCCGTCCCCTGAGCGGCGCGTCGGACCTCGGATGGGAGAGGGAGCGTGAGGCCCGCGCGTGTCTTCGGTTGTCGGATGGTGCCTGCGGTTGGTCCGGCAGAGAGCCGTTCCGGTTCCGCTGGATGGTCACCGTCCGTTCGGACCGGTCCATTCGGGAGCTTGGGAGGAGCTGACCCGGTGTTCCGTGCCGATGTCGGGTACCGTACGCGTTCATTGGCCTGCGTGCAACCGCTAGCACCTCCAGATTGGACTGTAGTTGGACGAGCCAATCCGCGAGAGCGGCCCGCACCTCGCGGACCTGCTCCAGGGTGACCTCGACGGCGAGGGGCCCCTGTACCGCCAGCTCGCCGATGCGCTGCGACGTGCCGTCGACCGCGGTGAGGTCCCGCTCGGCACGGTCCTGCCCCCCGAGCGCTCGCTGGCCCGTTCGCTCGCGGTCAGCCGCGCCACGGTGGTCGCGGCCTACGACCGCCTCAAGGCCGACGGGTGGCTCGAGAGCCGCCAGGGGTCGGGGACCTGGGTCCGCACCCCCGACGAGGGCGACGCCGGTCTCGACGCGGTCGCCACCGGACGCATCTTCCTGTCCGCCGGCGGCAGCGAGCAGCGCACCGGTCCGGGTGAGCACGAGGACGAGCCGCAGGACGCGGTCGTGGATCTGTCGGTCGCCGCCGTGCTGGGCTCGCGGACCGTCACCGCCACGCTGTGTTCGCTCACCCACGAGGACGTGGCCCCGCTCACGGCCCACCACGGCTACCTGCCCCAGGGCTACAGGGCCCTTCGCGACGCCGTCGCGGCGCGGTTCGACACCGACGGGCTGCCGTCCCGTGCCGAGCAGATCGTGGTCACCACGGGCGCACACCAGGGCATCTCGCTCGTGGCGCGCCAGCTCCTTCGTCCCGGGGACACGGTCCTGGTCGAGAGCCCCACCTTCCCTGGTGCCCTCGACGCGTTCCGGCGGTTCGGGGCCCGCCCGGTGCCGGTGCCCCTCGACGAGGACGGGATGCGGGTCGACCTGCTCGAGGACCTCATCGAACGGTCCGACCCGCGCCTGCTCTACGTGGCACCGCACTTCCACAACCCGACGGGGACGGTGCTACCGGCCGACCGCCGCGCCACCATCGCGGCGCTGGCGGCCGCCCACCGGCTCCCGGTGCTCGAGGACCTCGCGATGGGCGACGTGGTGCTCGACGAGGACGTCGTGCTGCCCCCGCCGATCGCGTCGTACGACGCAGCGGCTCCCATCTACACCCTCGGTTCCACGGCGAAGCTGTACTGGGCGGGCCTGCGGATCGGCTGGGTGCGCAGCCCCATGGACGCCGCCGCCCGGACCCTCGCCGTCAAGACCGTCGCCGACCTCGGCTCGCCGCTGATCAGCCAGGTACTCGCGCTGAAGCTGATCGAGCAGCGGGCGACCGTCCAGGCCGAACGACGCGCCGAACTGCGCCCCCGTCGCGACCACCTCGCATCGCTGCTGACCGAGCACCTGCCCGAGTGGGCGTTCCGGATGCCGGCGGGTGGGCTGTCGCTGTGGTGCCGCCTGCCCCGGGGCAACGCCGAGGAGTTCACCGAGCACGCCAGCCGCCACGGGGTCGTGGTCGTCCCCGGCCCGGCGTTGTCGGTCGACGAGGGCAACCGCCGCGCGCTGCGCCTCGTGTTCACCTGCCCGGAGCGGGAACTCGACGAGGGGGTGCGGCGCCTGACCCATGCCTGGGGGTCCTACAGCGCCGCCAGCGACCACCGACCGGCCAGCCGCCTGCTGGTGTGAGGAGCGGCTGCGAGCGATCCGGTCACAGTCGCCCCTCCATCACGTTCAGGATGACACCGATCGCCAGCAGGAACGCGAGCAGGAAGGCCCCGACCTTCAGCGTCGCCACCACCTGCGGCCCCACGCCGCGGGGGCTCGGCAACCGCTGGAGGTGTCGCCCACACTCGCAGCGACCATCTCCGTCGTCGTCGACGTAGGCCACGTGCCGCTCGTCGCAGGCGTACCGGGGGCGTGCGAGGAGGTCGTATCCGCAGGTCGTACAGACCTCACCGGCCCTCGGCTGCCGCTCCGCACACCGCGGGCACTGACGAGCCTGCAGCCGATCGGTGGCCACGAAAGCCGCCGCGAGGCCGAGCAGCCCGCCGTACACGAACGCGGCGCTGAGCACGTCACCGATCGTGATGGAGGTCAGCAACGCGACCGGGAGGAGGACCACCGCGGCGAGGAGGATGGGCCCCGCCCCGGCGGCCACGACCCAGCTCTTCTCGCGACGGGTCAGGGGCGCCGCACGGCGCGCGCGGGTCGGGACATCCTCCGCTGCCGCTCCGCTCACCGCTCGCCTCGTGGTCGCTGCCCCGGGTCCGAGCCGCGGAGGGTACGGGTGCCGGTCGGCAGGACGTACGTAGGTAGGGTCGTCCTCTGGCCGCCCTCCGCCGAACGGCGGCCGAGGGAGCGGCGGCGTGGGTGAGGTGCACTGGCGCGAACTGAAGCGTGAGGTGGTGGACTCCGGGTTGTGCACGGGGTGTGCTGCGTGCGTGATGGCCTGTCCGCGGGATGTGTTGGGGTACACCGAGGACTTCTTCCCGGTGCAGGTCGGTGAGGGCATGGCTCACGACCAGTGCGTGATCGGGGACAAGGGTTGTGACATCTGTACCCGGGCGTGTCCGCGGTTCCGGGACTGGGAGTCCGACCTCGACACCGAGCTGTTCGGCCGGCAGCGGACCGCCGAGGAGCCCTACGGCATCGCCCGTTCCATCCTGCTGATCCGCACCACCGACGAGGCGATCGCCAAGGTCGGCCAGGACGGCGGCCTGGTGTCCACCCTGCTGGTGTGGGGCCTTGAGACCGGACGCATCGATGGGGCGCTGACCTCCCAGATCGTGACCGACCGTGGCCCGTTCGACGCCGCCCCGACGGTGGTGACCGACCGCCAGGGGGTGCTGGCCACGGCGGGCTCGCGCTACACCTACAGCGCCAACCCGCTGGCCATGGCCGATGCCGAGGCCGCCGGGCTGAAGAACCTGGCGCTGGTGGGCATGTCGTGCCAGGCGTCGATCAACGGCAGTCTGCCGGCCTACAACGTCAACAAGTACAAGCGCAAGGTGGCGCTGACCATCGGGTTGCTGTGCTCCAAGACCTTCACCTACGAGGGCCAGCAGCAGGTCCTGGCCGACCACGGCATCGACATCGCCGAGGTGGTCAAGATCAACATCAAGGGCCGCTACCAGGTCTGGACCCGTGACGGCAGCTACCACGAGATCCCGCTCAAGCCCTTCCACGCCTACACCCGCCCGGGCTGCAAGCTGTGCCCGGACTTCGCCGCCCAGCACGCCGACATCTCCACCGGCGGGATCGGCGCGGACGACAACTGGACCCTGACCCTCGTACGCACCGGCCGCGGTGAGGAGTGGATCCAGGGGCTGCTCGACGAGGGGCTGATCGAAGCGCGCCCCGGCCAGAGCGACCAGGTCGCGATGAACCTGCTCACCAAGCTGTCCACGGTGTCCCGCAAACGCTGGCCCGGCGGCGCCCTGCCCGACACCGCCGCCCGCCCAGGCCTCCTCCCCGTCGTCCCGTGATCCCCCTGCGACCGGTCGCGGCTCAGCCGTGGATGCCGAGCACGTCCGGGCCGCTCGCAGTCCCGGTCGAGGCCGGACCGTCGGCGCGGACGAAGGTGAGACGCACGTCCATGGCCTGCTCGCCCTCGCGCGGCTCGGGGTGCTCGAGCGCGACGCGGCGGAGGCCGCCGGCGAGGTAGGCGGCGAGCTCCGACGGTGCCTGCGCCCACGGCGGGCCGTCCCAGGTCGCCGCTGCGTCGGCGGTGGTGGCCAAGAGCGTGACGACCACGACCACACCGTCGGGAGCCGCCAGCGAGGCGACGGCGTGCATGGCCGCGTCGCGGACCACACCGGGCAGGCTCTGCACCGTGCGCACCTCGACGACGAGGTCGAACGCGCCGACGAGGTCGGCCGGCAGGTCGAGCAGGTCGGCGGTGCGCACGTCGACCACGTCCGGCAGTCGCTCCCGCGCCCAGGCGACCGCGGTCGGCGCGACGTCGAAGGCCGTCACCTCGTGGCCGGCCTCGTGGACCGCCCGTGCGTCGCCACCGAGGCCACAACCGACGACCACGGCCCGCGGACCGGGCGGTGCCACGACCGGATCGGCGAGCCAGTCGGTCACGTAGGGGTGCGGGTCCTGCCCGCCCCAGGGCACGTCGTCGGCACGGCCGCGGACGGCCGCGTACAGCGGCTCGAACCAGCCGGTCGGGCGACCGGCGCCGAGGTGCTCCTCGACCAGGCCACGCACGTCAGGCGTGCGCCCACGTCGGCGACCGATCACGTGCGGCTCCGGTCGGGACGCGTCGACCCCCGCGCGGAGCGGGGGTCGATGTGCGGTGGGATGGCGGCGGCCGTCAGGGGGTGGCTGCCTGGATCTCGTAGGCCGCCACCTTCGGGTGGTCGACGCCGGACGGGCCGACCTCGGACGCACCGCCCGGCGCTCCGAGGCCCGTGACCGCGGGGTCGAAGTACTCGGCGTTGATGGCCGTGAAGGCCTTCCACTCGTCCGGGACGTCGTCGGCGTAGAAGATGGCCTCGACCGGGCAGGCGGGCTCGCAGGCGGCGCAGTCGATGCACTCCGACGGGTGGATGTACAGGAGGCGGTCGCCCTCGTAGATGCAGTCGACGGGGCACTCCTGCACGCAGGCGGTGTCCTTGACGTCCATGCACGGCTCGGCGATGACGTAGGTCATCTCGCGCTCCCTGGTCCAGGCGGGTCCGGGCCGGAACCCCCGGCCCTGCGGCCCACGATGCTACCCAGCGTGGCCGCGGTGGCCGAACCGGCGCCGGCAGCCGTGCGGGCACGCGAGAGGGACGGCCGCAGCCGTCCCTCGTCAGCGTCGCCCGACGCGGTCAGCGTCCCCCGAGGGCGCCCTCAGGCGTCCCAGGCGGCCACCTTCGGGTGGTCCTTCTCGGAGTTGCCGACCGTCGCCGCGCCACCGGGCGAGCCCAACCCCGTCACCGAGTCCTCGAAGTACTCGGCGTTGATCGGGGTGAACTCCTTCCACTCGTCCGGCACGTCGTCCTCGTAGAAGATCGCCTCGACGGGGCAGACCGGCTCGCAGGCGCCGCAGTCGATGCACTCCTCGGGGTGGATGTAGAGCATCCGGTCACCCTCGTAGATGCAGTCGACCGGGCACTCCTCGACGCAGGCCTTGTCCTTCACGTCGATGCAGGGCTCAGCGATCGTGTACGTCAACGGGGACCTCCTCGGGCCGGGCGTGACGACAGCCTAGACCGCCGGGAGGCGGGTGACGAAGCGGTCCCCCGATCAGCGGTCGTCACCCGCCGTTCACCTCGGAGGCCTACGGTCTCGTCTCGGACCGCGGTGTCCGCAGGACGGACGCCGCCGGGACCGGTGGAGGCGACGTGACCGAGCAACGGGTGGTACCCGGCACCGGCGAGGTGGGGCAGCTGCGCAGCATCTCGATCCTCGACTTCCACGGCGACGAGCCGGTCCGGTTCCTCAACCGTGAGCTGTCCTGGCTGCAGTTCAACGAGCGTGTCCTCGGCCTCGCCGAGGATCGCACCCTCCCGCTCCTCGAGCGCGCCAAGTTCCTGGCCATCTTCGCCGCCAACCTCGACGAGTTCTTCCAGGTCCGGGTCGCCGGCCTCAAGGAACAGCTCGCCGCCGAGGTGACCGGCAGCGGCGCCGACGGGATCGTGCCGGCAGATCAGCTGGCCGCCATCGGCGAGCTGGTGACCGGCCTGGCGGGGCGTCACGCGCGGGTCTTCGTCGAGGAGGTCGCGCCGGAGCTCGCCGATCGCGGCATCCGGCTGTCGCATCTCACCGAGCTGGACGCCGACGACCGCGCCTGGCTCGACGCCGCGTTCGACGAGCAGGTCTTCCCGGTGCTGACCCCACTCGCGGTCGACCCGGCGCATCCGTTCCCCTACATCTCCAACCTGTCGATGAACCTCGCCGTGGTCGTCCGCGACCCCGACGACGGCGGGACGCGCTTCGCACGGGTCAAGATCCCGCCGACGTTGCCGCGCTTCGTGGTCCTCCCCGACGGCGAGCGCTACGTGCCGCTCGAGCAGGTCATCGCCGCCAGCCTCGGGCGGCTCTTCCCGGGGCTGGAGGTCGTCGAGCACCACGTCTTCCGCGTGACCCGCAACGCCGACCTGATCGTCGAGGAGGACGAGGCCGACGACCTCCTCGCGGCCATCGAGTACGAGCTCACCCGCCGCCGCTTCGGCCGTGTGGTCCGCCTCGAGGTGGAACCCACGGTCAGCACCGAGGTGCTCGATCTGCTGGTCCGCGAGCTGCGCATCGGACCGCGCGACGTCTACCACCTCCCCGGGCCACTCGACCTCGCCGGCCTGTGGGCCCTCTACGACCTGGACCGGCCCGACCTGCGCTTCGAGCCGTTCCAGCCGACGACCCAGCCACGGCTGGCCACCTCCCCAGCGGAGGAACCGCCGGACCTGTTCGCGACGCTGCGGGAGGGCGACGTCCTCGTCCAGCACCCCTACGACGCGTTCTCGACCTCGGTGCTGACCTTCATCGAGCAGGCGGCCCGCGACCCCGACGTCCTCGCCATCAAGCAGACGCTGTACCGCACCTCCGGGCCGGGCAGCCCCATCGTGAAGGCACTGCTGACCGCGGCCGAGGAGGGCAAGCAGGTCGTGGCGCTCGTGGAGCTGCAGGCGCGCTTCGACGAGGAGGCCAACATCGAGTGGGCCCGCGTCCTCGAGGAGGCGGGTGTCCACGTCGCGTACGGGGTCGTCGGCTACAAGACCCACACCAAGATCGCGCTGGTGGTCCGCAGCGAGGGTGGCCGCGTCCGCCGGTACGCCCACATCGGCACGGGCAACTACAACGACGCGACGGCGCGGGTCTACGAGGACATCGGCCTGCTGACCGCCGACGACGAGATCGGTGCCGACCTCACCGAACTGTTCAACGTGCTGACGGGGTACTCGCGGCAGTCGGCCTACCGCCGGTTGCTGGTGGCGCCCACCACGCTGCTCCCCCGCGTCCTGGAGCTCATCGAGCGCGAGGCGGCGGCCGAGGACGGCCACATCGTCGCCAAGATGAACTCGCTCGTGGACCCGGAGGTCATCGGTGCCCTCTACGACGCGTCCGCGCGCGGGACACCCGTCGACCTCGTCGTCCGCGGCGTCTGCGCTCTGCGGCCCGGGGTCCCCGGCCTGTCGGAGACCATCCGCGTGCGCTCGATCGTCGGCCGCTACCTCGAGCACTCGCGCATCTTCCGGTTCGGCTCGGCGCGCCGCGGCTACGACCACCTGATCGGGTCGGCCGACTGGATGAACCGCAACCTGCGCCGCCGCGTGGAGGCGGTGGTACCCGTGACCGATCCCGCGCTGCAGGCGCAGCTCGAGGAGATCCTCCAGGTGAACCTGGCTGACGATGTCCTGGCCTGGGAGCTCGGCCCCGACGCGGTGTGGTCGAAGGTGCCCACCACCGACGGCACCGAGACCCACCACGCCCTGCAGGACCTGGCGCGCGCACGGGCGGTGGGTGGCCGGTGAGCCTGCTGCTGCTGCGTCACGTCCATGCCGGTGACCGGGCGGCCCACAGCGGCAACGACCGGCGACGCCCGGTGTCGACCACCGGGCTGAAGCAGGCACTGGGGCTCGTGGATGCCTACGCGGGGCGGCCGATCGTCACGATCGGCTCCTCGCCGCTGACCCGCTGCATCCAGAGCGTCGAGCCGCTGGCGGCGGCGCACGGCCTGGCCATCGACGAGCACGACGAGCTGGCCGAGGGCAGCCCGCTCGATGTGGTCGACCGGTTCCTGCGGCAGACGCGCAACCGGGCCGAGCGCCTCGGTGGCGATGCCGTGCTGTGCACCCACGGTGACGTGATCGCGTCCGTGGTGCTCCACCTGGCCGACCAGGGCGTGCCGCTGCGCGACGAGGACCTGCGGTGGCCGAAGGCCAGCACCTGGGTGATCGACGGCCCCCTCGACGATCCCGACGTCGCCTTCCTGGCGCCCCCGGTGTGACGGGGACCCGCCACCGGCAGGGTTAGGCTCGAGCGCTCCCCACGCCACGAGGGCACGTGCGCTGCTCCGTCCTGGACCTCGGCTCGAACTCCTTCCACGTGCTGGTGGCCGACGTGGACGACACCGGCCTCGTCCCGGTCGAGCGCGAGCGCGAGATGCTCCACCTCGGCCGGGTCGTCGCCCAGCACGGGCGGATCCCCGAGGACCAGGTCGCCCGGGCCGCGGCGACCGTGGCGCACCTGTCGGCGTTGGCCCGCCGGAGCGGCTCGCAGGACCACGTGGCGGTGGCCACCTCGGCGCTGCGAGACGCCGACGACGGGGCAACGGTGCTCGCCCGGCTGTCGGAGGCCGCGGGCACGCAGGTCCGCGTGCTGTCGGGTGCGCACGAGGCGCGCCTCGGCTACCTCGGTGTGCGGGCCAGCGTGGCCCTGCAGGACGAGCCGGTGCTGGTGCTCGACCTCGGCGGCGGATCGCTGGAGCTGACCGTCGGTACCGGGGCCGAGGTCGCCTGGTCGACGTCGCTGCCGCTCGGTGTGTCCCGGCTGTCCGCGCTGGTCGAACGGGACCCGCCGCACCGGCGCGAGGTGGCGGCGTTGACGGCGCGCGTCGCGTCGGAGCTCGACCCGCACCTGTGTGACGTGGCGGCCGCCGGGGCTCGCACCACGGTGGCCGTCGGCGGCACCGTCCGGGCCCTCGCCCGGGTCGTGGCGGCCGAGGAGGGCCGGTGGCTGCCGGCGACGCTCAACCAGCTCTCGATCGACACCGACGAGCTGGTCGGTGTCCGGGACGAGCTGCTCGGGCTCGACCTGACCGGCCGTCTCGCGGTGCCCGGGATGAAGGAGCGTCGCGCCGACCACCTCCACCTCGCGGCCGTCGTCCTCGCCGAGGTCCTCGATCGGGTGGGGGTCGGGTCGGTCACGGTCAGCGACTGGGGGCTCCGTGAGGGCATCCTGCTCGACGCGCACGGGGTGACCGTGCCGCCGGGGGCCGACGAGCTCCGCCGCCGCGAGGTCGCGCGGCTGCGTCGAGCGTTCGGCCCGGACCACGCCTCGTCCGACCAGGTCGCCACGCTGGCGATGGCCGTGTTCGACGGCCTCCGACCCGTGCACGGGCTCGGGCCCTCCGACCGGGAGCTGGTGGCCCACGCAGCCCGGCTGCACGACATCGGCGAGTCGCTCGCGTTGCGGCGCCACCACGTGCACGGCGCCTACCTGATCGCCAACGCCGAGCTCCGCGGGTTCGCTCCGCACGAGACCGCGATGCTGGCGACGCTGGTCCGATCAGCCCCGTCACGCGGGATCGACGCCAGCTACCCGCCGTTCGAGGCGCTGTCGGAGGTGGACCAGGACCGCACGCGACGGCTGCTCCCGGTCCTGCAGCTGGCGACCCGGTTCGCGCGGACCCGCGACGGCGCCGTCCGCGACGCCCGGGTCGCGGTGGAGGAGGACCACGTCACCGTCGCACCCGTCGGGCACGACGTGCCGGCGGCGCCCGTCGACCTCGAACGTGTCGCACGGCTGTTCCGCAGCACCTACGGCCTGCCGCTGCGTGTCGCGCCCGTCGTAGTGGGTGGCGCATGACCGCGGGGGACCCGCAGCGGGCCGGGCGCCGCCTCCGAGCGCAGGCCGTCCACCGTCTCACGCCGTCGGACATCGGCGAGCGGGTGTCGATCCGGCACCTGGTGGTCACCGGCGCCTCGAGCGAGCCGGTCGCGTCCGACGTCGTCGGCCGGCTGCTCGGCTACGAGGCGGGCATCCTCGCGCTGGTGCGCCGGGACGGTCAGCTCGCCTTCGTGGACGAAGCCGCGATCGTGGCCTCCCGCGTGGTCCCTGCGCACCCACGCCTACCGGCTGAGCCGACGGATGTCGGGACAGCGGACCACCCGCTCGATCGCGATGCCGCCCGTGTGCTCCTGGTCGACGACCGCGACCAGGTGCTGCTGGTGGCCCACCAGGGAACTCCGGACCGCATCGTCTGGACGGCTCCGGGGGGCGGCCTCCAACCCGGTGAGGACCACCACAGCGCGTCGGTGCGCGAGCTGACCGAGGAGCTCGGGCTGGATGCCGACGTCGGCCCCTGGGTGTGGTCGCGCACCGTGACGTTCCGGTACGCCGGCGTGCACCTGCGGCAGACCGAACGCTGGTTCCTCGCTCGGGTGTCGGCCTACGACGAGGTCACGGCGCCGCTCGACGACGCGGGGCTGGTGGCCGCGAGGTGGTGGAGCCTCGCCGAGCTGCGTCGCACCGACGAGCGGCTGGCCCCGCGAGCGCTCCCGGACCACCTCGAGGCGATCCTGCGCGACGGCCCACCGACCAGCCCGGTCGACGTCGGCCGCTAGGGGATCCCGGTCATCGTGCAGGTACGGCAGCGGTGCGGTTGCAACCGGTAGCCAACGCCCACCTCAGCACGTGCGGTTGCAACCGGTAGCGAACGCCCGTGGTCGCGCGGATGAGCTGGCGGTGGCAAGGTGATGTCCGCGCCCGTCACCTGGCAGGCGGTAGCCACGGCACGTCAGGACGGCAACGAGTTGACCAGATCGCCGTACGCCTATCGCGAGGTCGGCAGCACGCGCGGACCACTTCCCGCCGGCTATCGCATCGTGCGTCGCGAAGCCGTCGTCGGTCTCGGTCGGTCTGCGTTCGAAGTGGCAGCACACCGGTTGCTGACCTGGCAGGTGCACCGCGATGCCGGACTCCTGGTCGTGGCGGACAGCGATCGTGTTCAGCCTGATGCCGACGTTCGGCTCGGGTTGCGGCTCGGCCCGTTGCGCATCGTCGCGCCGTGCCGAGTCGTCTACGTCATCAACGACGAGGACCAGGCAGGGTTCGCCTACGGCACGCTCACCGGACACCCAGAGCGCGGCGAGTCTCTGTTCGAACTCGCGCTGGATGCTGACGGCCAGGTCCGGTTCCGCGTCGTCTCCTTCTCAGCTCCCGCTACGTGGTGGAGTCACGCCGGCGGACCCCTGACCCGGCGAGTACAGGATCGAGTGACCGACCGGTACGTGCGCGCGGCCGCAGCAGGCCCCGTGGACGAGGAGGGCGCCGCGTCGCGGTAACGCCCGTACGGACCACTCGCCCGTGGCGGTTCGCACCACCCTCGTCCGGTGACGCCAGCCTTCGACGGTGACGCCGGAACGGCGTTGGACCGCCGTCTGCCGTCACCATCGTCTTCTCACGTCACCGAGCGACCCCGACGACCGGGGGAACACGCCGCTACCCGCTACCGAGGTTCAGCGAGCGGTGAGCTTGCGGGTGAGGACCAACTGGACGAGCGTGGCGTTGCGCATCCACGGCTCGGTGCGGTCCTTGCCGGGCGGGTCGTACTTGTCGTGGAAGGCCCGGAGCGCCTCGGCACGTTCGGGGTCGTCACGGTGCAGGATGGCAGCGCGCGCCAACCAGGACCGCTCACCGATGCGCAGCACCCCCTGCTCCTCGGCTTCGAGGTTGAGGCACCACGTGGTCAACCCACCCGACCCCGACATCAACCGCACGCCGCCGTCGGCCGGCACGAACCACAGCTCGGCGGAGTGCCGGCGACCGGTCACCCGCCCCTGGGTGGACAGCACGCAGTAGTGCTCGTCGCGCAACTCGTCGGGGATGTTCACCGGGGATCGTCGTCGAAGGCCAGGTCGACCACCACCGCGCGGTGGTCGCTGCCACGGGCCTCCTCGACGCTGGCGGCGACCGCCACGAGGTCGCGCGCCAGCAGCCAGTCGATGCGCACGACCGGCGGCAGCAGTCGACCGTCGGCCGGCCACGTGAAGCCCATCCCGCTCCCGACGTCCCGCTGCGGGTCGGTGAACCCCGCTGCGACGAGCTGACGGTACGCCGTCGACCGGTCGGACGAGTTGAGGTCACCCCCGACGACCGCCGGGATGTCCGGGTCCAGCCGGTCGAGCACCGATCCGATCTCCGCACGTCGCACGTCGTCCTCCAGCTCGAGGCGCTCGAGGACGGACGGCCCGCAGGCCGGGCAGGGCGAGATCAGGTGCAGGGAGGTCACCTGCAGTGGCCGGCCGTCGACGTCGAGGCGGACCACGCTGGTCCCCCGGCTGCGCTCGCTGGCGTCCACCACGGGCACCACGTCGGTGATCGGGTGCCGGCTGTAGACCGCCACGGCCCCGACGCCCGGGGAGCGGTCGATCTGCTGGTGGGGGTAGCGGTCACCCAACGCGATGAGCAGCGCTTCCTCACGGGGGGCGAACACCTCCTGGAGCAGGAGCACGTCGGGTTCGGTGGTGGCCACCAGTTCGAGGACGTGGCGTTCGTCGGGCGCCCCGACGAAGGTGTTGTAGGTCACGACCCGGAGGTCGGCCGCGACGTCCGGTGCCGTCGTCGGCAGGAACGCCCCGCCGTAGGCCCACAGCCACAGGCCCGCGGGCAGCGCGAACAGCGCCGCCGCGGTCCGGTCGCGGCGCAGCGACGCCACGAGGACGAGCGCCACCGCCGGCAGGGTCCACCAGAAGGTCGCCAGGTCGAAGAGCACCGTCACGGGGTGCTGGACCTCGAGCAGCCACAGCACGAGCACCGCAGCCGTCAGTGCTGCGTACGGCCAGGCGAGGAGGCGGAGGATGTGCGCGCGGCCCACGTCAACCGTGGGGGGTGTCACCGAGGCGGTGGACCATGACGCGGTTGGTCCCGCCGTGGCCGCCCGGGATGCCCGAGACGATCACGATCGCGTCCCCGTGGGCGGCGTAGCCGTGCTCGAAGCAGACCTCCTCGGCGGCCGTGATGAGGTCGATCGAGTGGTCCTTGGTCGGCACCACCGCGCCGGCGGTGCCCCACATCAGCGCGAACCGCCGCAACGGACGCTCATCGGGGGTGAGCCCGATGACCGGGTAGGCCGGGCGGAACTTCGACACCAGCTGCGCCGAGGCGCCGGTCAGGGAGTAGACGAGGATCGCCTTGGCGTCGACGTCCTGCGCGATCTGGACCGCCGCCTTGCACACGACGCGCTGCAGCTCCTGGCCCGTGATGGGGGGCACCGGGTGGACCCGCTCGGCCGAGGACTCGGCCACCTCGATGATCCGGGCCATGGTCCGGACCGCCTCGACGGGGAAGCGTCCTGCGGCCGTCTCGCCCGACAGCATGACGGCGTCGGTGCCGTCGAAGATCGCGTTGGCCACGTCCGACGCCTCGGCGCGTGTCGGGCGGGGGCTGCGGATCATCGAGTCCAGCATCTCGGTCGCGGTGATCACCGGACGGCCGGCGCGGTTCGACAGGTCGATGATCTGCTTCTGGATGGCCGGGACCCGCTCCGGGCCGACCTCGACCCCGAGGTCACCTCGGGCCACCATCACCGCGTCGGTTGCCGCGATGATCGCCTCGAGGTCGTCGATGGCCTCGGGACGTTCGAGCTTGGCGATGATGGGCTGCTGACCGCCGAGCTCCTTGACCATGGCACGGACCTCGTGCACGTCCTCGGGACGCCGCACGAAGGACAGCGCGATCCAGTCGACGCCGAGCTCGACCATGGTGCGCACGTCCACGAGGTCCTTGTCGGTCAGGCTCTTGGCGGACACCTCGACGCCGGGGAGGTTGACGCCCTTGCGCGACTTGGCGAGCCCCCCGGCGACGACCCGGGCGGTCACGCGCTTGCCCTCCACGCGCGACACCACCAGACGCAGGAGCCCGTCGTCGAGGAGGATCAGCGCACCGGGGTCCACATCGTCGGCGAGCTCGGCGTACACCACGGGCAGCACCGGCGTACCCGCGCCGTCGTCGTAGCGCTCGAGCTCCTCCTCACCAGCGACGAGCACCACCTCGCCACCGTCGACCAGCTGCACCCCGGCGTCTGGGACGAGGCCGAGGCGGATCTTCGGCCCCTGCAGGTCGCCGAGGCTGCCGACGTTGCGGCCGAGGCTGGCCCCGATCTCACGGGACAGCTCGAGGCGCCGCTGGTGCTCCTCCCGCGAGCCGTGCGAGAAGTTCAGGCGGACGACATCGATGCCTGCGGCGATGGCGGCACGGAGCCGGTCGGGGTCATCGAGCGCAGGCCCGAGGGTCGCGACGATCTTGGCGCGGCGCACGGGCGAGGTCCTCGGGACGGGAGCGGGGGGCGGCGAAGCAGCGCTGAACGCCGCATCCTACGAGCATCGCCGGCCAGTGGCGCGCCGTACGCCCGACCTCGCCGCATCGCCACCAGCCGCGACCGACCGGCCGAGGGACGCTCCCGCGTCAGTCGGTCGTTCCTGGCCCCGTAGCTGCGTCCTCGTCGTCCTCATCCGCCGGCTCGGCAGCGCGCGGCTCCAGCGGGTCACGGACGCCGCGTGCGAACTCGTCGGCCGCGACGTCGGTGACCGCACGGACGGCGTCGTTGGTCCCCTCGCCGAAGGTCAGCGCGAAGACCTCCTGCTCGAAGCCGAGCCGGCTGAGCTCGTCGGGGCGGTCGGTCTGCACCAGGCGGTCCACCGCCGCGCCGACGATCACGTCGGCCCGCAGCCACCAGCGCACCACGGCCGATCCGGCCGACGCGTCGACGGTCACACCCCGCGGGCCGATCCAGCTGGAGGCCGAGGCAGCGACGACGGTCGCGAGCCCGGCGTCCGCCACGTCGACGACGACGGTGGCGAGCGGTTCCTCGTCGGTCGTCCTGGCCAGCTCCGTGGCCTCCGACGGGTCACGC
This sequence comes from Nitriliruptor alkaliphilus DSM 45188, assembly GCF_000969705.1. GTDB lineage: Bacteria > Actinomycetota > Nitriliruptoria > Nitriliruptorales > Nitriliruptoraceae > Nitriliruptor > Nitriliruptor alkaliphilus. The sequence continues at coordinate 143,679 of NZ_KQ033901.1, forward strand.
ACGATCGTGTCGACGCTCACCTCACCACCCGCCAGCGCGGCGCGGAGCCCCGCTCGGCGTCGTGCCCGGGGGTCGTCGTCGTCGCCGAGCACGACCCCCACGGACCCGCCAGCCCCGGCGGCGTCCGCGGCGACACCGAGGACGTGGCCCAGCTCCTCGTACGCCACATCGAACAGGTCGACGTTGTCCGGCAGGTTCTCGCGGGGCGCCGCGAGCGCGCAGAAGCGGGTCGCGGGGAACCGCTCGGCCAGGGCGGTCACGGTCCGCCGTCCACTGCTCCCGAGGACGCAGACGAGGTCGGCGCCACCGTCCGCCACCAGGGCAGCCAGGTCCGGGACGAAGTCCGGATCGTCCGGGACGATCACGCGGACGCTGGCGACGTCGCCGACCCGGTCCGCTTCGAGCCGAGCCAACTGGCGCTCGGCATCGAGGAAGCTGGCGGCCGCCGGATCGGACGCAGCCGGCACGATCACGGCCACCTGCACCCCACTCGGCGCGGGGTCGGCGGTCTCGTCCGCGGTCGGCGTCGGGGTGGGCGTCGGGGCCGGTTCGCCCGTGCAGCCGACGAGCAGCACGAGCAGCGCCGCGATCAGCGCCCGGACGACCGATCCCCGTCCCGGAGCCGGCACTCCGCCGCCTGCAACCACACCTGCCGCCCCTCATCGCGGTACCACGCCGCCCGGACGAGCGCGACGGGCCTCTAGGCTAGCGACGCTCCCCAGCCTGCCCGTGGGTGCTCGGAGCACCCGGCTTCCGCCTCGCGCCCACCTCCACGTCCACCCCCACGCCCGTCGGAGTCCGCTGTGGCATCCACCGTGACCGTGCTCGACGACCCCGTCGCCGGTGTCCAGCTCGCCGCGCTGCGCGACGAACGCACGACCCCCGAGCACTTCCGGCACCACGCCCGCCGGCTCGGCTCGATGCTGGCGCTGCGGGCCGTCGCCGACCTGCCCGCCGAGCGCGGCACCGTGCGCACGCCGCTGGGCGATGCACCGGCGATCGGCCCCGGGCGCACCATCGTCGCCGTACCGGTCCTGCGTGCGGGGCTCGGGCTGCTCGGAGGGGTGCACGACGTCCTCCCGACCGCCCTCGTCGGCATGATCGGCCTCGAGCGCGACGCCGAGACCTTCCAGGCGCGGCGCTACTACTTCAAGGTCCCGCCACTCGACGGCGCATGGGTGCTGGTCCTCGAACCGATGCTGGCCACGGGCGGTTCGGCCGCCGATGCCGTGCAGGCCCTCGACGCCGAGGGGGCCGAGCAGGTCACGGTGCTGTCGGTGGTCGGCACCCAGCAGGGCATCGACCGCGTCACGTCGCAGAACCCCGGGGTCCGGGTCGTCATCGGTGCGATCGACCCACAGCTCGACGACAACCGCTACATCGTCCCGGGGCTCGGCGACTTCGGTGACCGGTTGTTCGGCACGCCGCACTGACACAGGACCGGTCGGCCGGCGGGCGCGAGCCGACCGGAACCGTGAGATGCGACGGTTCTCGTCGGTGCCGTTCCGGGCAGCGGCACGAGCCAGCCCGAAACCGTCACACGCGACGGTTGTGGGGGCTGCCCGCGGCCCGCGGTAGCCGGGAGCCGTCACCTCCGACGGTCGTGGGCGGCTGACCCGCCAGCGTCACTGGGGACCGACGCCACCGCCCTCGTTGCCGGTCCCGTTGCCGCCACCGTTGCCGACACCGACGCCACGGTTGCCCTCGCCGGCGTTGCCGTTGCCCTGACCGGGCCCATCGTCACCTGGTGCCGGCGGCGTGACCGGCGGCACGACATCGACCGGCGGCGTGACCGGCGGCACGACGTCCACCGGCGGGGTGACCGGCGGCACGACATCGACCGGCGGGGTGACCGGCGGCACGACATCCACCGGCGGGGTGACCGGCGGCACGACATCGACCGGCGGGGTGACCGGCGGCACGACATCCACCGGCGTGTCGTCCTCCGGTGGTTGCGGGAGGACCGGGAGGTCCGGGTCGGGGACGACCGGCGTGCCGACGGGGATGTCCTCGGGGGGCGTCTCGTCGACGGGCTCCTGCACCTGGTCGTCGACGTCGCTCGGGATGTCGATGGTGGCACCCGGCTGGACGATCTCTGGCCCGGTCCGCCACCGCGCGGGCTGCTGGTCGGCGGGAGGCGCCGATGCCTGTGGCGGTGGTGCGACGCTGGGTGCGCCGGGGACGTCGGCGGTGTCACCGACCTCGGCGTCGACGTCCGTGGTCCCCGGCGAAGGCGTACCTGCCGTGGGCGACGGAGCGGTAGCCGTGGAGTCGACACCCGACGGGTCACCCACGGTCGTCGGGCCGGTCGCGGTGCTCCCGGCTGCGTCCGGCGCGGTGGTCGTACCCGGGCGGACGGTGACCGACGACTCGGCCGGCGCCGACGCGACGACGTCCGAGCGCTCACCGCCCGTCGAGGTCGCGGGGGCGACTCGACCGTCGCCCGGGGCCAAGGCGGTCGCGCCGGTTGCGACCGCGATCAGCAGCGCACCGGCGAGGAAGGCGGTGACCATCGAGCGCCGCTGCGTGACAGTGGCGCCCATGAGCTCGCCGAGGCGGTCGAGGACCACGACCGCATCCTGCCGCAGCGCACCGGCGAGGACCACGACATCGTCACGCCGCAGCACGAACGATGGCTCACGCTCCACGTCCCGCAGCTTGCGGACCAACTTGAGGTAGGCGAGCAGCGCCGAGTCCGGGGTCGCCGGATCGAAGCTGGCCCGTTGCCCCGCGGTCTCGAGGCGGCCCCGGTCGGCGTCCACCCGCAGCGGGGTGCGTGTCGTACCGGTGCCGGGGACGGCGAGTGGTCCAGCGGTCATCGAGCGTCCTGTGGTCGTCCCCACAGATATCGGCCGCTCCGCCCGGGTTCTGAACCGTTCCCACGGATCGGTCACGGCCGACCGCGCCGGTCAGCCTGGCAGGAAGCTCAACCGCAGGGTGCGGTCGGGGTTGTCGGCGTTGGCGTCGACCACCACGACCGACTGCCACGTGCCGAGCGCCAGGGCCCCGTCGTCGACCGGGACGGTCAGGCTCGGCGATATGAACGCCGGCAGGACGTGGTCGGCACCGTGCCCAGCGCTGCCGTGGCGGTGACGCCAGCGATCGTCACGTGGCAGGAGCGCGTCGAGGTGGTCGGCGAGGTCCTCGTCGGATCCGGCGCCGGTCTCGAGCAGGGCGAGCCCGGCCGTCGCGTGCGGGAGGAACACGTGGAGGAGCCCGTCGCCGCCGACCTCTGCGACGAAAGCGGCGCACTGATCCGTCACGTCGGTGATCCGTCGTGACCCGGTCCGCAGGGACAGCTCACGGCGCTCCATCACGCGCGCTCGGCGAGGTCGGCGTACGCACCCGCGTGGTAGGCCAGCGGGCGGCGCACCGGGTCGTGGCCGAGGTCGACGACCTCACCGACGACGATGAGGTGGTCACCACCGTCGTGCACGCCGACGACCCGGGTGTCCACCCACCCGACCGCGCCATCCAGCACGGGCGAACCCGTCGTCGCGGTGCGGTACGGGACGCCCTCGAACTGATCGTGCCCGGTGGGCCGGTCGGGGTCGGCGAACGTGACCGACAGCTCGGCCTGGTCGTCGGCGAGGAAGGACAGCGCGTACACCCCGCCAGCGGTGACCTCGGTGGCCATGGCCGCCGACCGGTCGACGCAGACCAGGACCAGAGGCGGGTCGAGCGACACCGAGGTGACGCTCGACGCGGTCATGCCGTGGGGCGTCCCGTCGACGGTCGTACCCATCACCGTCACGCCGGTCACGAAGCGGCCGAGCACCTCCCGGAAGCGCACCGGGTCGACGATCGGACCGCCGCGGCCGACGTCGGACGGTGCTGTCCGGGGCACCGCGGACAGGCCCGCGAACAGATCGTCCTCGAGTTCGCCGTCGAGCGACCCGCTGGTCCCGTTCTCGAGCACGAACTCCTCGATCCCGAAGAGCGCGACGGCCATGTCATCCGGCGTGTTGATGAAGAAGCTGTCCGCCCCGATCTGGCTGCGGTGGGCGAGCAACGCGGCCCGCTTCGTGTCGAGCCAGGCGCGGACGTCGACCACCGTGGTCAGCTGCCCGTCCGGGGTCCCGAAGGGCAGGTCGTCGGGCGAGGCGATGTCGGCCCCTCCGAACGGGGACGCGAGACCGGCGGCGACGAGGCCCGTGTGCGCCTGCCACAGCCGGGTCTTGGTCAGGGTGTGGACGTACCGCTTCGGCACGGACCACGGCTCGCCAGCGACCTCGGCCGCAGGATCGGCCGCCAGCGCGACGGCGCGGACCGTGACGTGGTGGGCCTTGATGTGGTCCGGGTGGCCGTAGGTGCCGCGCTCGTCGTCCGACACGACGACGTCGGGTCGGACCCGCCGCACGACCGCTGCGAGCCGGCGAGCTGCCTCGTCGAGGTCGGCAGCGTGGAAGCTGTCCGGGTGGTCGTTGTCGTCCGTACCCACCATCCCGCTGTCGCGGTAGCCGAGCCAGACGTGCTCGTCGACGCCGAGGGCGGCGATCGAGTCCGCCATCTCGCGGCGGCGGTGGGTCGTCAGGTCCTCGTCGCCGAGGTCGATACCGGCGAGGTTCTCCCCCGCCTCACCACCGGTGCAGGTCACCACCACGGTGCGGCCGCCGGTCGCCGACGTCCGAGCGAGGACCCCACCGCACGCGATCGCCTCGTCGTCGGGGTGCGGGTGCACGCAGAGCAGGGTGGGACGGACCTCCACGCGGACCTCCTGACGGCTGTGCGCCGGGGAGCGCACCCCTCCGACGGTAGCCTCGGTCCGGACCCGACCGTCCGGACCCTGCGCGATGACCCAACATGCCTCGACCGAGCCCCCCGTCACCGGGGGTGGTCACGTCGTGTTCGTCGACGACCGGTCGGATGTGGCCGCAGCGTTGGCATCGGTGGCCGAGAGCACCGTCGGCGTCGACGTGGAGCGGGCCGACGCCGACCGCTACTTCCGGCGCGCCGCGCTGGTCCAGGTCGGCACCGCGCAGCGCTGCCTGCTGCTGGACGCCGTCGCGTTCGAGCAGCTCGAGGAGCTCGACGACTTCCTCGACGACGGCCGGGTCGCGGTGCTCCACGCGGTCGAGAACGACCTCGAACCGCTCGCCCGGATGGGGGTCGTCCCGTCCTCGATGGCCGACACCGCGATCGCTGCCGCGCTGCTGGGCCTGCCGATCGGGCTGTCCGGCCTGCTCGCCGAGGTGCTCGAGGTCCAGCTGACCGCGGACAAGGAAGCCTTCCAGCGGGCCGACTGGGAGGCTCGGCCCCTGTCCGACGGGATGGCCGACTACGCCGCCGGTGACGTCTTCCACCTCCCCGAGCTGTGGCACGAGCTGGCCGACCGGCTCGCACAGGCCGGCCGCACGAGCTGGTACGAGCAGGAACTCGCCTTCACCGTCACCCGTGCCGGGCAGGACAGCCGCGACTGGACACGCGTCAAGGGGGCGGGCCGGCTCGACCCGGCGGCGAAGGCCCGCCTGCGCGCCCTGTGGGAGGAACGCGAGCGCCTCGCCCGCGCCCACGACATCGCCCCGAACCGGCTCGTGCACGACGACGTCCTGCGCGACCTCGCGGAGCACCCGGTCGACACCACCGACGAGCTGGTCCGCCGCAGCCAGCGACGGCGTGGCCTGCTCCGCCAGCACGCTGACGACCTGCTCGCGGCCCTGGATCGTGGCCGCGAGGCACCGCCGGAGGCGCGCGAGAACGGCGGGCGACGCTGGACCCCCGAGGACAAGGCCGCCTACGACGCGCTGCGCAAGGCACGAGCCGGGGTCGCGACCGACCTCGGGATCGACGCCGGGGTGCTGTGCTCGTCGCGACCCCTGTGGCGCTCGGTGGCGGGGCGGCCGGAGGACCCGCTGACGCTCTGCGCGCTGGCCGATCTGCGACCGTGGCAGACCGAGCTGCTCCACGAGGTGCTCTGGGAGGCCTACACCGACGCGATGACGCCCGCCGTCGCTGACGAGCCCGGGCCGGACCCGGACGCCGTGCCGACGGTCTAGCTCGAGCGCGGGTCGCTGCTCTGCAGCTTCCGGGCGAGGTTCGACGGCATCGCGAACTCGACGTCCTCGTCGATGACCATGACGGTGTCGACCTCGGTCGTGCCGCGCGCACGGAACCAGTCGATGACCTCCTCGACCAGCACCTCGGGGGCCGATGCGCCGGAGGTCAACCCGACCGTCTCGACGCCTTCGAGCCACGCTGGGTCGATCTCGGCGGCCTCGTCGACCAGGTAGGCCGGCACCGACCGGTCCTTGCTGACCTCGACCAGGCGCTTGCTGTTGGACGAGGTCTGCGAGCCCACCACCAGGATCAGGTCACAGCGCTCGGCGAGCTGTTTGACCGCGTCCTGACGGTTCTGGGTCGCGTAACAGATGTCGTCCTTCTTGGGGTTCTGCAGCATCGGGAAGCGCTGCCGCAACCGGTCGACGACGGCCGACGTCTCGTCCATCGACAGCGTGGTCTGGGTGATGTAAGCGACATCGGCGTCCTCGGGGAGATCGAGCGTGTCGACGTCATCGGGGGTCTCGACCAGGTTCATCGAGCGGGGGGCCTGCCCCATGGTGCCGACCACCTCCTGGTGCCCCTCGTGGCCGATCAGGACGATGTCGCGGCCGTCCCGGGCGTAGCGGCGGGCCTCGTGGTGGACCTTGGTGACCAGCGGGCAGGTCGCGTCGATCAGGGTGTGACCGAGACGCTTGGAGTTGTGGAACGCCTCGGGGGGCGAGCCGTGCGCGCTGAAGACCACGACCTCGCCCTCCGGCACCTCGTTCTCGTCCTCGACGAAGACCGCCCCCTTGCGCCGCAGGGACTCGACCACGTGCTTGTTGTGGACGATCTCGTGCCGCACGTAGACGGGGGCGCCGTAGGCCTCGAGGGCCTTCTCGACGATCAGGACGGCGCGGTCGACCCCGGCGCAGAAACCGCGCGGAGCCGCGAGCAGGAGGCTTGAGGGAGGCATGGCGCGAGCGTACCGGCGCTCAGGAGGGCGCATCCTCGGAGGACCCGGTGGTCGGACCGTACGGCGCGCTCGCACCCCGGCGCGCCGGACGGTGGCGTGGCCGCGTCCACGCCGCCCCGGTCGAGTGCCGGCCGCCCACCTCGGAGCGCGCCCAGACGGTGACCCGTTCGGCAGCTCGGTCGGGATCCTGCACCACGATAAGCAGCAGGTCGTCGGGCACCAGGATGGCGTCGCCGCGCGGCACGATGACCCGCTCCTGGCGCACGATGGCCGCCAGCAGCATCCCCTCGGGCAGCGGGACGTCGCGCAGCGACCGTCCGGCGACCGGCAGGTCCGGGGTCACGATGACCTCGACCATGTCCGCCTCGACCTCGTCGATCGGCAGCGCCTCGGCGACCGGCGCCCACGCGGGCCGGTCCGCCTTGATACCGAGCCAGCCGACCACGCGCGCGATGGTCGATCCCTGGACGAGGGTGGACACCAGGACGACGAAGAACACCACGTCGAACAGGACGCGGCCCTCGGCGAAACCGGCCGTGATGGGGAAGGTCGCCAGCACGATGGGGACGGCGCCACGCAGTCCCCCCCAGGCCACCACCGTCTGCTCACGCCACGGCACCCGGAACGGGGTGAGGCACAGGGCGGTGGCGAGCGGACGGGCCACGAACGTCAGCACCAGGGCCACGAGGAGGCCGGCGACCGCGACGTCCGCGAGCCGCGACGGGAAGACCAGGAGGCCGAGGACGAGGAAGAGGGTGATCTCGGCCGCGTTGGCCAATCCCTCGTGGAAGTCCCGGATACCGCGGCGCCGCCGGCGCACCAGCCCGCCGATGAACAGGCCGGTCACGTACACGGCGAGGAACCCCGAGCCCCCGGCAGCCGCCGCCGCGCCGTAGGAGACCCCGGCGAAGGCGAACGCCAGCAGCGGGTACAGGCCCTCGGCGGGCAGGCGGACGGCGCGAAGCACGCGGACCGCTCCGAGTCCGACCAGCCCGCCGATGGCCGCCCCGAGCACCGGCTGCAGGACGGCGAACAGGGTCAGGGAGGCCACGGACGGCGAGGCCAGCGCGATCTCGAGCAGGCCCAGGGTGAGGACGACCGCGAACGGGTCGTTGGCGCCGGACTCCACCTTGAGGATGGCCGCGAGCCGTGTCGGGAGCCGGACCGACCGCAGCGTGGAGAACACCGCCGCAGCGTCCGTGGACGCCACGACCGCGCCGAGCAGCGCTGCCGTGATCGGCGACACGTCGAGCAGGAGCCAGGCACCGAACGCGGTGACCGCTGCGGTCGTGACCACCCCGACGGTGGCCAGCGCACCACCGGGGCCCGCCGCCCGCCGCAGGTCCGTCGGCTTGGTGGTCAGCCCACCCTCGAACAGGATCACGATCAGCGCGACCACGCCGAGGTTCTGGACGATCCGCTCGTCCGCGACGGTCACCAGCGCGAGACCCTCGTCACCGACCAGCATGCCGATGCCGAGGAACAGCAGGGCCGACGGCGCCTGCAGCCGCTGCGAGTAGCTCGCGACGATGATGGCGACCGCCAGCAGCGCGGAGGCGGCGAGGACGACCGGGTCGATCGAGGATCCGACGCTCACGTCACCACCTCTCCGGTCGGTGCGCGACCCTACCGTCGGGGCCTCGGACGGACGGCCCGCGGGCGGCTGTGCTGCTTCCGGCCGCGCGAGGTGGCAGACTGTCCTGCGTAGCCCGGTCCGGTGGACCGGGCTGCGACGCGCCGCGGGGTCACCACCGTCCCCACCGCGCTCGGAGACGACGTGCACATCATCCTCGGCGGGTGCGGCCGCCTCGGCGCCGAGATCGCCGAACAGCTCTCCCGCGACCGCGACAACGACGTCGTGATCGTGGACGTCGACCCGCTCGCCTTCGACCGGCTCGGCTCGGCCTTCAACGGCGAGACGATGGTCGGCGACTGCACCGACCGCGACGTGCTCGAACGCGCCGGCGTCGCCCGCGCGGACGGGCTGATCGCCGTCACCCGCTTCGACAACCGCAACCTGATGGCCGTCGAGATCGCCAGCTACCTCTACGACGTGCCCCGCACCATCGCGCGGCTGTTCAACCCGGAGCGGGAGAACGTCTACCGCAAGCTCGGTGTCCGCTACGTGTCGTCGACGGGCGCGATCGCGAAGATGTTCCTCAACGAGTTCCAGGACGAGAGCTTCCCGCTGCACGTGCGGTTCGAGGACAGCGACATCAACCTCGTCGAGCTGGAGATCGACACCGGAGGGCACGGCACCACCGTCGAGGACTTCGAGATCGACGGCCTGCTGCGCGTCGCGGCGATCCGACGTGGCTCGCGGGTGTTCATCCCCGACCGCACCGACCGGCTCGAACGCGACGACGTGGTCACCGCCGCGATGAAGCCAGCCGCCGCCCGTACCGTCCACGAGTTCGTGCGCGACCCGTACGGCCGCGACCGCATCCGATGAGGAGGTCCCGGTGTACGTCGTGATCGCCGGTGGCGGCCGCATCGGCCGCTACATCGCCCGGGACCTCACCGAGAAGGGCCACGAGGTGACGGTCATCGAGCGCATCGCCTCGCGCTGCGAGGAGCTGGTCGCCGCGACCGACGTGCTCGTCATCGAGGGTGACGCCTGCGACGTGCAGTACCTCGAGCAGGCCCACGTCGACCGCGCCGACGCCTTCGTGGCCACCACGCACGAGGACGACGACAACCTGGTCGCCTGTCAGCTCGCCCGCATCGAGTTCGACGTCAAGCGGTCCATCAGCCGGGTCAACTCACCCAAGAACGTGGAGATCTTCGAGATCCTCGGCATCGAGGCCGTGTCCTCGACGCGACTCATCTCCGAGCTGCTCGAGAACGAGTTCAGCGTGGGGGAACTGATCCACCTCACCTCGTTGAAGGGCGGCAGGGTCGGGCTGGTCGAGCTGCGGATCCCGTCGGGATCGGACGCACCGCGCCCGCGCGCCATCCAGGACATCAAGCTGCCCCAGGAGGCCATCCTGGTGTGCATCTTCCGCGGCGAGGAGACCATCATCCCCCACGGTGCGACCGTCCTGGAGCCAGGTGACGAGGTCGTGGCGCTGACCACACCGCAACTCGAGGGGCGTCTGGCCAACGCACTGCTCGGTGGCCGGTGATGGACCGGGCAGGGCAGGGTCGGCGCTGGGCAGCCCTCCGAGGCGTGGCCCTGCTCATCGGCCTGGCGGCGATCGTCGCGGCGGTCGCCGTCACCATCGCCACGGTCCTCACGCTCGTGATGGTCTGACGGTGCTGCTCCGACCCGGTGCCGACGACCTACGGCTGATCGGCTTCTACCTCGGCAAGGTCCTCCTCGGCCTCTCCCTGGTGATGCTGCTGCCCGCCGTCTACGCGGCGATCCTCGGCGAGTGGAACTCCCTGACCGCGTTCGTCATCGGCGCCTCGATCTGCGTCAGCTTCGGAGCATTCACCGAGGCCAAGCTCGCGACCCGCCGCTCCCTCACCTGGGCGCACGGGATGGTCACCGTGGCGCTGGCGTGGTTGGTCGGCGCCGTGCTCGCCGCGGTCCCGCTCCACCTGTCGGGCCACTACGACGACCTGCTGTCCGCGTTGTTCGAGGGGATGTCCGGGCTGACCACGACGGGGCTGTCGGTCATCAACGACCTCGACCACACGCACCTGTCCATGGACTTCTACCGCCACCTGCTGCACTTCGCCGGCGGCCAGGGGATCATCATCGTGGTCCTCTCCCTGTTCGCCGCCGGAGGCGGCCGCATCGGGACCCTCTACGTCTCCGAGGCGCGCGATGAGCGGATCCTGCCGAACTTCATCCGGACCTCACGGTTCATCTTCCGGGTGGCTGCTACGTACGGCGTGATCGGGACCACGGCGCTCTACCTCGCGCTCCTCGGTGCCGGGTTCACCTCGACCCGGGCCCTCTACCACGCGGTGAACCTCTTCCTCGGCGCGTTCGACACCGGCGGGTTCTCCCCCATGCAGGCGTCGATCACCTACTACCACTCGGCGAGCGTCGAGATCGTGATCATGATCCTCATGCTCGCGGGCGCCATCTCGTTCGGTCTGCACTTCCACCTGTGGTCCGGCGAGCCCCGGCAGGTGTGGCGCCACCTCGAGACGCGCACCCTCGCGATCTCGACCTCGCTGCTGTTCACGGTGGTCTGCTTCGGGCTCCTGCGCACCGGCACCTACGACGGTGCCGTCCCGCTGCTCCGCAAGGGGCTGTTCACGCTCATGGCCGCGGTCTCGAGCGCGGGCTACCAGGTCAACGCCGGCACCACCTACCTCAGCGACTGGGGGGTCCTCGCCCCCGCGGCGATCGTGGCCGCGATGGCCATCGGCGGCATGGCGTCGTCCACCGCCGGTGGGGTGAAGGCCATGCGCGTCGGGATCACCGCCAAGACGCTGATCCACGACGTCAAGAAGCTCCTCCAGCCCGAATCGGCGCTCGTCGTCACGACCTACCACGTCGGCAAGCGCCAGATCCTGCGCGACAGCACCGCGCGAGCGGCCACCTCGGTGCTGCTGCTGTTCGTGGTCACCTACCTCATCGGTGCGGTCGTGGGGCTCAGCTACGGCGGGTACGACATCACCCAGACCCTCTTCGAATCGGTGTCGGCGACGTCGAACATCGGACTGTCGATCGGCGTGACCGATCCTGGCATGCCGCGCGGGCTGATGGCCACCTACATCGTGCAGATGTGGCTCGGTCGGCTCGAGTTCGTCGCGGTCTTCGCCTTCCTCGGGTACCTGTTCTCGTTGGGACGCGGACGGGCGAGCACGTGAGGGAGCGCGAGGTCCGCCGCCGCCGACGCACCCGAGGTGCGCTGGTGCTGTTCGTGCTGTTCGTCACGGTGGTCCTGGCCGGGTCGGATGCGCTGATGCGCAACCGACCCGTGGTGGACACCTCGGACCTGGTGGTGACCGGCCTGCCGCCCCTGTCCACGTCCGCTGCCAACCCGCGGACGTGTCTGCGCGGTGTCGAGGCGTCGGGGATCGAGGAGATCCGCTCGGAGTTGGTGCGGGGTGAACGCATCAGCTCCGACCAGATCGACGCGTGCCCGCAGGCGTTCGACGGCCTCCGGATCACCTTCGCGGGCGAGGCCATCGGTGACGTGCTCCGCCGCGACGGAGGCGCCTGGGTCCAGGTCAACGATGACGCCTACGCCCTCGAGGTCGGTCCTCTCGGTCGGCACGCGGAGCGGCGCGGGTTCAACAACGGGTTGTCGGTGTGGTTGCCCGACGGGCTCCACGAGCGGATCGAAGGGGTCGGTGGCCCCGACCGCCGCGGTGACGTCCTGTTGCTCGAGGGGGTGTTGCATCGTGCCGACCCGGCCGACGGTGGCGGCACGACCCTCCGCGCTGAGCGGCTCAACGTCCTGGCTGCGAGCGTCGAACTCGAGGAGCCGCTGCACACCCTCCAGGCCATCGTGGCTGCGGTGCTCGGGGTGCTCGCGACCGGTGCGGTCCTGTGGGCCCGTCGGGTGCGGTCCCGCTGACGTCCCGCGCCGTTCAGCGCTTGTCGGTCAGTCCGGCTTCCTGCGACGACGGGCAGAGGTGCTCGATGACGCACCGTTCGCAGGCGGGCCTGCGGGCGAAGCAGGTGCGCCGGCCGTGGTGGATCAGCATGTCGCTGACCTGCAGCCACTGCTCACGGGGGTAGAGCCGCATGAGGTCACGCTCGATGCGGACCGGGTCGTCGGCCTTGGTCAGCCGGAGCCGCCGCGCGAGACGGTGGACGTGGGTGTCGACCACCACCCCCTCGTGCATGCCGAACCCGTTGGACAGCACGACGTTGGCCGTCTTGCGCGCCACACCGGGCAGCGCCAGCAGCTCGGGCATCGTGTTCGGCACCTCGCCGCCGTGCCGTTCGAGCAGTTGGCGGGCCGTCGCCTGGACGTTCTTGGCCTTCTGACGGAACAGGCCGAGCGAGCCGATCAGCTCCTCGATGCGTTCGACCGGCGCCTCGGCGAACGCCTCTGGCCCGGGGAGCTCGGCGAACAGGACCTTGGTGACCTCGTTGACCTTCACGTCGGTCGACTGCGCGGACAACATCGTGGCGACCAGCAACTCCCACCGGCTGGTGAAGTCCAGCGCGATGACCGCATCGGGGCCGAGCTCCTCCTCGAGGAGGTCGAGGATCACCGGTGCACGCAACGTCTTCCCGCGGTCGCGGGTCAGCTCGGGAGCGAGGTCGTCGGTGGTCACGGCGCGCAGGCTACTGCGGTGCCTCGATGGGCAGCGTCACCGTGAAGGTCGTCCCCTCGCCGAGCAGGCTGTCCACGCTGATCGTGCCGCCGTGCTTCTCCACCGCGTGCCGGACGATCGACAACCCCAGCCCGGTCCCCCCGGTCTCACGGCTGCGTGCGGTGTCGACGCGGTAGAAGCGCTCGAAGACCCGGCTGAGGTCCTGCTGCGGGATCCCGATGCCGGTGTCGCTGACCCGCAGGACGTGCGCGCCCTCCTCGGCATCGAGGCTGACCACGACACGGCCACCATCGACGTTGTACTGGATCGCGTTGCCGACCAGGTTCTTGACGATGACCTGCAGGTCCCCGCCGACCCCGGCGACGAAGGCCCGATCCGGCGCCTCGACCGACAGGTCGATCCCGCGCTCCTCGGCACGCTCGAGCGCACCGACCACCGTCTGCCGCGCGAGCTCGGCGAGGTCCACGGGGACACGCTCGAGGGGCCCGCGCTCCTCGAGCTGGCGCAGGTCGAGCAGGTCGTAGACGAGCCGTGCGAGCCGTTCCGACTCGAGGTCGAGGCGACGCAGCAACTGCTTGGTGCGCGCAGGGTCGGTGTCGACCGTCACCGCCAGCGCCTCGGACAGCGTCTTGATCGCCGTCACCGGGGTCTTCAGCTCGTGCGACGCGTTGACAACGAAGTTGCGCCGCAGCTCCTCGACGCGCCGCTCACGGGTCCGGTCGTTGACGAGCAGCAGCGTCTCGTCCCCCACCCGGGCGACGACGGCCCGCAGATCGTGCTCGCCGTGCTCGGCATCCACGGTGACCGCCTCACCCGAGGCCTGCACCTGCTGGACGGCACCGGCCAGGGCCGGGCTACCGACCGCCTGGGTGACCGTCACGTCGGCCGCGTCGATCGGGATCGCGAGCAGGTCGCGGGCGGCGTCGTTGGCGGCGAGCAGTCGCCCCTCGGACGAGAACAGCAGCGCCGGGTCGACGAGCGCATCGACCAGCTCCCGCCGCCACGGCCGCTCACGGGCGAGCTTGGCACCGCGACGCTCGTAGCCCGCACCGAGCGCGTTGAGGGCGGTGCCGAGCTCGCCCCAGGCTCCCCCGTCACCGAGGCGCACCGGCTGGTGGCCCTCGTCGCCGAGCCAGCCACCGACGTGGTCCGCCAGCCGCCGGACCCGCCGGCGCTCACGAGCGACGGCGGCGGCAGCGAACCCCACCACGACGAGCAGCGCCACCACCCACGGGAGGGCGCCCTCCATCACGAGTCCGCGAACCGGTAGCCCACCCCGCGGACCGTCTGGATGCGCTCCGGTTCCTTCGGGTCGTCCTCGATCCGGGTGCGCAGGCGCCGGATGTGCACGTCGAGGGTCTTGGTGTCCCCGACGTAGTCGCTGCCCCAGATCTCGTCGATGAGCTGCCCCCGGGTCAGCACGCGCCCGGCGTGCTCCATCAGGTAGGCGAGCAGCTCGAACTCCTTGGGCGGCAGCTCCGTCGGTGTGCCGTTCACCCGCACCTCGTGGCGGACCCGGTCGAGCCGGACCCCGGCGGCCTCCACGGGAGCCTCGTCGCCTCCGAGGTCCACCAGCGGCGCGCGACGCAGCACGGCCTTGATCCGCGCGACCAGTTCACGGGTGGAGAAGGGCTTGGTGACGTAGTCGTCGGCACCGAGCTCGAGGCCGACGACGCGGTCCACCTCGGCTTCGCGGGCGGTGAGCATGATGATCGGCACGTCGGACCGGCTCCGTAGGGCACGGCAGATCTCCGTGCCCGACATCCCGGGGAGCATCAGGTCGAGGACGACGAGGTCGGGTCGCACCCGCTCCCAGGTCGGGATGGCGTCCAGCCCGTCCTTGACCCACGCGACCTGGAACCCCTCGGCCTCGAGGGTGATCGCCAGACCCTCGGCGATGGACTTCTCGTCCTCGACGAGCAGCAGCTTCGGCACGTTCTTCTCCGGGTTCGCTCAGCTCACGCTTCTGCAGCTCACGGGGTGTTCGGTGACCCGACCTCGACGCGTTCGCCGGTCACCGCGAAGGTGCTGTGTTGCGCGAACGAGACCCCGTGGTCGGCGATCCGCTCCCAGTAGCGCGCCAGCAGGCCGAGCGCGATCAGGTCGGCCGCGTCCGTCAGCAGCTCGGCGTGGCCGAGCAGGCGCTGGGCGAGGACGTCCACCGCCTCGTCGGCGGTGTCCAGTTCGCTGAGTGCCAGACCGTCACGTTGCCGCCAGGCGGTCACGCCGCGGTGGAAGACGTCGCTCGACCGGCGCCCCAGTTCGTCGACCTGCTGGCGCACCGGTGCAGGGAGCTGCCCCGGGTCGACACGTTCGAGCAGCTCGGCGACGTGCCGCACCAGCGCGCCCGATCGCTCGACCGCCGTGATGAGCCGCAGGATGGACACCAGCCGGCGCAGGTCGCTGGCCACCGGGGCCTCACGTGCGAGCAACAGGAACCCCTGCTCCTCGACGTACCGGACCCGATCGCTCACGTCCGAGGCCATCGCACGGGTGTACGGGATGGCGGCTCGATCACCGGACAGGAAGGCCGCGGTCACCGTCGGGAGGGCTTCGCTCACCAGGAGGGCGCCGCCAACGAGCTCGTCGTCGATGCGGTCGAGCCACGCGGCGAAGTCGGCACGGAGTGGCCGGCGGGTCTCGGTCATCGGCGGCAGGTCCTCGCGCCCGATGGGCACCTGGGTGGAGAGCTCGTCGCTCACGATCCGCCCTCCTCTGGGTCGTGTCTCGGTCGTGTCGTGGCACGGACGCTACGCACAGCCAGGTGCGCGGACCTGACCCCCAGCTGACGGTGAGGTGAACAACGAGCGTACGTGAGCTGACCACGCCCACCGGGACGCTGTGACCGCCCATCGTCGCGCTCGCGAGCGCCACCGGAACCGTCGGGGTCCGGCCAGCCTCCGTTCACCACCCGGCTACCTCCGCCCTGCACCATCGAGGCCTCCCTCCCGACGTGCACACCCCCTCCCGGAGACCCGATGGATCAGCGATCCGCCACCCCGCTCGACACGCGGACCCACGCCGAACCGCGACTGGTGACCGAGGTCGGCCATCAAGCCCGGGACGTGCACGGTGC
The DNA here is from genome assembly GCF_000969705.1 of Nitriliruptor alkaliphilus DSM 45188. GTDB lineage: Bacteria > Actinomycetota > Nitriliruptoria > Nitriliruptorales > Nitriliruptoraceae > Nitriliruptor > Nitriliruptor alkaliphilus. Next base: position 159,902 of record NZ_KQ033901.1, read on the forward strand.
CGTGCACATCGCGCTCGAGGACGTCAGCGTGAAGTACGGCAGCTTCACCGCCGTGCGTGACGTGACCTTCGACGTCCCCCGCAACAAGATCACGGCGCTGATCGGCCCGTCCGGGTGCGGCAAGTCCACGCTGTTGCGAACCATCAACCGGATGAACGACCTCGTGCCATCGGCCTCGGTGTCCGGTCAGGTGCACTACAACGGCGAGGACGTGTACGCCGACGGGATCGACCCCGTCGAGGTCCGTCGCCGTATCGGCATGGTCTTCCAGAAGCCCAACCCCTTCCCCAAGTCGATCTACGACAACGTCGCCTTCGGTCCTCGGCTCAACGGCTTCAAGGGGGAGCTCGACGCCCTGGTCGAGAAGAGCCTGCGTCAGGCCGCGCTGTGGGACGAGGTCAAGGGCAAGCTGTCCGCCAGCGGCCTGTCGCTGTCCGGCGGCCAGCAGCAGCGGCTGTGCATCGCCCGCGCCATCGCGGTCGAGCCGGACGTGATCCTCATGGACGAGCCGTGCTCGTCCCTCGACCCGATCGCCACGCTCCGCATCGAGGAGCTGATGCAGGAGATGAAGGACGACTACACGATCGTCGTCGTGACCCACAACATGCAGCAGGCGGCGCGGGTCTCGGACATGACCGCCTTCTTCACCGTCGACATCGACGACGAGAAGGGCGAGCGCACCGGGACCCTGGTCGAGATCGACGACACCCAGACGATCTTCACCAACGCCAGCGACGAGCGCACCGAGGCCTACATCACCGGCCGGTTCGGCTGACCCGCCCAGCCCGACCAGACCGCACGAGGAGGCCCGCCGGTCGGCGGGCCTCCTCCCGTTCGGTCCGGAGGTGCAGCGTCCGGATGGGGGCGCGGCGGCGCCCATCCGCTCCACCTCGAGGTGGTGCCGGTCAGATCTGGCTGCGACGGGCGATCAGCCGCGCGACGATCGACATGATCAGCACGATGGCGATGAGCGTGAAGCCGCCGGCCCACGCCCGTTCGATCCCTGGCGCGAACGGCTGACGGAACCCGTCGAGCATCAGCAGGCCGATGTCCGCCTGCGGCGAGCCCGTCAGTGCGGTCACGACCTGCCGAGCGCCGAGCGCCGTCATGATCAGTGGCGCGGTCTCACCCGCACCGCGGGCGACGGCGAGGATGACACCGGTCGTCAGCCCGGGGGCAGCCGCCGGCAGCGTCACCTTGAACGTCGTCTGCCACTGACGCGCACCCAGCCCGTAGGCGGCGATCCGCAGGTCGTCGGGGACCAGGCGCAGCATCTCCTCCGCGGACCGGACGACGATCGGCAGCATGATGATCGACAGCGCCGTCGCGCCGGCGAGCGTCCCGAACCCGAGCCCGAGCCCGCCGCTGCCGCTGACCAGCAGCGCGTAGACGGCCAACCCCACGAAGATGGACGGGACACCGGTCATGACGTCGGTGAAGAACCGGACGGTGTGGGCGTACCGGGCGTCCGGCTGCTCGTTGAGGTAGACGGCAGCCATCAGCCCGAGCGGCACGCTCATCAGCGTCGCGATGCCGGTCATAGAGAGCGTGCCGACGATCCCGTGCAGGTACCCGCCGCCGGTCTCGCGGAACGACAGCGGTTCGATCTGGGTGATGAACTCCCAACCGAGCGCCGGCCAGCCGCGTACCACGACCTGCCACAGCAGCAGGAACAGCGGGATGATGGCAGCCAACACGGCTCCGAAGAGCACCACGGACATGAACTGCGAGCGACGCTGACGCCGCCTGGCCTGCGCGGTGACGTCACGCAGGCTCCGGTGGCCGCCCCCACCTCCTCCGGTCGCGACGGTCGTGGTCTGGGTGTCGATGCTCATACGACCGCACCTCCGCCGACACGGTCGCTGACGCGAGCGACGATGAGTCGGGCACCGATGTTGACGACCATGGTGATGAAGAACAGGGTCACGCCGATGGCCAACAGCGCCCAGATGGCCTCCGGGTGCGCGTCGGCGAAGGTGTTGGCGATGACGGCGGTCATCGCATCCCCACCGAAGAACAGCTGCGGTGCCCAGCGCTGGCTCGAGCCGATGAGGACGGCCACCGCGAGGGTCTCGCCGAGGGCACGGCCGAGACCGAGTATCGATCCACCGACGATGCCCGAGAAGCTGTGCGGGATGATGACCTTGCGCATCACCTCCCACCTCGTGGCACCCATCGCGAACGCAGCGTTCCGGACGTCCTGCGGGACCTGGGCGAACACGTCACGACAGATGGCAGTGATGATCGGCAGGATCATGATGATCAGGATGTTGGACGCCGACCAGTAGCTGGCGAGCAGGACCGGCGGCTCGAAGAAGGGGATGGCTCCGAGAGGGCTGTCGGCCACCACGTTGCCGGCCGGTGCCCAGAACGTGATCCGGAAGAAGTACATCCCCACCAGGGCGTAGACGATGCTCGGGATCATCGCGAGCGTGTCGACCGTCGAGGCCAGGGGCCTGCGCAGCCACGCCGGCGCGACCTCGTTGGTGAACAGCGCGATGCCGATGGCGGTGGGGACGGCGAAGACGATGGCCACGAACGAGATCTTGAGGGTGCCGTAGATGAACGGCCAGGCGCCGTAGGTCCCGGTGACCTCGCTGCGCGAGGTCCCGACGCTCCACTGGTGGCCGAACAGGAAGCCGAAGATGCCCTCCTTGGCGAAGACGGGCCAGGCTTCGACGGTGGTGCGGATGATCATCGCGGCCAGGATCAGCAGCACGCTGGATGCGGCGACCATCAGGATGCCGCGGAAGATGGGGTCAGCCCGGCGGCCCCGGTCGCTGCCGCGCAGCGACCCGGGACCCGGGCCTGCGGTGAGGGTGGACATCGGTTCGCTCCTCGCGCTCGAACGGCGCACGCGGTCAGGGAGCCGGCTGGCTCCCTGACCGCGTGCCGGTTCAGGTGTCGATCACTCGGCCGAGTTGATCCGCTCGATCTCGCCGAGCACCCGCTCCTGGAACGAGCCGCTCACCGGCGAGTACAGGAGGTCGACCGCCAGGGCGTCGCCATCGGTGACCGCCCAGGTCAGGAAGTCCTTCAGCGACTGGGCCGTGGCGTCGTCGTAGCCGCACTCCCAGGCGAGGATCCAGTGGGTGCCGACGATCGGGAACCCGTCCCCACCGACGCCGAGGATGTCGTACCGGAAGTCCTCGGGGATCGAGTCGAGGATGTTCTCGGGGCCCGCCGCGACGGATTCGACGGTCGGGTAGACCGCGTTGCCGTCGGCGTTGACCACCGAGGCCATCGGGATGTCGTTCTCGATGGCGTAGGCGATGGACAGGTAGCCGACCGCGCCCGGCTGCTGCTGGGTCTCGGCGGCGACACCCTCGTTGCCGTTGCCGCCGATGGTGCCGGCCGGCCAGTCGACCTCGCTGCCGTTGCCGATCTGCTCCGACCACGCGTCGTTCTCGTCGTCGAGGTAGGTGGTGAAGATGTAGGTGGTGCCCGAGCCGTCGGAGCGGTGGACGGGGATCAGGCGGGTGTCCGGGAGGTCGACGTCCGGGTTCAGTTCGGCGATCGCCGGGTCGGCCCAGGTCTCGATCTCGGTCAGGTAGATGCCGGCGATCGTGTCCGCGTCGAGGACGAGTGAGTCCTGCCCCGCCGCCTCGAGGGCCGCTTCGAGGTCGGGGTCGTTGTAGACCGGCACGACAGCGCCGAAGGCGTCGGGGATGTGGATCGCGTCGCAGCCGCGGATCTCGCGGGCGTCCGTGACCTCCTCCTCGGTGAGGTACCGCTCCGAGGAACCGAAGTCGACGGTCTCCTCGAGGAACTGGGCGATGCCGCCGCCCGAGCCGATCGACTGGTAGTTGACGTTGATGCCGGGCTCGTTGTCGCGGATCCACTCGAGCATCAGCGGCGTGATGAAGGTGGCGCCAGCGCCGAGCAGGTCGGCCTGGTCCGAGGCGACACCCACCTGGTCCTCGCCGATCTCGCCGACCTCGCGGACCTCGCCGTCGTCATCCGTGGCAGCCTCGTTGTCGTTGTTGACGGCCGTCGGGTCACCTGCGGTGTCGTCGCCGCCACCGCAGGCGGTGGCGAGCAGGGCGACCGCGAGCACGGCCGCGACCTTGCGCGTGTACGTACGCATCGTGGTGGGACTCCTGGGAAAGGGGGGACCGGCGTGGAGGTTCTGCTGACGAGGAGGACGCTACGGAGAGGGGGTTGCGGCTCCGGTCGACCGAGGCGAACGGCAGGTGAACGCTGGTGGTCCACCTCGCACCGTGACCGTCACCAACGGCGTCGGTCGTACGACCGCGGTGGTGGGGCCGGGACCCACGTCCCGGTGCGTGGCCGCGCGGCCACTGCGAGTACCCTCCGGCCGCTGCTGCGACCAGGAGGGCACCGTGGACAACGCTGCTCCTGCGTGGCCAGGCGACCGCGGCGGCCACGTGTGGCCCAAGGACCGCGAGGTGGCCACCGAGGACGGCCCGCGGATCCGCTACACCGTGCTGTCCGCCGACCGCGACCTGCCGTGGCTCGTGCTCTGCCCCGGGTTCATGTGCCCGGACAACTTCTGGGCCACGCTCGGACCGGCGCTCGCGGAACACAACCGGGTGATCGTCCTCAACTACCGCAGCATGGGCGCGTCGACCGACCCGCGGCCCCCGGGCTACCGGGCGCGCCACCTCAGCTCGGCCGACTACACCATCGAACGGTTCGCCAGCGACGTGCAGGCTGTCCTCGAGGCCGAGGGCGCCGAGGACGTCGCGGTCGTCGGCCACTCCATGGGCTGTCAGGTCGGCCTCCAGCTGTGGCGGCAGGCTCCCGAGCTCGTCGGGTCGCTGTCGCTGATCACCGGCCCGTACGCCTCACCGCTGCACACCTTCTACGGCAGCAAGCTCGGCACCCACCTGTTCCCGTTCGCCTACTTCGGCGTCCCCCTGCTGCCACGTCCCGTCCAGCGCGCCATCACCAAGTTGCCGCGGTTGCCGATGGCGATCCAGGTCGCCCGGCTGCTGCGCGCGCTCGGGCCGCTGACACCCGACGACGGGATGGACCTCTACTTCCAACACTTCGGCGAGGTCGATCCGCTGGTGGCCCTGAAGATCGTCCGCGGCATGCACGAGTTCGACGCCGGTCCGTGGCTGGCCGAGGTGACGGCCCCGACGCTGATCCTGGTCGGTGGCCGCGACACCTTCTGTCCCCCCGAGGTCGGCGAGGCGATGCTCGCGGTCCTGCCCGAGGCGGAGCTCGGCGTGATGCCGGAGGCGACGCACGGAGCGCCGATCGAGTTCCCGCTCGAGATCGCGGATCGGATCGCGGATTTCCTGGCCCGCCGTGCGGGACGGCCGGAGGTCCGGGCGGTGGGGCGGCCGGGCTGCATCAGCCCGCCACGTGCGGTCTCCCGGCCGGCGCGGATGGCGTAGCGCCACGAGGTGGAGCGGATGGGCGCGGCCCCGACCGCTCGCGGCTGCTCCACCTCGCCACAGGCGGAACGGTGGCGTCAGCAGGCGTTCGGGCGCTCCGCGGCGCGCTCACCGAGGGCCGCCACCGACGCCCCGAGCGCGCGCAGCCGCTCGGGGACGACGGTGTAGTTGACGTAGCGACCGCACCGCTCGCCCGCTACCAGGCCCGCCTCGCGCAGGACCTTGAGGTGGTGGGACACCGTCGGCTGGCCGACGCCGAGCTCCTCGACGAGGTCGCCACAGGTGCACACGTCCCGGTCCACGAGGTGCACCAGCAGCTGACGGCGGACCGGGTCGGCGAGCACCGCCAGACCGTCGAGCGCCTCACCGGCGCCGAGCTGGGTCTGGACGGTGGCCACCGAGGTTCCGATCGTTCAGCGCGGGGACGGGGATGGTAGGTCACCGCCTCAGCAGCAGCCCGTGACGCCAGCGGCGGCCGGGACGGCTTCCCCGCGGTCGGGTGCGAGCTGGTCGGCGTCCTCGAGGACGGTGTAGATCTCCCACGGGGCGCGGTCCGGGTCCTGGACCCAGACCTTGTCCTGCACCGCGTAGCAGCACGTTTCACCCGCGCGGTCGTCGGTCGCCAGACCCGCTTCGGCCAGGCGCGTCGACGCCTCGGCGACCTGCTCGGTCCCCTCGACCTGGACCCCGAGGTGGTTGAGGGTGCCACCGCTGGCCCCCTCGATGAGGACGAGCTTGAGTGGCGGGTCGGCCACAGCGAAGTTCGCGTAGCCGGGACGGACCTTGGCGGGTTCGACGCCGAACAGGGCGCTGTAGAAGCCGATCGCGGCCTCGAGGTCGGTGACGTTCAGGGCGAGCTGGACACGGGACACGGGACACCTCCGGCACGGATGCATCGACGGCTGTCGATGCGATGAGGTGACCGTACGCCACCCATCGACCGAGGTCGATGGGTAGCCGCCCCGTGTGCGCCTGACGCATCGACTGCCATCGATGCGGACGAGGCGCCGCTCAGTAGGCGATGGAGGAGTACTGGCGCAGCTTGCTGAACCGGTGGCGTGCCTCGATGAAGCGGACCGTGCCGGACTTCGAGCGCATGACCAGGGACTGGGTCGTCGCACCGTTGCTGTGGAAGTCGACGCCGCGCAGCAGCTGGGAGGAGGTGATACCCGTGCAGGCGAAGAACGCGTCCTCGCCGCTCACGAGGTCGTCGGCCGTCAGGATCTGGTCGAGGTCGTAGCCAGCATCGAGGGCCCGGCCGCGCTCCTCGTCGTTCCGGGTCCACAGCCGACCGAGGTGCTCGCCGTCGAGCGCCTTGACCGCGCACGCGGCGATGACGCCCTCCGGCGTGCCCCCGATGCCGTACATCACGTCGACCTCGGGCCGGTCCTCCCAGGCCGCCAGGATCGCACCCGCGACGTCGCCGTCGGTGATGAGCTGGAGGCGGGCGCCGGTCTCGCGGACCTGGCGCTTGGCGTCCTCGTGGCGGTCGCGATCGAGCATCATGACCGTCAGGTCGCGCAGCTCCTTGCCCTTGGCCTTGGCCACGGCGGCGAGGTTCTCGGTGAGCGGTGCGTCGAGGTCGACCTCGCCCTTCGCCTCGGCGCCGACGACGATCTTCTCCATGTAGACGCACGGCCCGGGGTCGAACATCGTCCCCGCCGGCGCAGCGGCCATCACCGTGATCGCGCCGGGGCGCCCCTCGGCGAGCAGCCGCGTCCCATCGATCGGATCGACCGCGATGTCGACCTTCGGCAGGGACCCGGTACCGACCGACTCCCCGTTGAACAGCATCGGGGCCTCGTCCTTCTCCCCCTCCCCGATGATGACGGTGCCGTCCATCTCGATCGTCTCGAGGACCTGCCGCATGGCGTCGACCGCCGCCTGGTCCCCGTCCTCCTTGGCACCCCGGCCCTGCCACCGGGCGGCGGCGAGGGCGGCCGCCTCGGTCACACGGACGATCTCGATGGCGAGGTTGCGGTCGGGCTTCTCGGGGTTCACGGGGACCTCCGCGGGCACGGTCGAACCGGGTGGGTGATCTCGACCAACTCTAGTGACGTGAGGCGCGTCGCCGTCACCGGCGTCGGGGACGGACGGTCCTCGGCAGGTCGCTGTCGAGGTCGGGCAGCCGGCCCGTCTCGGCCTGGGTGCGCAGGGCGTCGTTCTCGTAGGCCACGCGGTCGGACAACCCGCCGCTCGCGTCGTTGAACAGGCGCTTGAGCAGCCGCACGGTCGCCACATCACGCGTGGCCACCTGCGTCAGCCAGGCACGCGCGGCCGTCTCGGCCTCGCCGTCGGGGACCAGGCGCTGGGCGAAGCCGGCCTCGTGGGCCTCGGCGGCGTGCACGTCCCGGGACGACAGGACCCAGTCCTTGGCCGTGCCGAGGCCGACCAGGCCGACCGTCCGCGCCACGCCCACCGGGATGCCGTAGCGGGCACCGGGGAAGCGGATGGTGGCGCCCTCGGCGGCCACCCGCAGGTCGCAGGCGGCCGCGACCTCGGCGCCACCGCCGACGGCGTAACCCTCGACGGCCGCGGCCGTCGGGACCGGCAGGTTGGTCAGCAGCTCGTAGACGAGGGTGAACAGCTCCATGCGGCGCCGGCCGCCGTCGTCGGTGCGCTCACGGACATCGGCGCCCGCCGAGAAGTGCTCCCCCTCCCCGACCAGCAGCAGCCCGCGGAGGTCGTCGTCCGACCCAGCCGCATCGAGGACGTCCGCGAGCGCGGCGAGCAGTGCGGTGTCCATCGCGTTGCGGTACGCCGGACGATCGAGGGTCACCCGCAGCAGGTGACCCGCCGGCAGCGGCTCATGGTCCACACGGACGGGTCCGGACACCGAGGGCTCCTGCGGGACGAGGCGAGGCGGCCCGGGTGCAGCGCGCCGCGACGACAGGCTAGGGCGCGAACCACCGACCGCCGGTGTCGAGCCGCCCGCTCGGTAGCCTCGAGCCATGTCCGAGGCCACCCGTTCCCGCCTGGCTCGGCTGGTGCGGCGCAACGACGCCGACCTGGCCGAGGCTGCGCTGCTGGTCGCGGCGGAGGCGCAGCCGGACCTGCCGATCGAGGGCACCCTCCTGCGCCTCGATGCGCTCGCGGACACGCTGCGCGTCGACGGGTTCCGCGCCACCGGGGATCCGACCCACGACGGGCCGGCGCTCGCGGCCGAGCTGGCCGGGACCCGAGGCTTCCAGGGGCACGACGAGGGCGACCGCGTGCCCGAGGACGCCCTCCTCGACCGGGTGCTCGACCGGCGTCGCGGACTGCCGATCACGCTGTCGATCCTGTACGTCGCCATCGCCCGCCGCCTGGACGTCCGCGCCTTCCCCATCGCGCTGCCAGGTCACGTCGTGGTCGGGGTCGGCGGCTCGGACCGACCGGTGGTCGTGGACCCGTTCCACGGCGGTGTCGAGCTCGACGAGGCCGCCGTGGCCGACCGCGTCGCGGCGTCCACCGGGGGCCAGCTCGCGTTCCGCCGCTCGATGCTGCGCCCCGCGCCGGCGGTGAACGTGGTCCGGCGGCTGCTGAACAACCTCACCCGCGACTACACGCTCGCCGGTGCCCACCGCGACGCGCTGTGGACGGTCGAGGTCAAGCAGGTGCTGCCCAACCGGTTGCCCGACGATCACCGGGTGCGCGGCAAGCTGCTCGACCAGCTCGGGCGGTTCGACGAGGCCGCCGCCGCGTACGAGGCCTACCTCGACGAGGTCGGCGCGGAGGGCCCGGACGCCGCGGAGGTGCGCCGCGCAGCCATCGGCTCCCGAGCCCGCCTCAACTGACCCGGCCAGGTCACCAGGCCCGGAGCACGGCAGCGGGTGTCGATGGGCCAGGCCCGGAGGGGTGCGTCGGGCGGGCGGATGGGCCCGAGCAGGTGCGTACCCTCGGGCGCGCCCGCCCGGAGCCTCCCGTGACCTCCTCTCGCACCGACCCCGCGACCCCCGCCCTGCGTCGCGGCGGGGTCCGCGCCGCGTTGGCCGCCGCGGTGCTGGCCGTCATCTGGGGGGTGGCCTTCGTCACCGAGGTGCTGCCGTTCTTCCTGACCATCTCCGCAGGTGGGGTGCTGACGGGCCTCGCCGGCGTGTGGGTGCGGCGCGGCACGCGGGGGTGGTACCCGGGTGAGCCCGAACGGCGCGGGTTCCCGACCTACCGGGTCACCCCGCCTCAGGTCGCGCTGGCGCTCGCGGTCGCGGTGGTGCACCTCGCCGTCGGTCACGGGCTGTTCGCGCTCGGCGGCCTGATCCTCCCCGAGATCACCGCGACGGCGGCCGAGGTCTACAGCCGGGCATCGGCAGTCCCGCTGTGGTTGGCGATCGTGCTCGGTGGCCTGATCACCGCCCCGCTCGAGGAGGTCTTCTGGCGGGGGGCGATCCAGCCGCTGACGGGCCCGCTGGTCTCGAGTCGCGTGCCGTGGCTCACCCGTGTCCCGGCCGGCCGCCTGCTCGGGACCACGCTGCTGTACACCCTCTTCCACGTCGCCACGGGACAGCTCGCGCTGATCCTCGCCGCCGCGCTCGGTGGCCTCGTGTGGGGGTGGCTGCTGGACCGCACGGGTTCGGTGGGCGCGACGATGATCGCCCACGGCGGGTGGACGAGCCTGATGTTGCTGGTACCGCCCGCGGGGACGTGAACGCACACCACAGGTCGCCACCGATGAGCCACGGCGCTGGCGAACGTCCTCCCCCTGGAGCACCATCGGGCGAACGAGGAGGCGGACCGTGGGCGAGACCCGAGTGCTGGTGGGGACGAGCAAGGGCGCGTTCGTGCTGCGATCGGACGCGGCCCGCCAGGCCTGGCAGGTCGCGGGGCCGCACTTCGCCGGCTGGGAGGTCTTCCACGTCGCCGGCTCGCCGCTCGACCCGGACCTGCTCTACGCGTCCCAGGCCGGCGGCTGGTTCGGGCAGGTGGTGCAGCGGTCCGAGGACGGCGGACGGACCTGGGACCCGGTCGGCAACGACCTGCGCTACGACGGCGTCCCCGGGACCCACCAATGGTACGACGGGACCCCGAGGCCGTGGGAGTTCTCCAAGATCTGGCACCTCGCCCCGTCGCTGCACGACCGCGAGGTGGTCTACGCGGGGGTCCAGGACGCGGCCCTGTTCCGCTCCGACGACGGGGGCGGGACGTGGGCGGAGCTGTCCGGCCTGCGCGAGCACGGCACTGGACCGGCGTGGCAGCCGGGAGCCGGTGGGCTGTGCCTCCACACGATCGTGCAGGACCCGCGCACGCCCGACCGCCTGACGGTCGCGATCTCGGCCGCCGGGGTGTTCCGCAGCGACGACGGCGGCGCCACGTGGCGACCACGCAACGCCGGCCTGTCGTCGGGCGAGATCCCGGACCCGGACGCCGACGTCGGCCACTGCGTCCACAAGCTGGCGAGCCACGCGTCGACCCCGGACACGGTGTTCATGCAGAAGCATTGGGACGTGATGCGCAGCGACGACGCCGGCGACTCGTGGCGGGAGGTCAGCGGCGATCTGCCGTCGGACTTCGGTTTCGCGATCGGCGTCCACGCCCACGAGCCCGAGACCGTCTACGTCGTCCCGATCACCAGCGACAGCCTGCACTACCCGCCGGACGGCGCCCTGCGGGTCTACCGCAGTCGGACCGGTGGTGACACGTGGGAGCCGCTCACCCGCGGGCTCCCGCAGGAGCACTGCTACCACGACGTGCTGCGGGACTGCCTCGCCGTGGACGCCCACGATCCGTGCGGGCTCTATCTCGGCACGACCGGCGGGCAGGTGTACGCATCGAACGACGAGGGGGACTCGTGGACCGCCATCGTGACCGACCTCCCGCGGGTGCTGTCCGTCGAGGTCCAGACCCTGCCGTGAGCGGAGCCGAGGTGGTCGACGTCGCACCAGCGCGCGTGCGGGTGTCGCTCCCGGCGCACCTGCGGAACTTGGCACGTGTCGCCGGCGAGGTGACCGTGGACGTCGCTCGACCGGCCACGCTCGGCGGGGTGGTCGACGCGCTGGAGGCCACCTATCCGGCGCTCGGCGGCACCCTGCGTGACCGCGCGTCGGGCGAGCGGCGCCCCTTCGTGCGGTTCTACGTCGCCCAGGAGGACCGCTCGCACCACCCGCTCGACGCCCCGCTCCCGGAGGCGGTCGCCCGTGGGGAGGTCGCGGTCGCGATCGTCGGCGCCATGGCCGGCGGGTGAGTCAGAAGATCGTCGCCGCGTGCTCGGCCAGCGGCGACCGCACGCCCTTCGACAGGGTCACGTGACCGAACAGCTCGCTGCCCTGCATCTTCTCGATCAGCGCCGCCATGCCGCCGTACGGCGAGATGTAGGGGTTGTCGACCTGGCCGAGGTCGCCGCAGAAGACGACCTTCGATCCCTGTGCCATCCGGGTCAGCACGACCTTCAGCGCCGACAGCTCGATGTTCTGCGCCTCGTCGACCACGACGAACTCGTCGGTGATCGACCGGCCCCGCAGGTAGGTGATGGCGGCGAGCTCGAGCTGCCCCCGGTCGCTGAGCGACTCGATGGTGGACTGCACCTGACGGTGCTCACGGGTGCCGCGGCCCGGCCCGTCCTCGCGACGCAGCAGCGCGTAGAGGTTGTCGTGCACCGCCGCCATCCACGGGGCGAGCTTCTCGTCGAGGTCCCCCGGCAGGTAACCGACCTCCTGGCGGCCGACCGCGATGAGCGGCCGGTAGACCGAGAGGCGCCGGTAGGCGGTCGCCTCGACGACCTGCTCGAGGCCCGCCGCGAGGGCGAGGAAGGTCTTGCCGGTCCCGGCCATCCCCATCAGCGACACGCAGGGCACGTCGGGGTCGAGCAGCAGGTCGATCGCGAACGTCTGACGCACGTCCCGGGGCGCCATCCCGAACACCTGCTTGTGCCCCGCGACGCGGTGGACGGTCGCGAGCCCGTCGTCGTCGACGTTCAGGACCCGGCCGAGCCCCGAGGTCGACCGGCCGGCCTTCAGCACCAGGCAGGCGTTCGGCCACAGGGTCCGCACCCCGGCGGCCTCGAGGTCCACGTCGCGCTCGTCGAGCTGCGCCTTGCCATCACGGTGCAGGGCGTCGAGCACCGCCGGATCCACCTCGAGCTCGACGATCCCGGTGGTGTGCTCCTCGACGCGAGCGGTGTCACCCCGGTAGTCCTCGACGCGGACACCGAGCTGGCTGCCCTTGATGCGCAGCGCGGCGTCCTTGGTCACCAGGGTCCCCTGCAGACCGAGCGCGACCGTGAGGATGCGGTGATCGGGCTTGTTCGGGTCGAGGTAGGGCGGCAGCGGCACGTCGACGTGGTTGGACTCGATGCGCAGCGTCCCGCCGGTCGGCAGCGGCTGGGCGACGCGCAGCCCACCCCCGTTGGCCTCGCGGAGGGTCTCGATGGTCCGCAGGGCGTGGCGGGCGTTGCGCCCGACGTCGTCCATCGCCGTCTTCTTGCGGTCGAGCTCCTCGATCACCACCAGCGGGAGCACCACGTCGTGCTCGTCGAAGCGCAGGATGGCGTCCGGATCGGCGAGCAGGACGCAGGTGTCGAGAACGAAGGTGCGGCGGTCGAGCGGGCTCACATCTGTCGCGGGCATCGGCAGCTCCCCAGACGGGCCGACGCCAGCGACGCATCGCCGCGACGAGGCCCGGAACGTCGAACGCCGCCCCGGTGGGGCGGCGTGATCATCGCGGTGAGGGTGGCGCGGGGGGCGGGCGGCTCGCCCACCCCCGGGTCCGAGGGGACGGGGACCGTGTCCGGCACCCAGCCACCCGGCGCCTCGTCGACCGGTGGCGAGGCCGCGCGGGTGCTCGCGGGGTCGCGGTCGGAGGAGCGCGGGTCGGTCGGGGTCGGCACGCGGCGTCGCCTCGGGTGGTCGTGTCAGGGTGGCGGTCCGGACGCCCCGGACGGTAGCGACGGGCCGGCGCGGAACCTCGCAACCTCGACCGTCGCCCCGCCGACCGAACCGTCGCTCAGCGGCCGTACCGGCGGGTCCGCTGGGCGTACTCGCGGAGGGCGCGCAAGAAGTCCACCCGGCGGAAGTCCGGCCAGTACGCGTCGCAGAAGTGGAACTCGCTGTGCGCCGACTGCCACAGCAGGAACCCCGACAGCCGCACCTCGCCGGAGGTGCGGATGATCAGGTCGGGATCGGGCAGCCCGGTGGTGTAGAGGTGGTCGCCGATGTCCTCAGGTCGCAGCTCGGCCGCGATCTGTTCCAGCGAACGGCCGCGGCCGGCGGCGTCGAGCAGCAGGGAGCGGAGCGCGTCGGTGATCTCCTGCCGCCCGCCGTAACCGACGGCGACCTGGACGCGCATCCCCCGGTGGTGGGCGGTCGCCTCCTCGGCCTCCTGGAGGCGCCGGCGGGTCTCGGCGGGCAGCAGGTCGAGCGCGCCCACGACCGTGAACCGCCACCCACGCTCGGCGTTGGACTCGTCGCACGCCAGGTCGTGGACCGCGTCCTCGATGATCCGCAGGAGGGGCGCGACCTCGTCCCCACGGTCGAGGTTGTCGGTCGACAGCAGCCACAGGGTGACGATGGGGATGCCGAGCTCGGCGCACCACCCGAGGAACGGTTCGATGCGCTGTGCGCCGGCCAGGTGCCCCTCGGCGACGTCGGCGAGCCCGCGCTCCCGGGCGAACCGCCGGTTGCCGTCGAGGATGACCCCGACGTGCTGAGGCATCGGTGCGTCACCGAGCTCCCGCACGAGCGAACGCTCGTACAGCCGGTAGAGGAGATCGGACGCACCCATGTCAGCGCGAGGGTAGTGCCGGCGCAGAGGTGGCCGTCGGAGCAGGGACACTGGCGGGCCGAGCCGGCGGCCTGCTAGCCTCCGGCCTCACGCCCGGCGCGCATCGCGACCGGGCGTCGCTCGTGAGAACCGCGAGCCGGCCCGGGAGCCCGTCGGCGCAAGCGGCCTCCCTTCGCCGTCCGCCGCACCCGGCGTGACGCGACCGTGTCGTCCCGGGCATCAGCGTCCGCCCTCGCGGACGCCCCAGAACCCCCCGACGTGTGACAGGAACCGACGTGGCCGAGACGTGGCTGAGCCAGGAGGCCTACGACCGCCTCACCGCCGAGCTCGAGCAGCTGACATCGGTGGGCCGCGAGACCATCTCCGCCGAGATCGAGGTGGCGCGCGAACACGGTGATCTGCGCGAGAACGCGGAGTACCACGCCGCCAAGGACGAGCAGGGCAAGATGGAGGCGCGCATCCGCCAGCTCCAGTCCCTGCTGCGCGACGCCAAGATCGGCGAGCCCGAGGACACCGGCGAGGTCCGCCCGGGCCTGGTGGTGGTGCTCGACATCGAGGGCGACGTCGAGACCTACCTGCTGGGCAGCCGGGAGGACGAACACGACGAGCTCGAGATCCTCTCGGCGTCGTCACCGATGGGGACCGCCATCACCGGCAGCAAGGTCGGAGACACGGTCGCGTTCCAGACGCCGGGAGGCGCGGCCATCGAGGTCACGGTCAAGGACATCCAGCACCCCTGACCGCACCCTCCGACCGCACGCCTGTCCACTCCCCCGGGCCGGCCATCCGGCGGCCCGTACCCTCCGAGCGGGCCGGGTGACTAGCCCTTCGGTGCCAGGACCAACGGTCGAGAAACCACCCGCGGGTCCCGGGACAACGGGCCGTCCGACGGGGGACCATCGCGGAACCGTCGACCCCGCCTGTCGACCCCCTGTCGACCTGCTCGTCGGCCCTGTGGAGGACCCCGTGAACCCGACCACCCCTGCGCCCGACGCGCCCGCGGCGACCACCCCCACCCCGACCACGACCACCACCGTGCTGGTCGCCGACGGCCGACCGGTCGTTCGGGCCGGGCTCGGTGCCGTGCTCGGCGCCGACGAGATCGAACTGGTCGGCTCCTGCTCCCTCGAGGAGACCGTCGAGCAGGTCACCGCCGAACGGCCGCAGGTGTTGGTGGTGGGCCTTCGTGACGACGACCCCGAGACCTTCCGCGTCGTGGCGACGGCCAAGGCGATCCACGAGGGGCTGCACGCCCTGGTGGTCGCCGACGGGGCGACCGTCATCGACCTGCGCGAGGCGGTCATCGCTGGCGTCGACTCGTTCCTGCTGTCCTCGGTGACCCCCGAGGAGCTGCGTGACGCCGTCGAACGCACCGCTCAGGGGGAACGCATCGTCTCGCCCTCGATCGCCATGCAGCTCGCCGGTTCGTGGCGCCAGGAACCACGCGAGTCCGGGGCGTCCGCCCTGACGGCACGCGAACTCGAGGTCCTGCAGCTGCTCGCCGAAGGCCTGACCAACCAGCAGGTCGGGACGCGTCTCGGGTTGTCGGCACGCACCGTCAAGACCCACGTCCAGAACCTGTTGGTCAAGCTCGACGTCCCGGACCGCACCGGGGCCGTCGCCCGCGCGTTCCGCCTCGGGTTGATCCGCTGAGAGCGGTCCAGGAGCTCGCGGAGGGGGTCGTCCAGCTCACCCCGCAACCGGGGATCAACTGCTGGGTGCTTCAGGGCGACGACGGGGTGACCCTCGTGGACGCCGGGCTCGCCGCGCCGGGGCTCGAGCGCGCCCTGCGGCGGCTCGGCATCGCCCCCCGTGACGTCGTGCGCGTCCTGCTGACCCACGGCCACCCCGACCACGCCGGCGGCCTGGCCCGGTTGCGTCGCGCCGGCACCGACAGCGAGGTCCGTGTGGGCGCCGCCGACCTGGCCACGGTGCAAGGCGAGGCGCCACAGCCTGACAGCGACCCGTCCACGCGGCTCGGCCGGCTGTTCAACCGGCTCCCCCCACCACCCGGCTTCGGTGAGCTCGAACCCACCCCCGACGCCACAGCCCTGACCGAGGGTGACGAGCTGGACCTGGTCGGCGGCGTCCGCGTCGTGGAGACGCCGGGCCACTCCCCCGGGCACGTCGCGTTCCACCTACCCGCGCACGACCTCGTCATCGGCGGTGACGCGCTGTTCAACGTCTTCTCGCTCCGTCCCGCGCCCGGGTTCCTGTGCTCGGACGTGCCCGCGAACCTGCGGGCGGTCGCGACCATCGCCGATCTGGCGCCCGGCACGTTGGCGCTCGCCCACGGCTCGGCGGTCACGGGGGACGTCGCGGGCAGGCTCCGCGAGCTGGCCAGTCAGGCGGGCTGACCGCTCACTCGGGCGCGGCGCGCAGCCAGGCCACGATCTCCCGCACGACCTCGTAGGCCCGCAGCCGTGCCGCGTCGGTGCCGGCCGCTTCGGCCTCGTCGATGGCCCGCGCCAGGTGGTCGACGCCCGACACGCCGAGCTCCAGCACCGCCTCGTTGCCACCGGACGCCCACCGCGCCAGGACGTAACGGGCGAGGGCGCCCGTCGGCACCCCGCAGGCCTCGGACAGGCCGCGCAGGGTCTCGAGCGGGTCGAGGTGGCCGTAGGCGGCGACGTCGGCCTTCAGACCGGCGAAGGGGTCGTCCTCGGCCCAGGTCCCGTCCCAGCGGCCCAGCTCCACGGTGGGCTCGTCCACGGTCCGCTCCCGTCGTCCGTCGGTGATGAACGAGGGGCTCGCGCGTGGCGCGAGCCCCTCGGTGGTGCACGTCCTCAGACGCTCACTTCAGGCGCTCGATGATCATCGCCATGCCCTGACCGCCACCGACGCACATGGTCTCAAGGCCGAAGGTGCCGTCGAGGGTCTGCAGCCCGTTGAGCAGCGTGCCGGTGATCCGTGCGCCGGTCATGCCGAAGGGGTGGCCGACGGCGATCGAGCCGCCGTGCGGGTTGAGCTTGGCGAAGTCGATGCCGAGCTCGTCGGCCGACGGGATGACCTGCGCGGCGAACGCCTCGTTGATCTCGGCGACGTCGATGTCGTCGATGCTGAGCCCGGCGTGCTTCAGGGCCTGGCGGGTCGCGTCGACCGGACCGAGCCCCATGATCTCGGGGTTGAGCGCCGACACGCCGGTCGACACGATGCGGGCGAGCGGCTCGAGGCCGAGCTGCTTCGCCTTCTCGTCGGAGGTGATGACCACGGCGGCCGCGCCGTCGTTGAGCGGGCACGCGTTGCCGGCGGTGACCGAGCCGTCGGGCCGGAAGACCGGGGCCAGCGACGCGAGCTTCTCGCGCTCGGTGCCCGGACGCGGCGAGTCGTCGACGGACATCGTCTCGCCGTTCGGCAGCTCCACCGGGGTGACCTCGCGCTCCCAGAAGCCATCCGCTGCGGCGGCGGCGTACCGCTGCTGGGACTCGAAGGCGAAGTCGTCCTGCCGCTCGCGCGAGACGCCCTTGAGCAGCGCGACGTTCTCGGCGGTCTGGCCCATCGGGATGTAGATGTCGGGCAGGCCGGTCGGCGGCTCCCAGCCGCTGGCGCCGGACTGCGCGATCTCCTGGGTGCGGGCCTGCGCGTCGTCGAAGCGGGGGTTCATCGTCCCCTCGAGGGAGTCCGAGGATCCCTTCACGTAGCGCGAGACCATCTCGACACCCGCCGAGATGAACGCGTCACCCTCGCCAGCCTTGATGGCGTGGAAGGCCATGCGCGTGGTCTGCAGCGACGAGGCGCAGTAGCGCGTCAGGGTGGTACCGGGGGTCTCCCAGCCGAGCAGCGTGGTCACGACGCGGGCCATGTTGAAGCCCTGCTCACCACCGGGCAGCCCACAGCCGAGGTGCAGGTCGACGATGTCCTCGTGCGACAGCCCCGGGACCTTGTCCATGGCGGCCTGGATGATGGTCGCTGCGAGGTCGTCCGGGCGGACCTCGGTGAGCGAACCCTTGAACGCGCGGCCGATGGGGCTGCGCGCGGTGCTGACGATCACGGCCTCGGGCACGGGTGAACCTCCCGGTTCGGGTGGTGACGAAAGGTGGAGCTCCCACCGACACAGGCTAGTACCGGCCCACGGACACGCCCGCATCGACCCGTGCGGGCAGGGCGGGAACCAACGGGGTGTGGACGGGCGGAACTGCGGCCGGATGCCAGACGTCCAACCGGGCCGAGGGGGAACGATGGAACCCAGGACGATCGTCGCAGCCACCGTCGTCGCACTGGTGGCCCTGTCCGCCTGTGCCGGAGCGTCGGAGGGCGCACGTACGGCCGTCACCGAGGTGGAGGTGGAGGCCGAGCCCGGTGCCACGGACGTCGCCCCACCCGCACCGGCCGAGCCGGACGTCACCGGTGGTGAGCCGCGCCCGTGGCACCTGTCCGGCAGCTCACCGGACGAGGTGCTGCTGGAGCTCACGTCGTCGGGTGGGTGCACCGAGTTCGTGGGGTGGGTCACCGAGGAGACCGAGGAGGCCGTGACCGTGGAGGCCCGCTGGGAGCCGGCGGACCCCGGTGGCGTGTGTCGCGCGATCCTCCTGATCGAGACGCACCGCCTCGCGTTGGCAGCGCCGCTCGGGGACCGCGACCTGGTCGGGTGCCACCGCGCCGACTGCCGCGCCGTACCGTCCTTCGAGGACGATCCCGCCGTCGGCGCCGGTGGAGCGGCCGGCAGCGTCGTGACCGACGGTGGATCGGTGGTCGTCGACGACGGGCAGCACCGCTGGGGGTTCACCCTCGACGGTGAACCCACGTGGCAGGCCCCGGGCGGGGGGTGGCCCGAGCTCGGGGGGTCGGTGCTGGTCGAACACGACTTCCAGCGGACCGTCACCGCGACGGATGTGCGCACCGGCGAGCGGATCTGGCAGCTGGATGGTGTCACCCGCGGTCCGGTCGTCGGGGACCTGGTGATCGTGTGCCCGCCCGAGCAGATCGACCTGCCGCCGCCGCACGAGGCCTTCGTCGCCGCGGTGTCACTGGCGGACGGCACCGAACGCTGGCGGGTCGAGGACGAGGCGTGCTTCACCGACAGCTACGCAACGGACGGCGAGGTGATCGCCGCCGTCGACCTCGGTCGCGGTGGTGACGACGACCTGGAGGCCGACGGCGTCATGGTCATCCGGGACCTGGCGGACGGCGGCGTCCGTCACGAGGTGCCCCTCGGATCGAACGCGGTGCCGGTGGGACCGGTCGCCTTCGACGGGGGCTTCGCCGTCGCCGAGCACGATGGCGGCGCACTGCTGCTCGTGGACGCCGCCGGCACCCTGACCCGGCACGCGGACGTCCCCGGCTACGTGGTGGGTGCCGTCGGGACGGTCCTGTTGGTACAGCAGCGCGAGACGCTGGTGGCCGTCGATGCCGCCGACGGGACCGAACGCTGGCGCGAGCCCTCCCCGAGCGGCGTGTCGGCTCCCTTCGCCGCCGACGGGACCACGCTCCTGCGCACGGGTCGCGACGCCGTCGAGCGCCTGGATCCGACCGACGGTTCGGTGCGGTGGCGGGCTGCGATCGGGCGCTCGCCGCGTGTCGCGTTCGCCGAGCACGGCGGGGTGGTGTACCTGGCCACGTCGACGGCGCTGCTCGCCCTGGATGCGGACACGGGGGCGCGCCACTGGTGGGCACCCCTCGATGCGCCGTAGGCAGCGTGCAGCGGCCGGCCCCGCGCACCGCGTGCTCGACAGTCTGCCGCTGTCCGTGGGTCAGCTCCGCACCTGGAGGTTGCCGCCGCCGAGGATGCCGCGGACCCGGTAGGGGTAGGTCAGCGACAGCGGCGAGGTGACCTCGAGGTCGAGGTGGTCGACGCCACGGCCGGGCTCACCGAGGTCCCGGACCTCGAGGCGGAACCGGTAGCCGGCCGTCCCGTCCACCTCGGCGGGGCCGGTGATCGTGGCCCGGTCGCCGTCCACGACCAACCGGTCCGGCACCCCGGTGACGCTCGGACCAGCCGGGTCCCGGTAGACGAGCTCGCCGCCGGGCCGACCGCCACCCGGCGCGACCTCGGCGTGGATCGCGAAGGTCCGGCGGCGGCCATCGACCTCCACCCAGCCGCCGCCGGATGCGCGGCCCGGGGTGCTGCCCGAGAGGTCCAGCAGACCAGCCACGTCGAGGCCGAGCCAGGTCACGTCCACGCTGGCGGCCGCACCGCCCGCGGTGACGGTGAGGCGCTGCTGCCCGGGGGCGGTCGACCGGACCCGGCCGGCTGCGGTGCCGTCGGCCCGGGTGTGGCGTTCCCCTGCAGCCACCTCCCCGACACCGGTCGAGGCCCAGCCCAGCTCGGCGCCCAGAACCGGAGCGCCATCGGCGTCGCGGACCGTCACCGCGACGTCGAGCTCCGCACCGGCCAGGCCGACGGACGAGACCGGCGCGACCGTGACCGTCGCCGGCGCCGCGGGAGCCGGCAGGTCGGTCCCGGCCGGGTACACCGTGGACCACAGGCCGGTCACGTCGACGACGGTCGACAACAGCCCGCCCCGCACCACCGCGCGCCAGCGTCCCTCGGCGGGTTCGACCACGGTGATGCGCTCGTTGGGTTGGCTGCTGCAGAACGAGGAGTAGCCGTTCGGTTCGCCAGCCGGGTCGCAGCGCAGGAAGGTCGACCCCACCAGCGCCCCCGAGGGGGCGTACAGCTCGAGGTCGACGTCGTCGGCGACCAGCGGCCAGTCGACGGCGACGTCCAGGGTCCTGGCGCCCGGCAGCACGTCGTGGACGACCTCGAAGGTCTCGGTCGGCACGAGCGCCGCGGGCCCGACCCGACCGGCGAAGCCCTGCACATCGACGCTCACGGCCGCCTCGAACGGCGCCGTGCTGGCCCCGGCCACCACCGCCGCGGTCGCGGCCAGGGCGTCGACGTAGCCGGCCCCCATCGTGTAGGGCTGGTAGCGCGGCAGACCGCCGGGCCCGCGCGCGTCGTCGTCGCGGACAGCGGTGCGCTGCAGGACGGCGGTGACCTCGTCCGGCGACAGGTAGCCACCGCGGGTCGTGCGGGCCGCCTCCTGGACCAGCGCGATGACCCCCGCCACGTGCGGCGCGGCCATGGAGGTGCCGCTCGCCGACGCGTACCGCAGCGTGTCCGGGGGTTCGATCGGGTCCGGGTTGGGCGCTGCCAGGTCGGCGATGCCGCCGTAGAAGCCGGTCGAGGACCTGGCCGCCGCGATGTTGTACCCCGGCGCCGTCACCGTCGGCTGCCACAGCTCGCTGCCAGGCACCCCGCGGGACGAGAAGAAGGCGATGTGGCCATCCTTGGTCCCCCCGGCGACCGAGATCGCGTTGGGGTTCGCCGAGAACGCGTTGAGGGTGTCGGTGGACGGTCCGTCGTTGCCGGCCCCGAACACCACGCTGATGCCGGCCGCGTGGGCGGCGTCGATCGCGCGTTGGACCGGGTGGGCGGGGTCGAAGGGCGCGCCGCGCCCCGGCCCCCACGAGTTGTTGACGACCTTGATGTCGTGCTCGTCGGCGTGCTCGATGACCCAGTCGAACGCCGCGAGGACGTTGACGGCCTCGATGGCCTCACCGGTGGACAGCCCGATCAGCGAGGCACCGGGCGCCACGCCTCGGTACCGGTCGGCCTCGTGGGCCCCGGCCACGCCGAGCCCCGCGGCGATCCCGGCCACGTGCGAGCCGTGCCCCGAGGAGGTGTCGCTGTTGAGCTGGTCCTCGAGCACGACCACCGGTTCGGTCAGCACGGTCTGACGACCCAGGATCTTGACGTTCTGGACCGTCTTGACGGGGGTGCCGTCGCAGAACTCCGGAGCGGCGCAGAGGTCCGGGTGGGTGCCGTCGATGCCGGTGTCGATGACCGCGATACCGACGCCGGCACCGGTCCAGCCCGCGTCCCAGGCGGCGTCGGCACGGATCGTGGCCGTCGACTGCGCCAGGTGGCGCTCGAAGCTCTCGTCACGGTCGACCCGCACCACCCCCGGCAACGCGCGCAGCAGGCCGGTGAGGTCCGGGGTGAGCGTCACCACGGCGGCCGGGAGGTGGTCGAAGGCGTGGACGGCCGTCGCCACACCGGCCAGCACCTCGAGGTCCTCGTCGGTCGGCGGCGCGTCGAAGCTGACGATGAAGCGGTCGACCGCGATCGCCTCGCTCCGCCCCGGTAGCAGTGCGAGCACCAACGCCACCGCGGCGACGCCCACCAACACGATCCGGTACCGCGAGGGCCGCCCCGCACGCACATCCAGCACGAGCAGCTCCCGACCGGTCGACACCCCCGTCGCCGTCGGTGAGCATGCGGTCGCGGAGCGTCGGGCGCCAGAGCCCGTGGGGGCCATCTGTGTCAACCCGTGCCTGGTCCGTTCCGACCGGTCCGGATGGGCCACGTCCCCTCGCACCGGGGGCGCCGGCCTAGCGGTCGAAGACCTCGAACTGCACGGCGTGCTCGACGCCCTGCTGCGCGCCCGCACCCTCGAACATCATGCCGAGCATGACCTCGGGGTCGGGTGCTGCCTCCCCGAGCCCCTCGAGGTAGGCCCGGTGCGCCGCCAGGGAACGCACGGCCGCGTCGAGGTGCCCGGTCACGTCGACGGCGTGCGTCGAGACCGGCGAGGCGGCGAGCGCGACCGCACCGACCCCCGGCCACGGCTCGTGCCCCTCGGCGATCAGTTCGGGGAAGATCCACCGGTTGCCGGCGTCGGCGGCCGCGTCGACGCAGGCCAGGCCGACCGCCCGGTGATCGGCCTGGTTCGTGCCCCCACCCACGAAGCGCTCGTGGTGGGTCAGCGACGTGACCAGCTGCGGGCGGTGGCGACGGATCACGCGAGCGAGGTCACGCCGGAGGGTGAGGCTCGCTTCGACGGTGCCGTCCGCGTACCCGTCGAGGAACTCCACGGTGTCGACACCGACCTCGCGGGCGCCGTCGCGTTCCTCCTGCTCGCGCACGGGACCTGCCTCGGCGGGCGCCAGGCCGTCGATCCCGGCCTCACCGCGCGTCACCAGCAGGTAGCTGACCTCGATGCCGGCAGCCCGCCACCGGGCGACCGCCGCCGCGGTGCCGTACTCCAGGTCGTCAGGGTGCGCGGCGACGCACAGGACGCGTTCGAGGCCCCGCTCATCCAGCCAGGGCAGCGGGGCCGGCGCGTCCGTCACGGTCAGCCGTCGGTGTTGCCGACGGTGAACTGGGCCAGCCAGTTCTGCTCACCGACGAGGGCGATGGCCTCGAGCTGGCTCTCGAAGTAGTCGAGGTGCCCCTCCTCCTCGCGGAGAGCCTCGGCGAGCAGTTCCCGCGAACCGTTGTCGCCGACCTCGACGCACAGCGCGATGCCGTCGTTGAGCTTGGTGACGGCCTCGCGCTCCTTCTGCGCGGCGAGCTCGATGATCTCCCGCGGGCTCTCACCGACGAGGACGGTGCCGAGCCGCTGGAGGTTCGGGTGCCCCTCGAGGTACAGGATGCGGTCCACGTAGTGGTCGGCGTCCTGCATCTCCTCCAGGGAGTAGCCACGCATGATCCCGGCGAGCTTGGGCAGACCCCAGTCGTCGAGCATCCGGTAGTTGAGCCAGTACTGGTTGATCAGCGTGAGCTCGAAGGACAGGATGTCGTTGAGCAGCTCGATGATGCGTTCGTCGCCCTGCGGCACGTGGCGCTCCTGGGTGCGGTGGTGGTCCCTTGTCGGGACGCCCGCACGCTAGGTCGCGGGCCGCCGCACGTCCACGTCCGCCCGCGGCAGCTCGACGGTCACCGTGGCGCCCTGCCCCGCCTCGGAGGTGACGCCGATCCGGGCGTCCATGGCGTCACACAGGCGCTTGACGACGTACAGCCCGATGCCGAGGCCGCCCGTGCTACGGGTCTCCACCGGGCCGCCCTGCACGAAGAGGCCGAAGACCTCCTGCTGGATCTCGGTCGGGATGCCCGGGCCGCGGTCGCGGACGCTGACGGCGACGCGGTCGCCACGGACCTCGGCCGCGACCACGATGGGCTCCCCCGGTGACGAGAACTTCACCGCGTTCCCGATGAGGTTGCCCAGCACCTGCTGCAACCGGTCCGGGTCGGTCCGCACAACGGGCAAGGCCTCCGGCGCATGGAGAGCGACGGTGTGCGGACCTGGCTGCCACTCGGTGACCACCGCGGTCAGCAGCGGGGCGAGCGGGGTGGCCACGAGATCGAGCTCCAGGAGACCGCGGTCGAGGCGGGAGGCGTCCAGCAGGTCGTCGATCAGTCGCTCGAGCCGGTGGCCGGCACCGACCATGCGGTCGGCCAGGTCGGCAGCCGCCTCATCGGTCAGGCGGTCGCGGTGGGTGCCCAGGGTCGTCGCGAACCCGAGCAGCGTGGTCAGCGGCGTGCGGAGCTCGTGCGACACGATCGAGAGGAAATCGCGTTTCTGACGCTCCGCCTCGCGCAGCTGCATCGTCGCCTCCCGTTCCTGCTCGAACAGCCGCGCGTTCTGGACGGCGGCGGCGATGGTCGGCACGAACGCCAGCACCAGGGCCCGGACATCGGACCCGAACGCGTCGACCTCCGGCGCGTCGATCTGGAGCACGCCGATGGGGCCACCGTGCACGATCAGCGGGGCACCGAAGTAGCTGCGCACCCCCGTGCTGATCCCGCGCTTGCGGCCCTGGGGGAAGACCCGCTCGTCGACGGTGAGGTCCGGGATGTAGGTGGGTACGCCGGTGGCCGCGATCGTGCCCGAGACCCCCTGCCCGACCGGGATGCGGACGGTGCGTGCCTCGGGCGACATCGGTGGATCGGTCGCGGCCGCCACCAGGGCGCCGTCGTCGACCAGCTGGATGGCACCACCCCCGAAGTCGACCAGTTCCCGCATGGCGGCGAGGCTGGCGTCGAGCACCTGTTGCAGGTCCAGGGTGCTCGTGACCCGGGCTGCCAGCTCGAGCAGGAGGCGACCCCGGCGCTCGTGGGCATCATCGGCCGGAGGGGGGACGTCCGCGCGCGGCACTCCGAGGTCGGTCCCGCCGCCGGCATCTGGCACCGCTCTCCCATCCGCGACCGGCCCTTCGACCTCGCCGCGCGGTTGACGCAGGGAGTCCCCGTACCGATGCGCTCCGTCAGACTGCGGCCACACCGCTGGTTCCGCTAGACCCACTCGGGTGGAGTCTGACGTACTCCCGGTAGCCCGTCGGAACTAGCCACCGGTTGCCGCGTCAGGCCGCGGCGACCAACGAACGGCGCCGCGCCTGCCGGGCCAGCAGCGCGTCGATGTCCCGCGTCGCGAGCGCGGCTTCCTCGAGCAGGTCCTCGACCGCAGGGACGCACCCACCGCAGTGGCCCGCGGCACCGCAGCGTTCGGTCACCGCGTCGAGGTCCCCGGCACCGGCCGCGATCACGTCGCGCAGGTCCGCGTCGCTGACGACCTCGCAGTGGCAGACGACCACCCGGTGCCTCCTGGAAGGGCCGCGTCCCCGGCACCGCGTGCCGGATCATCCGCGTGGGCAGCAGGTTAGGTGAGCCTCACCGTCTCGTCGAGCCCGGGGGGCGATCCGGACGCACGCCACCGCCCGTCGTCGGCTCGCTCGACGATCACCGGCACGCCGAAAACCGCGCTGACCTGCGACGACGTCAGGACCTCCGCGATCGGACCGGACGCGACGGCGGCGCCACCAGCGAGCAGCAGCGCGCGCGAGATGCGCGGGGGCAGCTCCTCGAGGTGGTGGGTGACGAGCACGACCGTCGGGCCACCCGGGTCGGTGAGCAACCGGTCGAGGTCAGCGAGCAGCGACTCGCGCCCGCCGAGATCGAGACCTGCGAACGGCTCGTCGAGCAGCAACAGGTCGGGCGACGACGCCAGCGCACGGGCGATCCGCACCCGCTGCCGCTCCCCCTGGCTCAAGGTGTCGACCCGACGGTCGGCGAGGTGCCGCGCACCGACCTGGGTCAGCGCCTGCCGCGCCGCCGTCACCGCATCCGGGTCCGCCAGGATCCGGACGGAGGGGGCGGTCGTCCCCCGGTGCCCGCCGGCGACCAGGGGCAGCACCGGGACGGCGTCCACCAGCGGATCGAGCGCCACCGACACGAACCCGACCCGTGGGCGCAGCGCCCGTACGTCGACCCGGCCGAAGCGGTGTCCGAGCAGGCTGACCTCGCCACGGGTCGGGTAGCGGTAGGTGGCCAGGACGCGCAGCAGCGTGGTCTTGCCGCTGCCGTTCGGTCCGAGCACGGTGAGGTGCTCGCGCGCCTCGAGCCGGACGGACACGTCCCGCAGGATGGTGTTCCCGGACTCCACGACGGTCAGGTCCCGTGCGTCGACCACCGGCGCACCCGGCACGGCCTGCAGCGTCCCCTGGCCGGCGACCGTCACACCTCCACGGGGTCGCGGAGCACCGGACAGCTCATGCAACGTGGGCCGCCACGACCTCGGGGCAGCTCGGCCGACGGGATGGTGTGGACCGTGATGCCCGCGGCGTCGAGGATCTCGTTGGTGGCGGCGTTGCGCTCGTAGGCGACGACCTCCCCCGGTCCGATCGCCAGGGTGTTGTTGGCGTCGTTCCACTGCTCCCGTTCGGCCCGGATGGACCCCAGGGCCGGCTCGATGGCGCGGGCCCGATCGATCCCCGCCGCCCAGGCCAGGCCGGGAACCAGCCCCTCGGCGTCCGACACGTGCACGCCACCGGACGCACCTGGGACGACCGCGAAGCACCGCACCGACGAGGTCATCGCCGGGTAGGTGATGAACGCGTCGACGTCGACCTGCGTGACCACCGTGTCGAGGTGCATGGCCGCGCGGACCTTGGGCAGGTCGACGGCGAGGACACGGTCGACGACCCCCGCCTCGAACAGCCGCGCCGCCAGCGTCTCGACGCCGGCGGGCGTGGTGCGCTCCGACAGGCCGATCGCGAGCCCCCGTTCGCCCACCACGAGCAGGTCGCCGCCCTCGAACGACGCCTGCAGCTGATCCTGCGGTTCGTCGCCGAACCAGATCGGCGCCCCCGCCAGGTCGGGGTGCTCGCGGTAGACGGTGCGCAGCAGGTCGGTCTCGCGGCGGCGGACCGCACGGTTCATGGGCGAGAGGACCACGCCCTCACCGATCCACGCCGAGCTGTCGCGCGTGAACACCAGGTTCGGGAGCGGCGCCAGCACCAGCTCGGTGGGCGCCGAGGCCGCCGCGACGAGCCCGTCGAGATCGCCCACCTCCTCGAGGGTGACCCCGCCGATGAGGTGCTCGACGAGCTGCATCGGGTCGCCCGAGAGGACCAGCTCCCGGACCCGCTCGACGGCCTGCGGGCCGCACGTCGTGTCGGTCACGTGGCGGGCGACCACCGCGGCCGCGGCCGCCGGGTCGGCCACCACGTCGGCGAGCATCTCCTCGACGTAGCGGACCTGCACGCCGGCCCCGCACAGCACGTCCGCGAACGCGTCGTGCTCGCGCTGGGCCTCCTCGACCCACAGCAGCTCGTCGAAGAGCAGCTCGTCCATCGTGCCCGGGGTCACCCGCCGCAGCTCGTTGCCGGGACGGTGCAGCAGCACGGTGCGCAGCCGTCCGACCTCGGAACGGACGCTCGGCGTGCCCGACGGCTCGGCGGCGCTCACGGGATCACCGGGGGGCGCTCGGTGCGGCTGCTGCGCAGGCTCCCGAGGCGGCCGCGCGGCTCGAACCAGCGGCCGGCCTCGGGCAGGCGCTCGAGGGTCAGACGCGGGAGCGGCTCCCCGAACAGGCCGTCGATGGCCTCCAGGTCGATGAAGTCGACGTGGTCCGCCGTCGACAGCCCCCCGGCGAACTCCGCGAACCCGAGCACGTGGACACCGACGTCGTTGTCCGCGAGCTGCAACAGCGGGTCGAGGAACGCCCGGGCGTCGTTCGAGCCGATGTAGACCGCCTCGAGATCGCCCTCGTCGTAGCGGCTCCAGAGGTGCTCGAGCATGTCGTCGTCGACGTCCGAGTCGGCGACCTTGGGCTTGGCGAAGACGCGGAACCCCTGCTCGAGCAACCACAGGACCCACCCGCGCATCGGGCCCGCGACGTGCGCAGCGACGTTGACGAAGACGCACGCCTCGACCTCGTCCTCCTCCGCGGCCTGGTCGACGAGCCACGCGCCGAGCACCGCCAGGTCGGGCCGCTCCTTCGGCGTGGGCTTGCCCTCGATGATGTTGGCCAGCGTCATGTCGACGTTGGGGGCATCCCACACGAGCACGTGGCGACCCACGAGAGCTCCGTCCGGCGGTAGGTGGTCGGGTAGCGAGGTACGCCGAGCCTAGGCAAGGCGGTGCCACCGGGTCGCGACGGCGACCCCCGGCGACCTACCCGCCGCGCAGCACCTCGTGCACGAACTGGACGGCGACCGACCCTTCCCCGACGGCCGACGCCACTCGCTTGACCGACGTCGCCCGCACGTCACCGACGGCGAAGACGCCGGGGACGCTGGTCTCGAGCAGGAAGGGGTCGCGGTCCAACGACCAGCGGTCTGGCCGCAGGGCGCTGCCGGTCATCACGAAGCCGTCGCGGTCGGTGACCACCGTGTCGGCCAGCCAGTCCGTCCGAGGACGCGCGCCGATGAAGATGAACATCCCGGCGGCGTCGAGCAGTTCGCTGGTCCCGTCGGCGTGCCGCAGCTCGACCTGCTCCAGCCTGGTCCCGCCGCGGACCGAGGCGACCTCGGTCGTGGGCTTGACGAGGATGTTGGCGGTGGCCTCGATCCGGTCGACGAGGTAGCGCGACATCCGGCGCGCGAGCTCGGCACCGCGCACCGACACGATGACCTCCTTCGCGGACCGGGCGAGGTCGAGGGCGGCCTGGCCAGCAGAGTTGGCCCCGCCCACGACCACCACCCGGAGGTCCGCCATCGCCGACGCTTCGGTCGACGCCGCGCCGTAGTACACACCGGCACCGGTCAGGTCGTCGATCCCAGCCGCCTCGAGGCGCCGGTACTCCACGCCCATCGCCAGGATCACGGCCCCGCAGTGGAGGTCGGTGCCGTCGTCCAGGGACACGATCCGGTAGGGGCCGTCGGATCGGATCGAGACCGCACGGTTGGGGGCGACGACGGAGGCACCGAAGCGCCGCACCTGGGCGAGTGCCCGTCGCGCCAGCTCCGAGCCTGTCACCCCCGAGGGGAACCCGAGGTAGTTCTCGATGAGTGCGCTCAGGGCCGCCTGCCCGCCCGGGGCCTCGGCCTCGACCACCAGGGTGCTGAGGCCCTCCGACGCACCGTAGACGGCAGCCGCGAGACCGGCGGGCCCCCCGCCGACGACGACGAGATCGTGGAAGTCGACCTCGGGACGCGCCGCGAGCCCGAGCGCGGTGGCGACCTCCTGCCGGGTGGCATCCGACAGAACCCGACCGTCATCGATCAGCAGCAGCGGCAGGCGCGCGTCGTCCCCAGCCGCGGCCAGCAGGGGGGCCGCGTCCGGGTGGTCCAGATCGATCCACCGGAACGGCAGCTGGTTGCGGGCGAGGTACTGGCGGAGGGCGTGTGACGCCGCGGACCACCTGTCCCCGACCATGCGGATAGCGGGATCGGGGCGTGGCCGCGTCGCCTGCCAGTGCTCGAGGAGCTCGTCGAGGACGGGGTACAGGTGCTGTTCCGGCGGGTCCCACGGCTTGATGATGTAGTGGTCGAGCGCGACCTCGTTGATGGCCTCGATCGCCGCGTCGGTGTCCGCGTAGGCGGTCAGCAGCACCGAGCGGAGGTGCGGCTGCAGCCGTTTGGCCTCCCGGAGCAAGCTCGTGCCGTTTATGCCCGGCATGCGTTGGTCGGCCACGACCACCGCCACGAGATCACCGCGGCGGCTCAGCCGCTCGACGACGGTCAACGCCTCCTGCCCGGAGGTAGCGGCCACGATCCGGTACCTCGACCCGTAGCGGGCGCGCAGATCGGTGGCCACGGCTTCGACCACCTGCTCGTCGTCGTCGACGCTGAGGATGACGGGCGGCGTCCCGGCACGGGTGGGCTCAGTCATCGGGTCCTCCTGGTGCGGGCGGAGGTGGCAGGACCGGCAGGACGACCCGGAAGACGGTCTGACCGGGTGCGGACTCGACGCTCAGGTCGCCGCCGTGCGCCTCCGTGACGATCTGGTGCGAGATGCTCAACCCGAGGCCCGTGCCGTGGCCCGGAGACTTCGTGGTGAAGAACGGTTCGAAGATGCGGCCCTGGAGGTCGGTCGGCACGCCCGGCCCGTCGTCCTCGACCTCGACCTCCACCGCTCCCACACCACGACGGGCCCGGATGGTCACGACCCCCGACCCGTCGAGCACGCCGATGGCGTTGTCGACGAGGTTGGTCCACACCTGGTTGAGCTGCCCGCCGTAGGCCGTGATGGGTGGCAGGTCGTCGTCCAGCTCCCGAACGACGGTGACACCGTCCGGGATCTTGTGCCCGAGGATGGTCAGCGTCTCCTCGATCCCAACCCGGACGTCGACGTCCTGCTGGGGGGCGCGGTCGAGGTAGCTGTAGCCACGGAGCGCGGACGTCAGCGCCGCCATCCGCTCGACGCTGGCGACCAGGCGCTCCACCCCACGTCGGGCTCGCCCCCGTGTCTGCAACCACGCCAAAGCAAGGGGCGCCACATCACGGGCCAGCGGCGACAGCCGCCGCGCAACAGCTTCCGCGGCGATCCCGAGCGCGGCGAGCTCAGCCGCGTCGTTCCAGGGCTCGGCGATGCCGATATCGGCGAGGACCGGCTCGAGCGCATCCGCGGTCTCGTGGCGTGCACTGAGGTGGTCGGAGGCGCCGTCGAGCAGCGACTCGACAGCGGCAACGACCTGCGCACCGTCGGCGCGTCGCAGCAGGTCCGCGAGCAGCGCCATGGTCGCGTCGTTGGCGGCCGCCAGCTGCCGGGCGGTGCTCAGCGCCGCCGCCGCTGGGTTGTTCAGCTCGTGGCCGAGGCCCGCTGCGAGGCGTCCGAGCGTGGCGAGTCGGTCCTGCTCGCGCAGCGCCAGCTCCTGGCGCAGGTAGTCCTGCTCGAGGCGGTGCAGCCGCGCCTGTTCCAGCGCGGTCCGCAGCCGCACGCGCAGGATCACCGGGTCGAACGGCTTGGGCAGGCAGTCGATGGCGCCCATCTCGATGGCCCGGGCCACGTCCTCTGGCGCGTCGACGGCCGAGATGACGAGCACCGGGATATCGCGCTGCTCCGGGTCACGGGACATGCGCTCGAGCACCGCGAACCCGTCCATCTCGGGCATGAGCAGGTCGAGCAGCACCATGTCCACCGTCTCACGCGCGAGCACCTCGAGGGCCTCACGGCCGTCGACCGCCTCCAGGACGCGGTGCCCCTCGCGCTCGACCCCGCGCCGCAGGGCGAGTCGGTTGATGCGGGTGTCCTCGACGACCAGGACGGTCGCCCCGCCGACGTCACCTGCCACGGACCGCCTCCAATGCATCGACGGTCGGCGCAGCGAGTCGATCGACCGCGGCGATCAGCTCCTCGAGCCGGACGGGGTCCGCCGACGCCGCCTCCGCCTCGACCTGCGCCGCGGCTCGCGCGAGGTCGCTCGCACCGAGGTTCGCGGCCGTCGACTTCAGGCTGTGCGCGTGCCGGCGCAGATCGTCACGCCGGTCCGGCACGGAACCGCGCAAGGCGGCCTGCACCGCCGCGAGCTCATCAGGGAACTCACCGAGGAGCTGGTCGACGAAGTCCGCGTCGCCGACGAGGTCCTGCAGCCGATCGAGCGCGGCCCGGTCGATCCGGACGGCCCCGGAGCTGACCACATCCTCGGTTCCGGATGTCGCCACCACCCGCTCCTGACGGTCGGCGGGTGCCCCGGCATCGCTCGTCACCGCCGCGTACGAGCCTCGCAGCGCCGTGAGCAGCTCCTCGACACGGATCGGTTTCGCCACGTAGCCGTCCATCCCCGCCTCGCGACAGGCACGTCGGTCGTCGTCGCCGGTGTTGGCCGTCACGGCCAGGATGTGCAGCTGATCGCCGTCCCGGTCCCGGATGCGACGCGTCGCCTCGAGCCCGTCGACGCCCGGCATCTGCACGTCCATCAGGACGACGTCGAACCGGTCGACGGCGGTGGCCGCCACCGCTCCGGCACCGTCGTCGACGATGCGCGGCGCGTAGCCGAGCCGCTCGAGGAGACGCAGCATCAGCCGCTGGTTGGTCCGGTTGTCCTCGGCGACGAGGATCCGCAACGGGTGCGCCCGGGCGAAGCCGGGATCGAGCGACGGGCCGGTGGGACCGGCCGGGACCGACCCGTCGCTCAGCAACGTCGCGAGGACGTCGCGCAGCGCGGACCGCTTCACCGGACGGGTCACCACACCGTCCACCACGGCCCGGTCCGTGGCCCCGATGTCCTCACGCCCTCCCAGGGTCGTGACCAACACGATCGTGGCCTCGGCGCCGGCCCGCCGCGTCCGCAGGCGGCGCGCCACCTCGATCCCACCACCGGCGAGGTGGTGATCGATGAGCACCGCGTCGTAGGACGTGTCACCCGCCCCAGCGGTCTCGACGGCGTCAGCGTCGGCGCCCGTCTCGACGATCATCCCCCAGCCACCGAGGAACTCGGCGAGGCTCTGCCGGTCGGTGGCGTTGTCGTCCAGGACGAGAGCACGCAGACCCTCCAGCCCCTCGCGGGGCGACGGAGCCGACACCGGGCCTCCCTCGGTGGCCGGCAGCGAGAACCGGAAGGTCGACCCCACCCCCACCTCGCTGTCGACCTCGATGCCTCCGCCGAGCAGGCCGACGACGTGGTGGCTGATGGCGAGGCCGAGGCCGGTCCCGCCGAACCGTCGGCTGGTCGAGGCATCGACCTGGCTGAAGGAGTCGAACAGCCGATCCTGCGCTTCCGGGGGGATCCCGATGCCGGTGTCGCGGACCTCGAACACGACCCGGTCGACCTCGCCGGCCCCAGGACGGTACGAGACCAGCAGGGCGACCTCACCCTCGACGGTGAACTTCACCGCGTTGGTGAGCAGGTTGACCAGGACCTGTCTCAGCCGGTGACCGTCGGTGAGGATCGACCCGGGGACCTCGTCGTCGACGTGGTAGACGAGATCGATGAGGCGCTGCGACGCGAGGGGGGCGATCACGTCCAGCGTGGTCTCGACGAGGCCACGGAGGTCGGTCGGTCCCGGATCGACCTCGAGCCGCATGGCCTCGAGCTTGGAGTAGTCCAGCACGTCGTTGATCGTGGCGAGCAACACCTCGGCGCTCGCACGGACGGCGGTGACGTACTCGCTCTGTTCGCCGTCGAGGTCGGTCGTCTCGAGCAACGTGCTCATCCCGATGACCGCGTTCAACGGCGTGCGGATCTCGTGGGTCACGTTCGCCAGGAACTCGCTCTTGGCCGTGGTCGCCTGCTCGGCGACGATCCGCGCCTCGTGCTCGGCATCGGTCAGACGCACCCGCTGAGCCGCGTACCGGGCGGTCACCAGCCACGACATGAAGGTGACGCCCATGAGGTTGGTGAAGAAGAACGCGGCGATCCACGCGTCGTCGATCGGCGGGGCCGTGGCGGCACGTCCGTCGTCGACCAGCGCGGCGATGAGCACCAGCGCGGTGTACGCACCGAACCACCACAGCGCCCTCGCAACCCCGAGCGCCAGCAGCGCGCCGAGGGGTGCGAGCAACGACCACAGGACCACCGCGCCCGAGTTGGCGAAGCCGCCGAGGTGGAGCATCAACAGCCACGGCGTGACGAGCATGATCACGAGCTGCACCTGCAGCACCCACGCCGCGTTCAGGCGGTGGTAGAGCCACAGGTGAACCGCGGACAGCACCGTGAAGCCCCACGGCCACACGGCAGCGGCCGGCACGCCCGCCACGACGTACATCATCCCCCAGATGCCGCCCGCGATGGCCATCGGCACGACCGCGAGGGTCTCGGCGCGTGGGCCGGCGAGGCCGTCCACCTCGAGGTCAGCTGTCGTCATCGGCCCCACCACCGCGCAGGATCCGGTTGAGCTGCACCGCGTCGGACGACAGTTGGCGGTAGCGCTCGGAGCCGGTGACCTCGGCGACCTGTCGCTCCCGTCGTGCCCGGTCTATCTCGATGCGTAGCTCGTCGACCTCGGCGCGCAGCGCGGCCTCCCGGGCCGCCACCTGGTGCGCCATCCGGGTGAAGACCCGAGCGAGCGTCCCGAGCGCGTCGTCGCGCGCGGCGACCGGCCGCAGCTCGTCGGGCTCGAACCGCCCGTCCTCGAGGGCGACGGCCGCCCGTCCGACACGGTCGACCTGTTCGAGGTGGTCGAGTTCGACGTCACGCAGACGCTTCGTCGCCAGCGACGTGCGTAGCCGGGCGCGCAGGAGCGGGGCCTTCACCGGCTTGGTGAGGTAGTCGGTCGCGCCGAGCTCGATGCTCCGCACGGCGCTCACATCGTCGGCGACGGCCGAGACCATGATGACCGGCAGGTGCTGGAGCGCCGGTTCGGCCTTGATCGCCCGGAGCGTCCCGAACCCGTCGAGCACCGGCATGACGAGGTCGAGCAGCACGACGTCGACGGGGCCGTCCGGTCCGGGGTCTCGGAGCTGAGCGAGCGCCGCCCGGCCGTCCGCGGCGGTCGTTGCGAGGTAACCCGCAGCCTCGACCGCGCGCCTCAGCACCTCGCGGTTGAGACGGTCATCGTCGACGACGAGCACGAGCGCGCTCACGGTGGCAGCTCCACGTCTGGAGGGCCCACCCCAGCCGGTCGCGGTGGCTCGAGGTCGATGGTCACCGTGACCGCGGCGCCCGCTACCTCAGCGCGAGCCACACCGTCCGTGTGCTCCACCGGGACCTCCTCTGCGGCGCCGCGGATCGACACGGTCGCCGGCAGCGGGGTGCTGGTGCCGGTCGGCTCGACCTCGTGGAGCCAACACCGCAGCTCGCGGGCGCCAGCGAGGTCGACCTCCATGACGAGGGCGGTCGTGCGCTCCGGCAGGTCGGCGCGGCCGTCGACGCTGCGTACCTCCTCGTCGCCGCTCGCCGCCCGGGCCCGCACCGACGCGTGGCCGGGCGTGCCGACGGTGGTCACCTGCAGATGGTGGCGATCGAGCTCCGCATCGCGCCGCAGCTCGATGGTCCCCGCGGGGCGGAACGCACCCGTGCGTACGGCCGCGACGATCACGAGCAGGACGGTCAGCGTCGTGAGTCCCGCCGCGGCCCGCTCCCACGGACGCTCCCAGATCACCGCCCCGTGGGCCACCACGGCTGCGACGTAGAACGTCGAACCGAGCCACAACACCGATCGGTGCCCGATCCAGGTGACGACACCGCGCGGCACCTGGTCGCCGCGCCGTCGGGTCGCCGCGAGCAGCAGGAGCGGGAAGACCCCGATCAGCAGCGGGGCGGTCACCACACCGACGAGTCCCAGGGCGCCGGTGAACGACTCGTTGCCGGTCAGCAGCAGCATCTCGACCACCGCGAAGACAGCCACCAGCGGCAGGAGCCCGAGGGAGCGCGCCCACGTGCCGGTCCGCGACAGCAGGCCGACCATCTCGTGGTGGAGGCCGATGGAGAACTGCAGCGCGACCATGCCCATGGCGAGGACGACGAACACCGTCCCCGGGACGATCACCAGACGGCCGACGCTCTCGCTCAAGGGAGCCAGCGCTGTCCCCGTCTCGCGGGCCAGCCGCGCCGGTCCGACCGCGCCTCCCACCGCGGCGACCCACAGGACGTACACCGCGATGGCCGTGGTCATGGCGGCGCCGGTACCGCGGATCAGGCTGCGTCCTGACGGGTCGCGGCGCAGGACGCCCCGGGCGCCGCTGGCCACCGCGGTGTGGCCGAAGTACGCGAGGAGCACGACACCGAAGACGAGCCCGAGGACGGAGCCGTCGAGTGGCCTGCCACCCACGAACGGCAGCTCCGCGTGCGCGAGGTTGCCGGGGTCCAGGCGCGTCAACGCGACGGCTGACAGCGCCAGGACGATGACGAGGTTGACGGCGCCGACGGCCAGCGCGGACACCACGGTCGCCTCGAGACGGCCGCGCCAGACGAAGGCTGCGCTGCACAGGAACAGGCCGGCAGCCCAGACCGGGGCCGGGAGACCTGTGGCGATGGTGAGGGTCGAGGCGAGCCCGACGTAGTAGGCGACGAGGACGGCCACGCTGAAGAGCACGAGGGTCCCCGAGACGACCGAGCCGGCACCGCGGCCGAGGTGCTCGGCGACGACACGTCCGAGGTGGGCGCCACCCCACCGCACCGTGCCGGTCCGGGCCAACGACTCGGCCACGGCCACGGCGGTCAGCACGTTGAGGGCTCCGAGCGCGATCAACAGCGCGATGCCCGGCAGCGGCCCGATGCCAGCGAGCGCGATCGGCAGGGCGAGGATCCCAGCCCCGACGGTCTGGGTCAGCGTCAACGAGTACGCGGTCCAGAACGGCGGCATGTCGTCGACCCGGGCGGCCCAGCGGTGCCGCGTCCAGCGCAGCCGCTGTCTCGCCCCGAGGCTCCCCGCGCCGACCTCGTCGAACGGCTGACCGAACCGGTCGACGTACTCGCGCCGGAACGCGGCGTCGTCGACGTGGAGCGCTTCGCGAAGCCGGGGCGCGTCGCGCTGCCGGAACCGGTACTTGGCGGCGAGGCGGTGGGCGAGGTCCGCCCGCGCGGCGGTGTCCCTCGGCACCAGGTGTGCCCACCTCGGCGCGCACCGTTCGATCTGCTGGATCGTGGGCGCGGACGGGACCTCGCGGCTCGTCCGCAGCGCTGCGAGGAAGGCCTGCTCCTCGGTGGCGATCATGTCGTCGCAGATCGCGGGCGCAGCCGCGTAGCGCGCCTCGAGCGTGAGGTAGGCGGTGCGCCGTTCGATGACGAACAGCGCCGTGCTCGCACGCCGCGCCGTCAGGCCGCCGAACAGCTCAGCGCGCGTGATCGGCGGCCGGTCGACGCTCACCGGGCAGCTCCGGCGCGGACGAACCGGGTGACCTCACCGAGGGCCGCTGTCAGCGGGTGGTCAGGGTGGCGCAGGCTGAACACACCCCGGCTGGCGAGGGCCATCATCTCCTCGTCGTGCCGGAGGACACCTACCACCTCGGTGGCGTAGGCGTCGTGGACACGCTGCCGCACCTCCCCCAGGTCGTGCGCGCCGGGGACCTTGTTGACGACGAGGGCCGTCCTCGGCACCTGCAGACCCCCGGCGACGTCGAGGAGCACCGCGGTGCCCTCGTAGTCCTGTTGATCGGGGCGCAGGACCACCAACACCGTGTCGCTGATCGCCACCGACAGCAGCGTCTCCTCCCCGAGCCCCGGGTGGGTGTCCACGAGGAGCACATCGAGCTCGCACGCGTCGACCAGGTCGCGCAGGCCACGGACGAGCAGCTCGGCGTCGTAACCGTCACGCAGCACGCGGGTGATCTGGCCGGGTTCGACGCTCGAGGGGACGAGGTGGACGACACCTGCCACCCCGTCGGGCGTGACGTCCAGCGCCACCTCGGCGATCGTGCGCGTCCCGAACAGGTAATCGTTGAGCGACGCGGGCAGCTCCGGACCGCGCAGCCCGAAGGGCACGTGGACGCCCGGGGACTGCAGGTCGGTGTCGATGACACCGACCCGTGAGCCGGCCTGGGCGAGCTGTACCGCCAGGTTCGCGGTGAGGTTCGACTTCCCGGTCCCGCCGCGGAAGGAGTGCACCGACACCACGAGCACGCCCGCCCCCACCGCTCGTCCCTCCCAGCCGCTGCCCCCCGCTGCCCCCCGCTGGTCATCTGGTCATCGTAGACGGGGGCGGGGCCCGCGAACAGAGCGGCCCGCGGCGCGGCCCCTCGCGTCGGTAGGCACGCGGCGCCGGACCCCACCTACCGTGTCCGCACCAGCCGCCCCATCCCGACCCGTCACGGAGCCGAGCGATGCACCCCTCTCTCGACCGGTCCGAGCTGACCGACGCCCTGGCTGCGCTCGCCTCCGCCCAGACCCACGACCAGGCCCTCGTGGAGCTCGCGATCGCCGCGGACGCCACCGGCGAGCCCGTCCCCCACCCGGCGGCCGCCACGTTCGTGGCCTGGGCCCTGCGGGCCGTCGGGGCGACACGGGTGGTGGAGCTCGGGGCCGGGGCCGCGGGGCTGAGCTGGTGGCTGGCCGGCGCGGTCGGGGCCGAGGGCGACCTCCACGTGGTCACGGGCGACACCTCCGAGGGGATCCTCGTGGACCGGCTGCGGCGTGCGGGCCGGTTCGGGCAGGTCACCGTCCACACCACCGACGCCGCCGACGCCGGCGCCTCGCCGGACCACCTCACCGCGGTCGACGGTGACCTCGACGCGATCGTGGTGCGCGAGGTGACCCCCCGCCTGGCGGACGCGTGGGACGCGCTGGTGGCGCGGGTCCGCCCCGGTGGGGTGATCGTCGTCGGCGAGGTGCTCGTCGAGGGACCGCCGGCGGGACGGACCGGCGCCGTGGTCCGGGAAGCCCTCGAGGATCCCGACCTGTGGACCTCGGTCGTCCCGCTCGGGGGCGGTTGGTTGGTCGCCTTGAAGGCACGATCGGACCTCGCCGGCGCCAGCACCGACCGCCTCTGGTGACTCGCGGCGGGTCAGACGGTGGCGGCGGGGCTCCGGCTGGCGACGAGCACGACGCCGACCACGATCAGGACCGCGCCGACGATCCGGACGGGGTCGACCGCGACCGCCCGGCCGAGGAAGCCCGTGGCCTCGAGGGTGAAGCCGACCAGCAGCTGCACCCCCGTGACGATGGCGAGGGTCGTGGCGAGGCCGCTGCCCCCGACCGCGACCGCGATCGCGGTCACCAGCAGCATCCCGGCGACGCCGGCGAGCAGCCCGAGCGGCGCCTGCCGGACGGTCTCGACGTGGAAGCCGAGCCGACCGACGACCACGCCCACGATGCCGAACAGCAGGCCAGCGCCGTGGACCCAGGTCGCGGCCACGAACGGGTGGACCTGGCCGCCGAAGATCCCGATCAGAGCGGACTGGAACGCGATGAGCGTCCCGGCGATGACGGCGGCGAGGAGGGCGAAGTACACGGCGGGTCCGTTCGGCGGCGGCGTGCGACGTTCGTCAGCCGGTGCCCGGACTCGGGGTGGCACGAACCGGCGACGCTAGCGCGTACGGCGTCGAGGTCCACGCGGAGAGGGCGCTGCCCGGATCAGAAGCAGGCGGCGGCGAGCCAGGGGTAGGGGTTGATCGACGCCCCGCCACCCGGCTTGATCTCGAAGTGGACGTGGGGCGCGCCACCGCGGGCGTTGCCGGTGTCGCCGTTGTAGGCGATCAGCTCGCCGCCCTGGACGCGGCGCCCGACCGCCCCGTTGGCGTCGATCCGCTGCAGGTGGGTGTAGTAGTAGAGGTTGCCGTCGTCACCCCGCAGGTAGACGCTGATCCCCCCGAGGCCGCCGTTGCTGTGCCGGGCGATGACCCCGTCGGTGAAGGCCAGGACGGGTTCGCCCATGACGGCGAACACGTCGGTGCCCTTGTGGCTGCGGCCCCCGCTGCGTGGTGCCCCGAAGGTGTCGCGGAAGTTGCTGCGACCGGGGGCGAAGATGCAGCTGTAGATGCCCTGCTGGGGCCCGCGGTCGATCCGTCGCCGGTTCTGCGCCCGCTGCTCGAGGTCGCTGGCGACGGCCTGGGCCCGCTGCAGGTCCTCGGTGAGCGCGTCCCGTTCCCGGTCGAGCCGCGCCTGCAGCTCGTCGAGCCGCGCCGCGCGGGCGGCGATGAGCTCCTCGGTCTGCGAGAGGGCGACGCGCAGCGCGCCGGCGGACTCGGCCCGGGCGCGATCGCGCGTCTGCAGGGCCGTGAGCATCGCGGCGCGGTCCGCCGCCTCCCCCGGCCCCTCGGCGGCGAGGAGGAGCAGCGCGGTGTCGCTCTGGCCGCGCTTGAACATGGCGACGGCGCGGTCGGTCAGGGCATCGCGCGCGTCGGCGAGCTCGGCCTCGAGCTCCTCGGCACGCCGTTCGAGCTCGTGTTGCTCCAGCCGCAGGGTCTCGATCGTGGCCCAGGTGGTCTCGTACGCCGCCGTCGCGTCGGCGACCTCGCCGCTGAGACCCTCGACGCGACGCTCGGCCTCCTCGAGCTCGGCCTCGAGATCCTGCGCCACCGCCGTGACCGGCAGCAGGGCGGCGAGCGCGGCGGCGAGCACGAGCGCACGGCGCGGGCGACGCAGCACGGGGTCCTCGCAGGTCGGTGACGGGGGCTCGTCCGCCGCGCGGCCTGGAGGGCCCGGGCGTCGGTCGTGGAGCGAACGTCGGCTCGCGCGGACCGTTCCCCCGGGCGCCGAAGCGCTCCGATCCGCTGCGGAAGGATGCCCGACCATCGCGGCCGGGGCCAATCGGACCACCGTCCGTCCAGCCAGGGGCCGCCGACGCGTGAGGTGGAGGCCCGGATCGTTCCGCCCAGCGTGAGCCCCTGCCGGCCGTTCGGCCGCCGAGGTCGTCCGCCGTGGCCTCCCGGTGAGGGGGCACAAGGGGGTGCGAGCTAGCATCGGCGGCCGAACGGAGCAGCGGGGAGCGGCCAGGCAACACCGCGCGGGACGCGCGGACGAGACCGTGGAAGGTGCACCGTGAGCCCGGAACCGTCACAGCAGACCGAGGCACCGACGCGCGACCGCCCGTGGCTCATGCGGACCTACTCGGGCCACTCGTCGGCCGCCGCCTCCAATGAGCTCTACCGCACCAACCTCGCCAAGGGGCAGACGGGGCTGTCGGTCGCGTTCGACCTGCCGACGCAGACGGGCTACGACTCCGACCACGTCCTGGCTCGAGGCGAGGTCGGCAAGGTCGGGGTCCCCGTCACCTCCCTCGACGACATGCGGACCCTCTTCGACGCGATCCCGCTCGAGCAGATGAACACCTCGATGACGATCAACGCCACGGCGATGTGGCTGCTCGCGCTGTACATCGCGGTCGCCGAGGAACAGGGCGCCGACGTCGCGCAGCTCGCCGGGACGACGCAGAACGACATCGTCAAGGAGTACCTCTCGCGCGGGACGTACGCGTTCCCACCCGAACCGTCCATGCGACTGACCACCGACGTGGTGACCTACACCGTCGAGCACCTGCCCCGGTGGAACCCGCTCAACATCTGCAGCTACCACCTCCAGGAGGCGGGGGCGACGCCGGTGCAGGAGCTGGCGTTCGCGCTGGCCAACGCCATCGCGGTCCTCGACGCGGTCCGTGAACGTGGCCAGGTCCCCGAGGAGGACTTCGGGAAGGTCGTCGGCCGTATCTCGTTCTTCGTGAACGCGGGCATCCGGTTCGTCGAGGAGGTCGCCAAGATGCGCGCCTTCGTCGAGCTGTGGGACCGCATCACCCAGGAGCGCTACGGCATCACCGACCCCAAGATGCGCCTGTTCCGCTACGGCGTGCAGGTCAACTCGCTCGGCCTGACCGAGCAGCAGCCGGAGAACAACATCACCCGCATCCTGATCGAGATGCTCGGGGTGACCCTGTCGAAGGACGCCCGCGCCCGCGCGGTCCAGCTGCCGGCGTGGAACGAAGCGCTCGGGCTGCCCCGCCCGTGGGACCAGCAGCTGAGCCTGCGCATGCAGCAGGTCCTGGCCTTCGAGACCGACCTGCTCGAGAACGACGACCTCTTCGAGGGGTCGGTCGTCATGGACCGCAAGGTCGGCGAACTGGTCGACGGGGCGACGGCGCTGCTCGATGAGGTGCTCGACCTCGGTGGGGCCGTCCAGGCGGTCGACTTCATGAAGGCCGAGCTGGTCCGCTCGAACGCCGAGCGTCTGCGCGGCATCGAGTCCGGGGCGCAGACCGTCGTCGGCGTCAACAGGTTCACGACCGACGAGCCCTCGCCCCTGGTCGACGCCGAGGGCGGGATCCTCAAGGTCGACGAACGCGCCGAGACCGAGGCCATCGCTCGCCTGGAGGCGTGGCGCGCGGCCCGCGACGACGCGGCCGTCGCCGAGGCGCTGACCGAGCTGCGCCGGGCCGCGGACGCCGACGAGAACCTGATGCCCGCCTCCATCGCGTGTGCGAAGGCCGGCGTGACCACCGGTGAGTGGTCGCAGGCGCTGCGGGCGATCTTCGGCGAGTACCGCGGGCCGACCGGTGTGTCGGACCGGGCGATGGCCACCGGCGGCGACCTCGCCGAGAAGCTGGCCGAGGGTCGACGCCGCGTCGGTGCGGTCGAGGACAAGCTCGGTCGTCGCCTGCGCATCCTGGTGGGCAAGCCCGGCCTCGACGGCCACTCCAACGGTGCCGAGCAGGTCGCCATCCGGGCTCGCGACCTCGGTATGGAGGTCATCTACGAGGGCATCCGCCTGACGCCGGACCAGATCGTGCGCGCCGCCGTCGACGAGGACGTCCACGTCGTCGGTCTGTCGATCCTGTCCGGCTCGCACCTGGCGCTGATCCCGCAGGTGCTCGAGGGGCTGCGGGCGGAGGGCCACGACGTGCCGGTCGTGGCCGGCGGGATCATCCCCGCCGAGGATGCCCGCAAGCTGAAGGAGGCCGGGGTCGCAGCGGTCTTCACCCCGAAGGACTTCGACCTCACCTCCGTCCTGGCCGACGTCGCCGAGCTGGCCGGCGCCCGCCTCCAACCCGCCTGACCTCTGCGCCACGACGGTCCCCACAACCGTCGGA
The DNA here is from genome assembly GCF_000969705.1 of Nitriliruptor alkaliphilus DSM 45188. GTDB lineage: Bacteria > Actinomycetota > Nitriliruptoria > Nitriliruptorales > Nitriliruptoraceae > Nitriliruptor > Nitriliruptor alkaliphilus. Next base: position 202,297 of record NZ_KQ033901.1, read on the forward strand.
AGTGACGGTTGTCAGAGGCCGATCAGGTGGCGGGTTCGCCGTCCTCGGACGGCCACCGTGGCGGACGCTGACCCAGGAGGCGGCGCGCCTCCTCGATGACGAGGTAGGTGACCGCCTCGATCTCGGACGCCCGATCACGCAGCTCCGCCGCGTCGCCGTCGAGCCCGAGCAGCCGTCGGTCATCGGCCTCCGCCAGCAGCAGATCGGCCTCGTCGAACATCCTGTCGGCGACGGCCCGCAGGTGCGTCCCCTGATCCAGCGGGGTGACGGGCGCCGGTGTGGCCTGTCGCCGGTCCCCGCGAGGTCGCACCGGTCGCGGCCGCAGGAGCACCACGGCCATGATGGCGAGGTGCCCTGCGATCAGCAGCTGCAGGGTGGTGCCGGACACATCAGCTCCGATGCTCTCCCCCGAGCGTGACGGTGCGTGCAGGAGGGGCGCCCGAGAGCGCCCCTCCGGGGGAACCTAGCTCAGGCTGCGCACTCGAACTCCACCGCGACGGCCCGTGCTGTTGTCGTTGTTCTCGACCCGTTGCCGCAGGTCCTTGACCCCCGAAGCCATCCGGCCTCGCTGGGCGTCCGCGAGCAGGCGGCCACAAGGAACGTCGCACCTCGCGCTGGAAAGACACGAGTTGGGGGAACCGCCCGAGGCGGTCCCCCCAAGCCCGTAGCTACGGGTTACTTCCCGGAGCAGATCGTCTCCTGGACCTTCGCGCCCTTCTTGAGGGTCACGCACACGCCCGAGGTGCTCTCGCCTTCGTCCCACTCACCCTCGATGAAGGTTTGCCCACCCGGGTTCGTGCTTTCGTCCGTCGTGTCGTGCGTGTAGGTGGTCACGTCGGTCTTCAGGACCTCAACCGCGTCGTTGTTCTGCAGATCCTCGCTCGCATCGAACGTGCAGGTGTAGTTGCCATCTGTGTCGGTTCCCCACGCACCGCCCGCCTCGGTGCACGAACTCTCGACCGCGGTCAGGTTGCCATCGTCCTTCAGCTCTGCGGACGCCGGACCCGCCAGCATCCCAACGCTGAGCGCCGCGACGCCGAGGACGGTGACGAGCTTGCGGTTCCTCATGGTGTGTGCCTTCCCTGGCGCTCTCGCGCCTGTCGTGGGAAGGTGTGTCGGTTTCGCCCCTGGCTCCCCGGTCGGCTCGGCGACCAACTACCGCCGACCGGATCGATGCCCCACACCCAGTTCGCCGAACCCCTGTAGATCGACGACTGAGGTGACCATCGCTGGTGAGCCTGAACTCAACCTGAAGCTGCGGCCGGTCGGGACCTCGGTCCCGGCACGTTCGGGCCGGTTCGGCCAGGCCGGTCGGTCACGGTGTCCCCGTAGGCTCCTCGCATGCCCACCACCGCGCCCCGGGTGCTGCTCGTCGAGGACGACGAAGCGCTGCGCCTCGCCACCACCTCGTCGCTGCGGGACGAGGGGTACGAGGTGCGGGGCGAGGCCGACGGCATCTACGCCCGTGAGGCGGCCAGCGCCTTCCGACCGGATGTGGCGGTGCTCGACGTCCGGCTGCCGCACGGGCCCAGCGGCCTGAGCGTCGCCCGGGTGCTGCGCGAGATCGACGGCCAACTGCCCGTCATCTTCCTGACCGCCGCGGACTCGACCGAGGACCGGCTCGCCGGGTTCGACGCCGGCGCGGACGACTACCTGGTCAAGCCGTTCGCGATGGCCGAGCTGATCGCACGGGTCCGCGCGTTGCTCCGCCGCAGCGGACGGCTCACCTCCGACACGTGGCAGGTCGCCGACATCGTGGTCGACGAAGGCCGACGACGGGTCCACCGGGGCGGTGCCGAGCTCGACCTCACGCGCACCGAGTTCGACCTGCTCGTCGCCCTCGGCCGCAACCCCGACCGGGTGCTGTCCAAGACCCAGCTGCTCGCCAGCGTCTGGGGGTTCTCCGACTACGACGTCAACGTGGTCGAGGTCCACGTCAGCGCCCTGCGCCGCAAGCTCGAAACCCACGGACCGCGGGTCATCACCACCGTCCGTGGCGCCGGCTACCGCCTGCGGCCGCCGACCTGATGCGGACGCCGTCGCTGCGACGCCGGGTCACCGCCTCCGGCGTCGCCGTGTTCGTCGTGCTGGTCCTGCTCCTCGACGCGTTCGTCTACCTCACCCTCCAGGCGCGGCTCGAGGAGACCCTCGACGAGGTGCTGGCGACCCGGGCCGAGCTCGCTCGTGAACTCAGCGAGCAGCACGGCGGCATCGAACTGGCCGAGCGCCTCAGCGTCCGCGGCGTTCCGGCGGCGGTGACCACCGGTGACGGGGTGCAGCTCGACACCGAGTCGATCCCCCGCTTCGAGGCCGCCCCGCCCGCACCCCCCGCCGACCAGCGGGCTCGGCGACTCTCGACGACGATCGCGCTACCGGACGGGGGCAGCGTGGAGGTCTTCGTCAGCAGCGGGGGCGTCGACGCCACCCTGCGCCGCGTGCTGCTCGTCACGATGCTCGGCACCGCCATCGCGGTGGTGGCTGCGGTGCTGCTGTTCCGCCGAGCGGCCGCGGTCGCGATCGCCCCGCTCGACCAGGTCGTGGCAGCCGCTCGGCGGACGGCATCGGGCCAGACGGGGGAACGGCTCGAACCCGACGCTCCCGACACCGAGCTCGGCCGGTTCGCCACCGCCTACGATGCCATGCTGGATTCGCTCGAGACCGCGCTGGAGGACACCCAGCGGACCGAGGAACGCACCCGCCGCTTCCTCGACGACGCGGCCCACCAGCTCCGTACGCCCCTGGCGACCGTCCGCGCGTCGGTCGAGGCGCTGCTCCGCGAGGAGGACCCTGCGGTCCGGGACCTGCTGATGGCCAACCTGGTCCGCGAGGTCTCCCGGGCCGATCGGCTGCTGACCTCGCTGCTGACCCTCGCACGGCTCGACGCCGGACAGCCGCTGGCCACCGCTCCGACCGACCTCGTGGCGCTGGCCCACGACGAGGCCGAGCGCTGCCGCAGCATCGCGCCCCACCTCGCGGTCGAGGTCGACGCGACGCACGCCCCGACGACCCTCCCCGCCGGTGACGAGGGTTCCCTCCGCGAGCTGCTGGCCAACCTCCTGGACAACGCCCGTCGGCACGCGACCGACCTCATCGTGGTGACCATCGCAGCCGCGGACGAGGGCACCGTCGAGGTCCACGTCCGTGACGATGGACCTGGGATCGCCGACGACGACGTCGCTGTCGAGCGAGCCTTCCAGCGGTTCGCGTCGCTCGACGGTCGCGGGGGGTCGGGGCTCGGGCTGGCGATCGGCCGCGCCATCGCCGAGGGGCACGGCGGCACGCTGACCTACGAGGAACGCAGCTTCGTCCTCCGGCTGCCCGCAGCGGCACCACCCACCGAGCGGTCGGCCACCGCTCAGACCTGAGAGGTCGAGTTCGCTGGACGCTGCAGGGCGGCGGTCAGCGGCCGCAGATCGGCCGAGTCGACGACCGCCGAGGCCCCCGCCTCCAGCGCGGGTAGGTCGATCGCACGCAGGTCGCTGAGCACCACGATCCGACAGCGTGGTGCCAGCGCGTGCAACGCCGAGATGAGCCTGAGCCCGCTCCGGCCGGCCATCGCGAGTTCGAGCACCACCGCGTCAGGGTCCTCCTCGACCACCGCCACCAGCAGCTCCACCCACCGGTCGACGACGGCTGACACCTCGTAGCCGGCGGCTGCGGCGGCCTTCGCGAGCGCGGCCAGCCCCAGTGCGTCGTGGCCGACGAGCACGACGCACCGGGGCGCTGCGTGATCGGTCGTCTCCACGATCACGCGCCCCTTCCGTGTCCCCGCTGACCACAGCTTGCACCCCGCACCTGAAGCCAAGCTGTGCATCCGCGGCGACCCGGTTCCCGGGCCCGGGAGGCACACGCCTACGCTCCGGCGGACCACCCCGTGCCTTCCCGCTCGAGGAGCTCCCGTGAGCAGCACCACCCCGACCTTCGCCCAGCCTCGCGTCCTGACCGACCTGATCCCCGGCGCCCGGGTGAAGGATGCCGCGCTGACGCTCGGCTTCACCCTCGCCATCGCCGGCTCCGCCCAGCTGTTCTTCTACCTGCCGGGCAACCCCGTGCCGTACACCGGGCAGACCTTCGTCGTGCTGGCCGGAGCGATCGCCCTCGGCGCGCAGCGAGCCACCGCCGGCTCGCTGCTGTACCTCGCCCTCGGTGCGCTCGGCCTGCCGTTCTTCGCCGCCAGCGGGGGCGCCACCCTCGGCTACATCGTCGGGTTCGCGGTCGCCTGCGCACTGCTCGGCACGTGGGCGTCCCGTGGGGGTGCCCGCAGCGTCCCTGCCGTGGCGGCCGCGATGGTGGTCGGCAACCTCGTCATCTACGCGTTCGGCGCGACCTGGCTCGGCATCTTCACCGGTCTTGGTGCCGAGTTCGCGGTGGCCAACGGGGTGGTGCCGTTCCTCTGGCTCGACGCGGTCAAGATCGCCGCCGCTGTGGCCGTCGTCCCACCGCTGTGGAAGCTGGTCGGACAGCGCGACGCGGACGTCTGACCGGTCCCGCTGCGAGCGAGGAGGGGCGCCCCGTGTGGGGCGCCCCTCCTTCGCTGTCCGGCCGAGGTCAGCTCCCGACCTCACCTGCGCTGTTGACGAACCGGATCAGCACGTCGACCTGGTTCGGCGGGCCAGCCCAGTTGTGCACGATCAGGCGGTACTCACCCGGCTGCGGCCGGTTCAGCGCCAGCGTCTCGCCGCCCAGGTCGAAGCTCGCACCGACCGCCACCGTCTCCCAGGTGTTCTCACCGGTTCGACGCTGCAGGTCCAGGTCGATGTCCCCGGGCAGGGAGGTCGTCGCCACCGCCTGGAGACGCGCGTTGTCGAACCCCTCCGACACCTCGAAGGGGACGCTGGCCTCGGTGAGCGGCTCCACGCCGACGGCGCCGAGGCCCGGTGCCACCACGGTCACGGTGTCGGTGACCGGACCCTGCGCCTCGCCAGCAGGCTGCGGCTCGCCCGATCCGTCGTCGCCGTCACCCTCGCCCTCACGGAGGGGGACGTCGGCGAAGACGGGTGCGTCGGGCACGACCGACAGGCGGTAGCCCTCGGCGTCCGGCCCGGTGTGCACGGTGACCTGCACGTCCGTCGCGAACGTCGGCACGTGGTGCCCGCTGGTGGTCCCCACCGACAGCACGAGCCGTTCGCCCGCGAGCACCCGGTGCGCCTGCGTGAAGCACTGCAGGTCGATGGACATCACGTCACCCGGGATCACCGGTGACGGCGACTCGACCGAGTCCCGCAGGTGGGTGTTGGCCGCGCACAGGTTGGCGCGCCGACGGGTGCCGTCCGCCTCCTCGACGAGCAGGTCGGTGACGAGGTGGACCACCTGCCCGGTCACCGACACGTCGAGCTGGAGCTGCGGCACGCCGAGGAACACGACGTCCTCGGCCAGCGGTGCGGACACGAACTCGGTCGAACCGTCACCGGCGATCGCGGTGAACGACGCGGACGAGGCCTCGGCCGGCGCTTCCGTCGCGAGGGACCCGTCCGATGCATCGAGGTACAGCGTCTCGATCGCGCGGGTGGGCTGCCAGTCCTCGGCGACGGTCACCGACTCGCCGTTGAGGAACGCCTCGACCGACGGACCCGTCGGCACGTCGCGACCCTGGAGGTGCAGGTCGAACCAGGCGTGCAGGGCGTACTTCCACTGGTCGAAGCGGCAGGTCACGTGCCCCTCGGAGCAGGTGGTGTTCCCGGCCGAACCGTGGTCCCACTGCCCGATCCAGGTCTTGTCGTCGGCGCGCGGGGTGCGGTCGGCGAAGAACCACTCGGCGGCTGGGATACGGGCAGCGTTGTCGTTGACGCCGTGGATCATGAAGATCGGGATGTCGGCAGCCGCCGCACCCTCGCGCCAGTCGCGCTCGGCGTGCCAGCCCTGGTACTGGCCGGTGACCTGGCCGTGGCCGGCGGTGATGGCGCTGTTCTGCAGGCCACACCCGAACTGCGGGTTCGGGAACGCGTCGGCGTTGTCACCGCCGGGCAGGTCGCGGTCGAGGGCGAGCTGCTCGTAGGCGTACATCGGACCGACCCACTGCAGGAACCACGGCACCCCGCTGTGGAACTGGTGGTCGTACATCGAGGCCAGGCCGGCCGACGGTGCGATGGTCTTGAGGCCCCGGGGGTCCTGGGCCGCGGCGACGGTCGGTGTGGAGCCGACGTAGCTGTGGCCGGTCATGCCGACGTCACCGGACGACCAGTCGGCGTCGGCTGCCCACTCGACGATGGCCTTCAGATCCTGCGCGTCGTCGGGGCCGAGGTGGTCGAGACAGCCGGTGGACCGGCCGGTCCCCCGCAGGTCCATCATCACCACGGCGTAGCCGCGCGGCGCGAAGTAGCCGGTCATGCCGATCGGTGCACCGCTCTCGTCCCGCGGGTCCGGGAAGACCCGGATGCCCTCGCGGTCGGCGATCGTGCCGTGGTAGGGGCTCGCCTCCAAGATCACCGGCCAGGGGCCGTCACCGTGGACCGCCGGGTCCGGGCGGGTCACCTCGATGTAGATCGACTCGCCGTCGAAGGTCTCGACCATCTCGGCGGTCTTGACGATCTCGGGGTAGTCCGGCTGCGACAGCTGGTCGGCGATCGCGATGTAGTCGACCGGCTCCAGCGTGGGGTCGGGAGTGTCCGGATCGTCCGGGCCGCCCGGATCACCCGGCTTCCCTGGCCGGTCCGGCTTGCCCGGCTGATCCGGCTTGCCCTTGCCGTCGGGGCGACCCTCGTCGTCCGGCTTGCCCGTGCCGTCGGGCGGGCCACCGCGGCGGGCATCCTCCTCGCCGGCAGCGACCATCTCCGCGCCGGCAGGATCACCGTTGAGGAGCGGCGGTGAGGTGACGGGAACGGCGCTGACCAGCGCCAGTGCCGCCGCGAGGGCGAGCAGCCGACGTGGCGACAACGGCTGGGCGGACCGGGACGACTGGGGCACGGGAGGGTCTCCTGGGTGTGACGACCCCCACGGGTTCGCCGTCCAGGTCCCCGGTCCCTGCGCGGCCGATCCCCGTGACCGTTCGGCGCGCGCCCCGTCGAACGGCCCGGTCAGACCGTGTCGTCGTCCGAGAGCGCCCGTTCCGGGAAGCCGCGGTCGACGATCTGGTCGGCGAAGGCCCGGACCTCGGCGTCGAGGTCGTCGGGGAGCTCCTCCCGCACGACCCGGGCGAAGGCGTCACCGGTGGTGTTGATCGAGAGGGTGAACGCCTCGTCGGCGCCGCTGGCGAACAGCGTCGGGTCGGCTTCGACCGCGACGAAGTAGCGCACCCAGGAGTCGAGGTGGGTCAGGTACACGTCCCGGAGGTCACGGACGTCGCGGTCGCTGGCCGCCGCGTCGGTCAGGTCCCGCCGGATGGCCTGGAGCTCACGTTGGCCTTCCCCCGCCGCGGCACCGATCTGGTCGAGGAGTCCCTCGATGTCGCCGGGGGCCGGGGCCTGATCGGCCGCGTCCGCCAGCACGTCGGCGAAGCGCTGCTGGGTGGCGAGCATCTGCTCCTCGGAGCGGTTGATGTCGACCAGGATCGCACCGACCTCGGCATCGGTGCCGTCGAGACCGTCGAGGTCGGGGACCTCCACCTCGACGTCGGGGCGGATCTGCGACCCATCGGGTGACGGGGAGCCGGCGCTGGACGGGGAGGTGAGGTCGATGTCCCGGGCCGCCGTCGTGAGGGCCGCCGCCGCGAAGCCGACGGGGACCCCGATCACCAGCACCGCGCCCGCGACCAGCGCCGCGACCGACCAACGCTGACGGCGACGCTGCCACGGCGGCGGGGGCGGCCCGTCCGGTGCGCCGCCCGGTCCGCCGGGCGGCGGTCCACCGACGGGTCCGCCGGGCCACGTCGACGGTGGTCCAGGCCACGGCTGACCGCCCGGCTGCCCCGAAGGCGGCTGGTTCGGAGGTGGCGGCTGGTTCGGCGGAGGGGGCTGCGGGCTCAACGGATCCTCGTGGTCGTCTGGTGACCGCCCACGGACGGTAGCCCCTCGCCCCTCGGTCGGTGACCGCGCTTCAGAGCGCGGCTGTCGGGTACCCCGAGGCGCCGAGTACCTCGTGGATGCGTGCGACGTGCTCGGCCCCGCGGGTCTCGAGCTCGATGATGACCTCGACCTGCCCGAGCGCGAGCCGGCTGCCCACCCGGTGGTGCTGCACCCCGACCACGTTCGCCCGCGTGTCGGCCACGGTGCGTAGGAGGCGGGCCAGCTCGCCGGGCGCGTCCGGGACGCGGGTGCGCAGGGTCACGTACCGGTTCTCGGCCGTGAGCCCGCCCGTCACCAGGTGCTGGAGCACCAGCGGATCGATGTTGCCGCCCGACACGATGGCCACGATGGGACCGTCCCCGAGCGTGCCTCGGCCCGCGAGGAGGGCCGCGACCGCAGCGGCACCGGCGGGCTCGGCCACGAGCTTGGCCCGCTCGAGCAGCATCACGACGGCACGGGACAGCTCGGCGTCGGTCACCGCGACCACCTCGTCGACGAGGTCGCGGACGTGGGCGAAGGTCAGCTCGCCCGGACGCTTGACCGCGATGCCGTCCGCGATCGTGTCCACGGACGGCAGGGCGACCGGCTCACCAGCCGCCAGCGACGGCGGGAACGACGCGCTGCCGATCGCCTGGACGCCGACGATGCGCACGTCCGGGCGCAGGGCGCGGAGCGCCACCGCCACCCCCGAGATCAGGCCACCGCCACCGACGGAGACCACGACGGTCCCCGCGTCGGGCACCTGGTCGACCAGCTCGAGACCGGCGGTCCCCTGGCCGGCGATGATGTCCGGGTGGTCGAAGGGGTGGACGAAGACGCTGCCCTCACGCTCGGCGAAGGCGATCGCCTCCGCGAGGGCTCCGTCGAAGGTCTCCCCGACGAGGCGCACCTCGGCCCCGTACGCGTCGGTGGCGTCGACCTTGGGCAACGGCGCCTCGATCGGCATGAACACGGTCGAGGCGACCCCCTGCAACGACGCCGCCAGCGCGACCCCCTGTGCGTGGTTGCCGGCCGATGCGCACACCACCCCGCGGCGGCGCTCGTCGGGCGACAGCTGGGCGATGCGGTTGTAGGCGCCACGCAGCTTGAACGACCCCGTGCGCTGGAGGTTCTCGCACTTCAGCCAGACCTCGTCGATCCCGGCGGCGGTCGCGATCGCGCGCGACCGTTCCACGGGGGTCGCCTCGGTCACCCCGGTCAGCCGCCCTGCCGCAGCACGGACCTCGTCGATCGTGACCAGCTCCACACGCCGCTCCATCCCTACCGGGTCACCCCACGAACCGTGGGGCGACCGTCCGAGCGTAGGTCAGCTCGCCGTGCACCGAGGCGGTGTGCGGTCGAAGCGCGAGGTCAGCTCGCGGTCGCCGTGCGCTGCACGGTCCCGCCCGGCCCCGTCGCCGTCAGCTCGAAGACCGAGCCGAGCGGCGCGCAGCGTTGCACGGTCCCGCTCGTCACCACCTCGTCGGCAGGACCGTCGCCGACCGCCAGGGTGACCGTGTCCGCCTCGCTGGTCTCCCACGCCAACGTGTGCGCGTGACCGCCGCCGTCCGGGCAGGTCGCCCCGGCCCGAACCACGAAGTGCTCGATGACCGGTTCCGGTGGCGGCGGGGTCGTCGGATCCTCCGGCTCCTCGCTCGGTTCCTCGGTGGGCTCCTCGGTGGGCTCCTCGGTGGGGTCCTCCTGCCCCGGCTCCTCCAGCTCGGGCTCCCGAGGTTGCTCCTGCGGCTGGGGCGACGTCGGCTCACGCTGCTCGGGGCCGGGGCGAGGCTCCGCGGGGGCCTCGTCGCTCGGGGTCGGCCCCGGCGGAGCGATCTCATCGGGAGCGGCAGCGTCCTCCTCGAACGGCACCTCCCGGGCGGAGGTCCGGTCCATCGGCGGCGGTGTCCGATCCAGCGAGCCAGCGGCGACGGCGTCCCGCGGTGGCTCCAGGCCATCATGCAGCTCCCCCGCGGCGAGCACCGCGATGACCAGCAAGGTGACGACACCACCCGCGACGACGGTCAGACGGCGGCGCCACCCGTGCGATGGACCGGCGTCAGCGCCGGCGTCGGTACCGGCGTCATCGCCCGGGTCGGTGTCATCGTGTCCCGGGCCGTCCTGCCCGCCGTGGTCACCCGACCCGTCGGGCCCGCCACCGGTCGCAGCGTGGGCCGGATCGACCGGGACGCCAGCTCCACCGAGCCAGCGGACCGCCTCGGTACGCAGGGCGACGGGAGCCGCGACGAACGGCACGGCGGCGAACAGACCCACGGGGTCGGCGACGCGGGCGTGCTCCTCGCTGCAGCTGAGGCAGTCGGGCACGTGGCGGTCGATCAGCCGGACCGTGGTCGCGTCGAAGCCCTCGCTGCCTGCGGCTGCGAGCTCGGCCCGGAGGCTGACGCACGCGGGCTCCCCGTCGTGCCACATCAGCCGCGCCCGGACCGCACCACCGAGCCGCTTGCGCAGCCGGAACAGCGCCTGGTGGGCGGCGTTCGGCGCGAGCCCGAGTTCGTCGGCCAGCTCGTGCGGCTCCAGGCCGTGCCGCAGGTGGAGGTCGAGGAGGCTGAGATCGCGCTCGCCCAGGACGGTCGCGGCGGACCACACCAGCTCGGCGGCCTGGCGCTGCTCGGCCCGGCGTGCGGGGTCCTCGTCCACCGGTCGCTCCCTCGCGGCCGGCTCGAGGTCGGCGTCGTCAGCGGTCGGCACGGTCCACCGCTCCCTGCGCTGACGATCGAGCGCCCGGTTGCGCGCGATGCGCAGGACCCAGCCACCGAAGGAAGCCGGCTGCTGCAGCGTGGCGAGGTCCTCCCAGGCGCGCAGCAGGGTCTCCTGCGCCACGTCGGCCGCCAGCTCGCGGTCGCGCAGGATGCGCCAGGCCACCTCCCAGCAGCGGTCGAACCAGCGAGCCACCAGCTCGCCGAACACGTCCGGTTCGCCCCCGCGGGCCGCGACCACCAGCTCGGCATCCTCGCGCACGGCGTCTTCCTGCACGGGATCCTCCCACGGTTCCATCCTCGACCACCATGTCACGAGATCGTCACGGGAGCACCGAGCGGCAGCAGTTCCACCAGCGCCTCGACCACCTCGTCGGTGACGCGGAGGCATCCGTGGGAGACAGCTTGCCCGATGCTGCCCGGCTGGTTCGTGCCGTGGATCGCGATCTGACCGTCACCGCCGGCGAACTCGGTCAGCGTCTCGGAGCGTGCCGACAGGCCGAGCGCGAACGGTCCGTACGGGCCCTCGGGGTCGTCGGACGCGACCTTGTCGGTGAGCCAGAACCGCCCGAGTGGGGTGGGGTTGGCGGGTTCACCGATGGCGGTGGGCGCGGTCAGCAGGACCTCGTCACCGTCGCGCACGGTCAGCTCGCGGGCCGCGGTGTCGATGAGGACCTCGAGGTCGGTCCGTTCCAGGAGGACGGCCTCCTCACGGACGAAGCCGGTGGTGCCGTTCGGGCGGACGGGGACGGCGACCTGCAGCCAACCCGCGTCGGGACCGGTGTCGTGGTCGAGCACGAGCAGGGTCGTGGTCGAACCGAAGGGTGTGGTCCCTGGGAGTTCGTGGCTGACCTCGCCGCCCGGTGCGTCGTGGATGGTGAGGTCACCGCGGGCACGGCCGATCAGGGTCGCGGAGGTGACCGGGACCTCGTCGGCCACCGCAGGCTCGTCGGTCGGTGGGGTCGGGGCGTCGGTGGTCGGCGCCGTGCTCGGAGGAGCCGTCGAGTCCGGCGGCGGCTCGGTCGTGACCGTGCAGGCGGTCAGGGTCAGAGCGGCGAGGCTGGCGGCGAGCAGCGTCCGTGCGGTGGTCCTCATCGGTGTCCCTCTCTCGTGGGTGGCCGATCGGTGGTGCGATCGGTCGGGTCCGTCGGCGGGTGGTGCGGCGACGCGTCGGGGGGGCCGGGCCGTCGGCCCGACCCCCGGGGGTGTGGTGGTCAGCCGGTGAAGTTCGGGGTGCCGGTGACGACGTCGCTGGAGGAGGGCGTGGCGTCGCGGACCTCGGTCCCGTCGTCGCCGCCCCCGTCGCTGTCCCCGCCGTCAGCGTCGCCACCATCGGCGTCCCCACCGTCAGCGTCCCCACCGTCAGCGTCCCCGCCGTCGGCGTCCCCACCGTCGGCGTCCCCGCCGTCAGCGTCCCCACCATCGGCGTCGCCGTCGTCACGCCCATCGGCATCGCCGTCGTCACGCCCATCGGCATCGCCGTCGTCACGCCCATCGGCATCGCCGTCGTCGCTGCCCCCGCCGTCGGCGGTCCAGCTGTCGGGCCCTCCCGGGATTTGCGCGTTCGCCGGAGCTGCGAGGGCCACGAGGGCCACCAGCACCAGCATCAGTGCGGCCGCGTTCAGCGCGGCGGCGGAGCGGACGGTGGTCGTGATCGCGGTACGCATCGGTCTGTCTCCTGTGGCTCGTGGGGGCGGGCGTCTCCCGCCGCTCCACCGGGCCTGACGCACCAGCTGCGACCGCCTTACACCCCTCACCCACCGTGCGCGCGGAGCGTCCGCCACCGCGCGTTCTGCCCACCGTGCCGGTCGGCGTAGCCTGCGAACCCCACACCGCTCGGAGCCCGACCGTGAAGCTCGATCGTCGCGTCCAGCTGCTCGATCTCGTGATGCGCCGCGGCGGGTACCGGATCCGCGACGCGCGGACGCTCGCCGACGTCCAGGCGATCCGCGCGAAGCGGGACGCCGGTGACGGTCCGCTCGGCGCGATCGTCGGCTGGGTCGGTCGGTCCATCGTCGGGACGGTCGCGGCGGGGGTGACCATCGACCACCTCGAGGTCCCGGGCGCCGACGGACCGCTGCGGGTCCGCCGCTACCGCACCCACGCCTCCGCGCTTGACGCGCCCCTGGTGGTCAACTTCCACGGCGGCGGGTTCGTCCTCGGCGACCTCGACGGCAACGACTGGTACTGCTCGACGTTGGTCGCCCTGACCGGCGCCGTGGTCGTCTCGGTCGACTACCGGCTGGCGCCCGAGGACCCGGCCCCCGCCGCCGCGTCGGACTGCATCGCCGCGACGAGCTGGCTCGCCGAGCACGCCGCCGAGCTCGGCGCGTCCGGCCCGCTGGTGGTCACCGGCGACAGCGCGGGCGGCAACCTCGCCGCGCTCGTCGCGGTCGCCGCACGTGACGCCGGTGGACCCCCGATCGCCCTGCAGGCGCTGATCTACCCGGCGACCGACCTCACGATGTCGTTCCCGTCGACCGTCGAGCTGGCGGACGCGCCGATCCTCGGGCGGGCTGACATGGACGCGTTCGTGCGCCACTACCTCGGCCCTGACGGCGATCCGGCCGACCCCGCCGTGTCACCGCACCACGTCGAGGACCTGACGGGTGTGGCCCCCGCCCTGGTGCAGACCGCCGAGCACGACCCGCTCCGCGACGAGGGTCGCGCCTACGCCGACCGGCTGCGCGAAGCCGGCGTGCCCACCCGGTGGACCGAGTACGCGGGGGTTCCCCACGGGTTCGTGTCGTTGCCCGGCATCTGTCGGTCCGCGCACCAGGCCGTCGCCGAGATCGCCCAGGCCATCGGGTCCCTCGACGTCGCTGACCGGCTCGCAGCCCGCCCCCGTTAGCCTGCGTGGGCGGCGCCGTCCGCGCCCCGCCCTGTCCCTCCCCGACCGACCGCGAGGACCCCCCATGGCCGACGAGTTCCGCACCGCACACGACACGATGGGCGAGATGCAGATCCCGATCGACGCGCTGTGGGGCGCCAGCACCCAGCGCGCCGTGGAGAACTTCCCGGTGTCGGGCCAGCCGGTCCCGCTCGAGGTGGTGCACGCCCACGCGATGCTCAAGTGGGCCGCCGCGACCGCCAACGAGGAGTCCGGGGTCGTCACCACCGAGGTCGCCGACGGCATCCGCCGCGCCGCCGACGAGGTGATCGCGGGCGACCTCGACGCCCACTTCCCCGTCGACGTGTTCCAGACCGGCTCGGGCACCTCGACCAACATGAACGTCAACGAGGTGGTGGCCAACCGCGCCAAGCAGCTGCTCGGTGAGGACCTGTCGTCGAACGTGGTCCACCCCAACGATCACGTGAACGCCTCGCAGTCGTCCAACGACACCTTCCCGACCTCGGTGCACGTGGCCGTCGCGCGCGTGGCCAAGAGCGACCTGATCCCCGCGCTGCAGCACCTCGCCACGGCGCTGCGCGACAAGGCCGACGAGTGGTCGGGGGTGGTCAAGTCCGGTCGCACCCACCTGATGGACGCGACGCCGGTGACCCTCGGCCAGGAGTTCGGCGGGTACGCGCGCCAGGTCGAGCTCGGCATCGCAAGGGTGGAGAAGGCGCTCGACTCGGTGTACGAGCTCGCCCTCGGTGGCACCGCGGTCGGCACCGGTCTCAACTGCCCGCCCGGGTTCGTGGACCGCGTCATCGAGCTGATGGCCGAGCGCACCGAACTGCCCTTCCGCGAGGCCGAGGACCACTTCGAGGCGCAGGGCGCCAGGGACGCCCTCGTCGAGGTGTCCGGCGCGCTGAAGACCATCGCGGTGTCGCTGATCAAGATCGCCAACGACGTGCGCTGGATGGCATCGGGCCCCCGCACCGGCCTGTACGAGATCCAGCTGCCCGAGATCCAGCCGGGCAGCTCGATCATGCCGGGCAAGGTCAACCCGGTGATCCCCGAGTCGGTCCGCCAGGTCGCCGCGCAGGTCATCGGCAACGACGCCGCCGTCACCGTCGGCGGGCTGTCCGGTGAACTCGAGCTCAACGTGATGATCCCGGTCATGGCCCGCAACGTCATCGAGTCCGAGCGGCTGCTCGCCTCGGTGTCGCGCGTCTTCGTGGACAAGTGCCTCGCCGGCACCGAGGCGACCGATCAGGGCCCCGAGTTCGTCGAACGCTCGCTGATGCAGGTCACGGCCCTCGTCCCCGAGATCGGGTACGAGCGTTCCGCCGCCCTGGCCAAGAAGGCCCACAAGGAGGGCAAGACCCTCCGCGAGGTCGCGGTCGAGGACGGCGTCGCCGAGGAGACCCTCGACCGGGTGCTCGACTACATGCGCATGACCGAGGGCGGCGTCCTCTGACCCATGGGGCCTCCGCGTCCCGGACGGCCGCCGCCCCCCGACCGCCCGGTGACGCCAGACGTCGACGGTGACGTTGGACCGCGGTGGAGGCCCGGCCGGGCGTCACCATCGGCGGCTCACGTCACCGGTGGATCGCCGAGAGGTGACGCACCAGCCCCTCGAGCCGGGGTCCGTCGATGTCCGCACGGGTCATGACCTCGAGGCGCCAACCGAGCGCCCTCATCCGTGCCCGGACCTCTTCGTCGTGAGCACGGGCTCCCGACAGGTCGTGGTAGGCCCCACCGTCGAACTCGAGCAGCGTGCGTTCGTCCGGCCACGCCGCGTCGGTCCGCTTGATCGGTGCGCCGTCGAGGTCGCACACCTGGTACTGCAGCACGAACGGTGGTGCCCCGAGCTGCACCAACCGCTGGACCCCGATCACCTCGAGCGGCGATCCGAGGCGTGCGACGTCCCCAGGTAGTCGCCCGACCACGTCGAGGACCCGGCGGCGACCCGGGATCGTGCGGTGGCGGTCGGTCAGCGCGACGAGCCGCGCGACGAACCCCGGTGATCGGCGCTCCTGGTCGAGGATCCACCGCTCGATCGTCGCGGGTGCCGTGGCGGCGGCGAGGTCCAACACGGTCCGGGGCCCCGAGGTGCAGGCGAGGCCGTGGCGCTCGGTGACCTCATCGGCTCCGAGCGACCGCGTGGTGTGGAGGCGCAGCTCCGCCACCTTCGCGTGCCGCCCCCGCAGCACGAGCGCGTCGACGGACGCCGGGCGGGGCGCGTCGAGGAACCCGAGCAGGTGCGCCGCCGTGTCGTGCGAGGCCCAGGCCTCGGGCCCGGCAGCCAGCAGCACCTCGAGCACCCGGCCCCTCCACGAGGGCGCGTGGGTCCCGAGGTCGACCACCTTGGGCAGCGGCTCGCGCCAAGCGCCCGACCGCAGGCGAGCCGCCACCGTCGACGGTGCGATACCGGCATCGCCGTACAGCTGGGCTCGGGTGACGCGGCCGAACTGGCGCTTGCCGATGTGGTTGGCACGGACGTCCACGGGTTCCATGGCGACAGCCTCGCCGAGGTGCCCTCAACCTCACCGACCGATCGCCTCGAGCCTGTGGACGGACGCACCTCGGCGGGACGCCGCCGAGGGTCCCCGGTGACGCCAGACGTCGATGGTGACGTGAGCAGGCGATGGATGGCCCGGCTGGCGTGACCGTCGGCGGTTCGCGTCACCAGGCGATGTCGGTGAGGCGGCGGGCGGGGCCTGGCGGGGCCGGGCGATGTCGGTGGGCCAGGCGGGGAAGGTGGGACGAGCGGGGAAGGTGGGACGAGCGAGGAAGGTGGGACGGTCGAGTGACACGGGTGCGGGACTTCAGTCCCGCATCCGATGGCCGATGGATCCGGGGGGGAGCGACCGGCGAGGAAGACGTGGCAGCTGAGGTTGGGACGGCAGCACGACCGGGGGCTGCGCGCCTGCGCGCCCAGGTCGTGCGCATGGGCCTGCTGTCGAGCCAACTCGCCGCGGCTGCGAGCGCGGGCTACCTGCTGCTGACGCCCGGCGAACCGAACCGTCCCACGCTGTGGGGGTTGCTCGCCGGCTCGATCCTGGTCACCGTCGGCATGGTGCTCGCCGGGCGCCGCCGCTGGATACGCCGGCGACACCGGATGCGGGTGCTGCACGCCTGGTGCGGGTCGCAGGCGCTGATCATCGCCACCGCGGCGGCGCTCGACGGGGGGCTGAGCAGCCCCTGCATGGGCCTGCTGTTCCTGCCGGTGGTCTCGGGGGCGATCGGCTTCGCGCCTCGCGCCGTGGCGATGCACGGGCTGTGGGCCTCGGTGTGCCTGCTCGTCGGTGCCAGCCTGGTCGGCGGCTTCTCCGCCCCGCGGGCGGCGCTGTGGGCGGTCGCGATCGGCTTGACCGCCGGGGTGGCTTCCAGCGTCTCACGGAGCCTGTTGAACCTCAGCGAGGATCTCGACCGCGCGAACCAACGCCTCGAGCACCTCGCCCGTGTCGACGCGCTCACCGGGTGCCTCAACCACCGCGCCTTCCACGAGCAGCTGCAGCTCGACCTCGCCCGCCGGAGCCGCGGCGGCGAGGCGATCAGCCTGCTCGTCCTCGACGTCGACCACTTCAAGCTGGTCAACGACCACCACGGACACCCCGTCGGCGACGAGGTGCTGCGAGCCATCGGCGCGGCGTTGCGCGCATCGGTCCGGCCAGGGGACGTGGTCGGCCGGACCGGCGGCGAGGAGTTCGCGGTCCTCCTGCCCGACACCACCAGCGAGGCCGCGATCGAGATCGGTGAACGCCTGCGCCACGCGGTCGCGACCGCCGATGCCCCCATCGAGGTGACCATCAGCGTCGGCCTCGCGGTGGTCCCACCTCACGGTTGGACAGCGAGCCAACTGATGCGCACCGCCGACGCCGCGCTGTACGAGGCCAAGCGCAACGGGCGCGACCGGCTCGTCGCCGCAGGCATCGAGCGCGCGGGCGCCGAGGCCGACGAGGAACGCCAGACCGTGGGGCGGGCGACCGTCTCCGCGAGCGCCACCCTCCCGTCAGTGCCGGCGGAGCGCTGACGCCTGCCCGACCGGGACTCGTCGGTACCTCCGCCCGACGATGACCGTGGTCGTCGTACCGGGATCAGCTCGAACAGGCGGGTCGGGAGCCTGGCGACCGGCCGGATCGATGATTCAGAGCATGGGCTTGGCGGTCATGGCCCAGACGACGCCGAGCAGCACGCCGATGTCGAGCAGGTTGCCGAGGCGTAGCGCCCGTGCCGCGTCGTGGACGTCCTCGCTCTCGGGGCCATGCTCCTCGACGAGCGCCTGGAACCGGGTGTAGGCCGGAGCTGCGACGGCCATCTGTGCGACCCCGGAGAGGACGACGCCGACGAACCCGATGAGGATCCAGAGGTCGCCGAACCCGAGGGTGTCGGTGGTCGCGACCATCACGACCCCGGCCCCGACGGTCACGAGCGAGGCGGGCGCGAACAGCTTGGTCCCGAGCGCTTCGGTCCGACGTCCGACGGCGAGCAGCCCCCGGTGGTCGCGCGCGCGGATGAACTGCTGGTTCAGCATCAGCAACCCGATGCCGCTCCCGAGCCAGACGATCGCTCCGACGACGTGGAGGAACCTGAAGGCCTCGTAGCCGATCACGCCCATCGGGCTCACCTCCTCTCAGCCGACATCGAGCTGCCCCTCCATGCGCTCGTGGCCGGGCACGTCGCAGAAGTAGCGGTAGGTCCCGGGTGCCAGGTCAGCCTCGACGCGGACAGCCGTCGAGGCGGGCATCTCGACGTGGACGTCGGTGCCCTCGATCACCAACGTGTGGCGGACGGGATCGCGGTTGTCGGCGTAGATCGCCGCGCCGACCGGCACCTCCACGTGTTCGGGGAAGTGGGCCATCTCCGCCTCGATGGTGACGTCCCCCACCTGCATGGTGTCCGAGCCGACGCCGGAGGCAGCGAACAGCGAGACCACCACCGCGATGAGGGCGAGGCCCCCAGCACCGACAGCGATCGGCCGCCGCGAACCGGTGGCCGCGCCGCGCAGCCCGGCGGCGGCGCCGAGGGCTGCCGAGAGGGTGGCGAGCACGGTGAACGCCTCCACGATGAAGCTCAGCGGGGACTCCGGGTGAGCGAGGTTCGAGACGATGAAGGGCATGCTGCCGGCGAGCTGGAGCACGGCGACGACGATCACGGTGATGAGCAACCACCGCCGCCGCCGGCGCAGCAACGCTGTGCCGAACGCGACGACCATGACGCTCGTGACGACGAGCGGCGGGATCAGCTCGCTGATGAGCACCTGGAAGCCGAGCAGGACGCCGGCCAGCAGGAACAGCGAGGTGGCGACGAACCGGTCACCACCCGGCGAGGACGGGTCGTCGGTGAGAGGAGCCGGGTCCGGACGTTCGATGATGGCAGCCATGGTGTCCTCCTCAGGGCGCGGTCGGTCACGGGGTCGTGCAGAGGTGAGGCGTTGTGGCGGGTGCGACGATGTGGCGGTGGTGTGCACAGGTGTCGATCGCCGCGTGGCGCGGAGCGCCGAGCTAGTGGTGGATCCGGTTGCGCCGGCGCCAGAAGAGGTCGGCGACGAGCAGGAGCAGCGCGCCGGCGAAGGCGGTGTGGAGGAAGGCAGGGGCCAGGTCGACGTCGTTGCGGCCAGCGGCGACCTGCATGACCTCCAGCGGTCCCCACAGCGGGAGGGCTCGTGCGACCGCGCTGTCCATCGGCACGCTGCTGCCGACGCCGATGACGCCGATCAGCACGAGTGTCCCCTCGAGCTCGCGAGGAACCAGAGCACCGATCGCCAGCCCTAGTGGCACCGAGACCAACGCCATCAGCGCCAGCGAGACCACCAGCAGCGGCGGGTCGGCGATGATCGTGCTGGACCGCGCGAGGATCTGAGGGGCGAACAGCGCGACGAGCACCAGTCCGAGCCCCTGCAGGAGCAGCAGACGACCGACGAGGCCCTGGAAGGCGCTGGCGCCGGCGAGACCGAGCCGCGGGTCGGCGCGCCGCCAGCCGAGGATCCCGAAGATGCCGGCCGCGGCGACCGCCCACGACACGCCCATCGAACCCGCGAGCAGACCGTAGTCCTCGGTGCCCGGCACCGAGTAGTAGAAGGCCGCCGGCAACAGCACGAACAGGACCATGACCGCGCGGCGACGCAGCAGGTCGCGTGCCTGCATCTCTGCGATGACGAGTGTGCCGGCGAAGCTGCTCATGCCGCGTCCACCTCACGTTCGTGGACGAGTCCACCGCGGACCTCGACGACCCGGTCGACGCGGTGCAGCTCGGTGAGCAGGTGGGTCACGACGACGACGGCCCGTCCCTCCTTCCGCCACCGCTCCGCGTGGGCCCAGAAGTCGACGTAGGAGCCCAGGTCGAACCCCTGGTAGGGCTCGTCCAACAGCAACACGGCCGGATCGCCGAGCAGCGCGAGCGCCAGGTTGAGCTTCTGCCTGTTGCCTCCCGAGAGGTCCTTCGCCACGGTCCGTGTCTCGTCGAGCCCGAACGATCCGAGGAGTTCGAGGCCGGAGACGCGCGCTTCGCGTCGGGACAGCCCGGCCGCGGCACCGAAGAGCAGCAGGTGCTGCTCGGCGGTGAGCAGGTCCACGATGCCGGGCTCCTGCGGGCAGTACCCCACGCGCCCCTCCCGATGGACGGTCCCGGCGTCGACGCCGAGGAGGCCGGCACACACCCGCAGGAGGGTGGTCTTGCCGGCGCCGTTCTCACCGATGATCGCCACGGCTTCCCCTCGTTCGACCTGGAACGAGGCGTCGGTCAACACGGTCCGTCGACCGAAGCGCTTGGTGATGCCGCGGGTCCGCAGTGCCGTCGAGGTGTCCATGGGACGACCGTAAGCAGAGCTGCCGGCGTTGCCCATCGTGCTGTCCACCGAGTCGGGTTCCGGCTACCCCCCGGGAGACCGGGTGGGCAACCCCCTGGTTCCCGACCGCCGGCGGGCGCATACTCAACCTCCATGGAGAGCCGTGCGCGCCTGCCAACCCTGCTGCTCTGCTCCGGCGCGGCCGCGGTCCTCCTCGCCCTGCCGATCCTCGTCGTGCACGGTGGGACGAAGGAGCTGCCGTGGCTGGCAGCGATGATGGTCTTCCTCGCCGCGGCCGGTGTGACGTGGAAGCAGCTGCCGACGCACCCGGCGGCCCGGTGGTTCGCCGTCGTGGCCGGCATGGCGGCCCTCACCCAGGCGTTGGACGCGCCAGCCGTCGCCTCCTGGACGGAGACGATCGGTCCCCGCGGCTTCGCGCTGGTCATGCTGGTCCAGCAGCTCGGGATCATCGTCACCGTCACCGCCATCGCGCACCTGTTCGGGACCTTCCCGGACGGGCGGCCCCCTGGACACCACGGGCGCACGATCCTGCGCGGTCTCTGGGGCTTCCTCGTGTTCCCGCCCGTGGTGCTGCTCACACGCCCGACGGTGCTGATGCCCAACTACTACGACCTGCCGGAGCTGGGCAACCCCTTCGCCATGGGTGGGCTCGCCCTGGTCGGCCAGGTCGCCGGCGCGATCACGACGGCGAGCCAGGCGCTCTTCGCCGTCGGTGTCGTCATGCTGGTGGTCCGGTACCGGACCACCCGATCCAGCGAACGCCGCAGGATCCGTTGGCTGCTGCTTCCGGCCGTCCTCGCCGTCTTCGCGGTCGGTGTCGATCTACTCGGTGGCCCCGACCCGTTGCTGATCCTCCTCTGGATCGCCGTGATGGTCCTGCTGCCGATCACGGTGGCAGTGGCGTTGCTGCGACCGGACCTGTTCGACGTCGACACCGTCCTACGCAAGTCGATGGTCTACGGGCTGCTGTGGCTGCTGATCGCCGGCACGTACGTGGCAGCCGCAGCGGGCCTCGGCGTCGTCGCAGGGCAGCGCTTCCCGGTCGGTGTCGCCATCACACTGACCGTCGTTGCCACGCTCGTGTTCCAGCCCGCCAGGCGGTGGCTGGAAGGTGTGGCGGACCGGCGGGTCTTCGGCCGCCGTGCCGACCCAGCCCGCCTCATCTCGAAGCTCGGCGCCGCCCTCGAGGAGACGGTCGAGCTCGAGAGCCTTCTGCCCCGCATGGCCGACACGCTCCAGGAAGGCCTGGGGCTGCGGTGGGCACGGGTGCGGCTGCACGCGGCGGCGCCGCTCGGGGAGGGCCGGCTCGCCCCGTCGACCGGCGAGGAGGAGCCGGTGCTGTCGATCCCCGTGCTCCTCGGTGACGAGCGGCTCGGGGTCGTCGAGTGCGGCCCGAAGACGTCGGGGGCGTTCACCGAGGACGACGAAGCGGTGGTGATGACGCTGGCGCGCCAGGCCGCGCTCGCCGTCCGCAACGTCCGGCTCACCGCCGAGCTGCAACGCTCTCGGGCACGGCTCGTGCGCGCCCAGGACGCCGAACGCCGGCGGCTCGAGCGCAACATCCACGACGGGGTGCAGCAGGATCTCGTCGCGCTGATCGGTCACACGGCACACGTCCGCAGCCAGCTCGAGCGGGATCTGGTAGCGGCCGAGCAGGCGCTCACCGAGCTGCAGGAGGGACTCCGCGGCGTGATCGGTGACCTGCGTGAGCTGGCCCACGGCATCCATCCGAGCGTGCTCGGTGACCGGGGCCTCCTGGCGGCGGTGGAGGCGCTCGCCGCCCGCAGCGCGCTACCCGTCTCCGTGCGCGCCGACCCCTCACTGCGGGGTCAGCGGTTCGCCGAGGAGGTCGAGGGGGCCAGCTACTTCGCGATCGCCGAGGCGCTGGCGAACGTGGGCAAACACGCCGCCGCGACCCACGCGGAGGTGATGTTGGCGCGCAACAACGGGTCGCTCCACATCGAGGTGCGCGACGACGGAGCCGGCTTCGATCCGTCGACCGCCAGCGGCGAGGGGTTGCCGAACCTCGCCGACCGGATGGCCGCGCTCGGGGGACGGCTCGACGTCATCAGCCGGGCGGGAGGCGGCACGACGGTGCGGGCGACGCTGGGGGTGGGCGATGGATGAACCGCTGCGGGTGGCGATCGCCGAGGACCACTACCTCGTCCGGGAGGGGATCCGTCGGGCGCTCGAAGCCGGCGGGCAGGTCGAGGTCGTCGCGGCCGTGGGGGATCCCGTCGAGCTCCAGGAGTCGGTCGCACGGCTGGCACCGGCTGTGGTGGTCACCGACATCCGGATGCCACCGAGCCACCGCACCGAGGGCATCGACCTCGCCCACCGGCTGCGCGCGGAACACCCCAGGATCGGCATCGTGGTGCTCTCGCAGTACGCGGAGACGACCTACGCCCTCGAGCTGCTGCGGGACGGCACCAGCGGCCTCGCCTACCTCCTCAAGGAACGCGTCGGCGACCCCGACCAGCTCGTGGCAGCCGTACGTGAGGTGGCGCATGGCGGATCGGTCATCGACCCCGACGTCGTCGCGACGCTGGTCGCCGGCAACACGCACCCGGGCCGCTCGGCGCTGCCGAGCCTGACCGACCGCGAACGTGGGGTGCTCGAACAGATGGCGCAGGGGCGGACCAACGCCGCGATCGCCGGCGCGCTGCACCTCTCGGAGTCCTCGATCGAGAAGTACGCCACATCGATCTTCGCGAAGCTGCACCTCAGCGACGAACCGCAGACCCACCGGCGGGTCACCGCCGTCCTCGCGTTCCTGCGCGACGCCGGCCGCGCCCAGCCACTGTGAGGACGGGCCCCGGCGGTCCGACCGGGCGATCCGGCGTCGCTAGCTCTCGTCGGTGTAGTCGTCGGCGTAGTAGTCGACCCCGAGGTGGGTGATCGGGTCCTCGCCCATCATCCAGCGCAGGGTGTTCTTGAGCTTGGTCTGCTGGATGAACAGGTCGTGCTCGGGGTACAGCCCCGGGGCGACCTGCGGCGCCTTGAAGTAGAAGCTGAGCCACTCCTGGATGCCGCTCATCCCGGCCCGCTGGGCGAGGTCGAGGAACAACGCGAGGTCGAGGCACAGCGGCGCGGCGAGGATCGAGTCGCGGCACAGGAAGTCGACCTTGATCTGCATCGGGTAGCCGAGCCACCCGAACAGGTCGATGTTGTCCCACCCCTCCTTGTTGTCACCGCGGGGCGGGTAGTAGTTGATCCGGACCTTGTGGTAGAGGTCGGCGTAGAGGTCGGGGTAGGTCTCTGGCTGCAGGATGTAGTCCAGCACGCCGAGCTTGCTGGACTCCTTGGTCTTGAACGACTCGGGGTCGTCGAGGACCTCGCCGTCACGGTTGCCGAGGATGTTGGTCGAGTACCAGCCGGCCACCCCGAGCATCCGCGCCTTGAACATCGGCGCCAGGACGGTCTTGAGCATGGTCTGGCCGGTCTTGAAGTCCTTGCCGCAGATCGGCACCCCGTTGTCGGACGCGAACTGCCGCAGCACCGGGACGTCGACGGTGAGGTTCGGTGCGCCGTTGGCGAACGGGATGCCCTCGAGCAGGGCGGCGTAGGCGTACATCATCGACGGTGAGATCGACGGGTCGTCCGCGTCGATCGCGGCCTCGAACGCGTCGATGTCGGCGTGCGCCGGTCCGATCTCGATGTAGATCTCGGTGGAGGCGGCCCACAGCATCACCATGCGGTCGCAGCCGTGCTGCTCGCGGAAGTCGCGCAGGTCCTGCCGGATCGCCTCGAGCATCCCGCGCTTGGAGCGGTCGGGCTTGACGTTCTCGGGGTCGAGGCGCTTGACGTAGTCGTGGTCGAAGGCGGCGGGCATCGGCTGGATGCCGCGGAGGACGTCCCCGATGGGCTCGAGGTGGCGGGCCGCGTCGAGCACGCCGGCCTTGCTGGCGGACACGTACGCGTCGTCCTCGAACGGGTCCCACGCGCCGAAGACGATGTCGTCGAGGGAGGCGAGCGGCACGAAGTCCTTGATGAGGGGCGAACGGTCCTCGGTGCGCTTGCCCAGGCGGATCGTGCCCATCTGGGTCAGCGATCCGATGGGCTCGCCCATGCCCCGACGCGCGAGCTCGACCCCCGCGATGAAGGTCGTGGTGACGGCACCGAGGCCGACGCACACCACACCGAGCTTGCCGGTGGCGGGCGCGACCGAGGGAGGGGCCAGATCGGACACGGGAGCCTCGCGTGGTCGACGGGCACACGTCGACGTCGACGCGGCCGGGAGGGGAACACCCCGCAGCGTAGAGCGCCCCACCGAGCGGCGGTGACCGGCCTGCCATCGGGCCCCGAGCTCGGGGCCCGATGTGACGCGCCCCGAGCTCGGGGCGACACATCGCGCCCCGAGCTCGGGGCGACGCGTCACAGCTCGTCGAGGGCCGACCTGACGCCGAGCTCGAGCTCGGTGAGGTGGTCGCGGTCGAGCGGGTTGCCCTCGGCGTCACGCAGGTAGAAGGCGTCCACGACCTCGTGCCCGAGGGTCTGGACGCGAGCGACGACGATGTCGAGCTCGAGCTCGGCGAACGCCGTGGCGATGGCGTACAGCACCCCGATGCGGTCGAGGGTGTGGACCTCGATGATCGTGGAACGGCCGGAGGCATCGGGCTCGGTCGTCACGGTGGTGGGCACGTCGGGCAGGCGGGCGATGCGGCGCTGCTCGGCCCGGGCCTTCCGGGCGACCCTGGCGCGGACGGCCAGCCGACCAGCAGCCGCCTCGGCGAGGTCGCCCTCGACGCCGGCCCACCACGAGCCACCCACACCCTCGGGCGGGCGGACGCGGAAGGTGTCCACCGCCAGGCCGTCGCGTCGTGTGAAGGCGTCGGCCGCGACGATCGAGCCGCCGTGCAGCGCGAGCACACCGGCCACCTTGGCGAACCAGCCCGGGTGGTCGAGCGCGACCACGTCGAGCTCGTCGGGTTCCTGGCGCGCGACCTCTCCCCCAGCGTCGGCGGCACGTGTGCCTGGGACCGGGTCGGGATCACCGACGCGGCGCTCCCCGGGGGTCACCCGCGTGCGGACCTCGGTCGGCCCGGGGCGGGTCGCCGCCATCAACGCGTGCCGCACGGCAGCACGGGGGGTGACGGCGGCGGCGTAGCGGTCGGGCAGGAGGTGCAGGTGCTGCTCGACCACCCCCGGTTCGGCGCCGAGGTCGGGACCGAGCGCGATCGCGTCACGCGCCGTGACATCGCTTCCGTCGGTGACCTCCTCGGGCGGCTGCTCGTCCAACACGGCTCCGACCTTCGTGACCAGGGTGTCCACCAGTTGCGCCGTCCAGTCGGTCCACGCGCCCGGGCCGGTGGCCCGGCCGTCGGCGGCCGCGAGCAGGTGCAGGGTGGCGAGCATCGAACGGTCCCCGACGAGCTCGGCGATCTCACCCGCGAGGGCGGGGTCGGTCACGTCACGCTTGCGCGCGGCATCGGGGAGCACCAGGTGGAGGCGGACCATACGCCCCACGACCTCGGCGGTCGCCTCGCTGCCACCGAGACGCCGGACGATGGCCTGGGCGACCGGCACGCCGGTCTCGCTGTGCGGTTCGCCGTGGGCCTTGCCGACGTCGTGCAGCAGGGTGCCGAGGAGCAGCGCCTCGCGGTCGGCCACCTGCCCGAGCGCCCGGACCGCCCAGTGCTCCCGTCGCACGAGGTCACCGAGCGCGGCCGCGGCGTGCCACGCGTGGCGGTCGAGCGCGAAACGGTGGAAGGGGTTGCGCTGGGGCCGGCCCCGCAGGGCCGCCCACTCGGGGATCAACGCGGTCACGAGGCCGACGTCATCGAGCTCGGCGAGCGCGGGCAGGGCCACCTCGCCACGCCACAGGACGTCGCAGAACCGGGCCCGGGCGGCGTCGGTCCAGCGCCACGGGTGACCGGCCTCGTTCTCCCACCCGGCGTCGACGGCCGAGCGGAGCCGGGCGGCCGAGCGACGGTCGAGCACCGCACCGGTGTCCGCCAGCGCGGCGAAGAGCCGGACCGGCAGGTCCTCCGCCGTCAGGTCGCCCGCTGCACCCGGACGGTCGGCCGACGTCTCGGGCAGGCGCAGGACACCGTCGACCAGCTCGAAGCCGTCCACCTCGGACTCGGTGGGCCGACGCAGCCGCCGCTTGCCACGCGACACGTCGGCATCGATGAGCGCCCACGCTCGGCGGTGCACGTGGTCGACCGTGCGGGCGGCGAGGTACAGCTCACCGAGCAGTTGGTGCGGCGCGAGGTCGTGCTCGGCCCGGTCGACGTAGCCGGCGTGGGCAGCCACCGCGTCCTGGAGATCCAGCCGGAGCTGCTCGTGCTTGCCCGGCTCCTGACGGTCGGCGGCGACCAGGTGCAGACCGACCCGGGCCGCCAACAACGCCTCGTAGGCCCGGTGCAGCCGGGCGCGATCCGGTGCCGCCAGGTACCCGGCGGGCACCAGCGGATCGATCCCCGTGGTACCGACGAGAGCGGCAGCGGCCCAGCGCAGGGACTGGACGTCGCGCAGGCCACCTGCTCCGTCCTTCAGGTTCGGCTCGAGGACCTCCGCCGCGTCCCCGGCCTTCGCCCGCCGCTGGCTGTCCGCCCGCGCGAGCGCCTGCAGGAACCGCTGTGGCCGGCGCTTGAGCCGGTGGATCGCCTCGGTGCGGACCTGGTGGGCGAGCCCCCGGTCGCCGGCGACCGGCCGCAGGTCCAGCACCGCGGTCGCCGTGTCGAGGTCGTCGATGGCCGCGACCGCCTCACGACGGTCACGGACCGCGTAGCCGACGCTCAGTCCGACGTCCCACAACGGGTAGACGACCTCACGCACGATCGGTTCGAGGTCGGCCTCGTCGAGCCGATCGTGGACCAGCAGCAGGTCCACGTCGGAGCCCGGGCAGAGCTCGGATCGCCCGTACCCGCCGACGGCCACCACCGCCAGCCGCGCGTGCCGGGCGGTGGCGGGCGCGGCGAGAGCGACCAACGCGTCGTCGACCGCCGCGGTCCAGGCGTCGCACCAGGCGCGCCCGGGCGGGGGCCCGTCGGTGAGCAGCTCCTCACGGACGGTCTTGAGGCGGTCGACGACGTCGCTGGGCGGCTCCGTCACAGCGCGTCGGTGTCCTCCTCACCGGTGCGGATGCGCACGATGCGATCCACATCGGTCACGAAGACCTTGCCGTCCCCGACCTGCCCCGAGCGCGCGTGCTTGACGATCGCGTCGATGACGTCGTCGACCTGCAGGATCCCGGCGAGGATCTCGAGCTTGACCTTCGGAACGAACTCCACGGTGTACTCGGCACCGCGGTAGACCTCGGTGTGGCCGCGCTGCCGGCCGTAGCCGCGCACCTCGCTCACCGTGAGGCCCTGGACACCGAGCTCCTGCAGCGCGTCCTTGACCTCGTCGAGCTTGTGGGGCTTGATGAACGCCGTCACGAGTTTCACTTCGCACTCCTCTCCCCGTGGCGGGCCCGGGGTCCGGCAACCCGACGCGCGTCGTTCCGGTGGAACGACACCTACGCGGCCCAGGGCCACGAGCCGGCGGTGGCCGGTGCGGGTGGAGGGAACGTCGCAGCACGCGTTGTCGCTGCCGTGTCTGGATCGTTTCCGCCGGGTTACGCCTGCCCCGATGCTACGTCCGTCGCTCGGACGACGCCCTGCCGTCACGCTCGGTGATGCGCCTGCGGTGCGGCCCTCGTAGCCCCCGGTGTGCGCATCCTGCACCCGGAACCGACCTGATGTGCATCGGACGCACGGACGAGGACGCGGAGGGGGTCGGGTGCGTTGACTGAGCAGTGGCGGCCTCACCCCTGGCCGTCACAACCGCGCCCACCTACGTCCGACGCCCCATCGGACGGGCGCGGCGGGTGTGAGCCCTTCCC
Source organism: Nitriliruptor alkaliphilus DSM 45188 (assembly GCF_000969705.1). GTDB lineage: Bacteria > Actinomycetota > Nitriliruptoria > Nitriliruptorales > Nitriliruptoraceae > Nitriliruptor > Nitriliruptor alkaliphilus. The sequence goes on from NZ_KQ033901.1 coordinate 230,399, forward strand.
CCAGGGTGATCACCCCGCCGGTCGACGCCGTGCCCCGCGCGTCCCGGCTTCGGACCCCCCGCCTCGGCGGGGGGTCCGCTCGTTGCCCCGACGGGCGGACCTGCCACGCTGACGAGACCCACATCGCTCGCCCACGAGCGTGGAACGCACGGGACCAGGGTCCCGGTTCAAGGCGGGACGTTCGGCGGCCGTAGCCCGAGGTACCGAACTAGGCACCTCGGGGGGGGATTGACGATGGCAGCGACACCGAACCGACGACCAGCGGGGCGGCGACACGCCGCCCGGCTGGTCGTGGGCGTGGTTGTGAGCCTGCTCGTGCTGGCCCCCACCGCCGCCTTCGCTGCACCCGCCTCGCCCGCCACCGCCCGGGGCCCGGGGAAGGTGACCGCGGTCGATCGTGACCGCTCCCACCCGGACGCCGACAAGGCCGCCCGCAAGGACGCCCGCGACGACGCGAAGGCCGCCCGCAAGGCGGCACACGACACCGACAAGGCCGCCCGCAAGGCGGCACACGACACCGACAAGGCCGCCCGCGAGGCGGCCCGGCAGGGGGCCACCCCAGCCGACCGCGACGTCCCGACGCCACCGCCAGCTTCCCAGCCCAGCCCATCTCCCGAGCCCGAACCAGCCACTGGCGCGCCCGCACCACCGCCGCCCAGCGCGAGGCAACCCAGCCCGGCCCCGCCTGCCCCGCCCCCGCCAGAGCGCGCTGAGGGCCCTGTGCTCGCCCGGCCCGTCGGCGACACGAGCAGCCCGACCCGGACCGAGCGCGCTGCGGCACCCCCCCGATCGACGACCGGCGTGGTCCGCGGCGCGATCGAGGTGGCGACGGGGACCACGGGCGACGTCGGGGGCGAGATCGCAGCGTCGCTCGGCGCCGCGGCGTCGACGGCGGGCGAACGGCTCGCATCCGGCCTCACCGCTGCCGCGCGTACGGCCCCCGAGATGCCGGTCCCGGCGAGGGACCTCGGCGTGCCCATCGGCGTCCTGGCGTTGGTCGGTGCCTACCTCGCTGCCAGTCGGTGGCTCGACCGTGGCGGGCTGCCGATGACGGTGACCGAGGGGCGGGAGGACGATGTCCAGCTCGTCCTCTGACGTCGCGGTCCGGCAGGACCGTCTGCGGGCCATCACGACGGGCCGCATCGCCACCGTGCTGCTGCTGACGGGCCTGCTCGGCACCGTCGCCAGCGACCTCACCGATCCGGCGGGACGGCACCTGCTCCTGCTGGCGGCCACCGTGCACCTCGGCACCCAGGTCCTCGCGCTGGCCGCCGTCCGCGACGAACGGTTCCTGCGCCCGGTGACGGAGCTGACGACGATCGTCGACGTCGGCGCGCTCGCGATCCTGATCGCGGTCACCGGCGGGGTCGCCAGCCCCCTCGGCGCGCTCCTGCTCCCCGAGGTCGTCGCCGTCACCCTGCTGTTCGGGCGGTGGGCCGGGCTGCGCGTCTCGCTGCTCGCGAGCGCGGTCATCGCGTGGTTGCTGGTCAGCGGCCCGCCGGCGCTCGGTACGGCCGCCGGTGCCATCCGCGACGTCGACCCCGCCACCGCGCTCGCCCTCGAGCCGACGGTCCGTGCCGTGCTCCTGCTGGTCGCGCTCTGGGCGACCACGACGGTCACGGGTTGGCTGGCCGACATCATCGAGCGTGACCTGCGCCGGCGTACCGAGGACCTGACCGTGCTGCGCGAGGTCACCCCCGACCTCGACCCGCGTCACGGTCCGGAGCGTGCTGCCGAGGCGCTCGCGGGTGTGCTCGTCGAGCGACTCGGGTACCGGGCCAGCGCCGTCTGGCTGTCGGATGGCGGACGCCTGGTGCTGGCCGGTGAGGCGAACGCTCGTGAGCATCCCAGCATCGACCTGACCGCGCGCACGCTCAACCCGCGCGAGGGGATCGTGGCGGCGACGCTGGCCGACGGCGCCATCCAGCCCGTCCGCCGCGACGACGACCGTCCAGCCACCCTGCTGTCGCTGTTCGGGCCCCGCGCACCGCTCGCACTGGCGCCCCTGCGGGTCGACGACCATGTCGTCGGTCTGATCGCGGTCGAGGTCACGCCGCGCTTCGGCCGCGGCCCGACCCTGCGCGTCCGCGAGGTACGGCTGCTACGGATGCTGGCCGAACACGCCGCCCTGTTGATCGACAACGCCCGCCTCCAGGCCGATCTCGCCGACCTCTCGGTCACGGACGCGGTCACGGGTCTGCGCAACCACCGGTTCCTGCAGCAGCGCCTCGGCGAGGAACTCGACCGCGTGGGACGCAGCGCCGCCCGCGGGGACGTACGCGCGCTGTCGGTGGCCCTCCTCGACCTCGACCACTTCAAGCAGGTCAACGACACCTACGGGCACCCGACCGGTGACCGCGTCCTCGCCGCGGTCGCCGACGCGGCTGCGCACACCCTGCGCGGCAGCGACGTGGTGTGCCGCTACGGGGGCGAGGAGTTCGCCATCATCCTGCCCGACAGCGACGTGACCGCGGCGCGGCAGGCTTGCGAGCGGGTGCGCGCCGCCCTACGCGAGCTGCGCTTCACCGCCACCGACGGACGGCGCTTCGGCCCGGTGACCGCCTCGATCGGGGTCACGACCCTCTCCGGCGAGGCCGCCGAGCGTTCGACGGTCCTCGCGCGCGCGGACGAGGCGCTCTACGACGCCAAGCACGGTGGCCGCGACCGTGTCGTCCACGATGCGGACCGAACGGTCCGCATCGGTTGAAGACGCCCCGCTGCTGCGTGCCCCGGCACGGAGCCGGGGCACGCAGCAGCGGTCGGTCCGGTTCAGTCCTGGAGGCGAGCGATCATCAGCTCGGCGGCCTCGGACGGGTTGAGCGCGACCGAGATGCCGTACTCCTCGAGGATCTCCTTCTTCTCGGCGGCGGACTCGCCGCCCTCGCCGCCCTCCTTGACGATGGCGCCGGCGTGGCCCATCTGCTTGCCGGGAGGCGCCTCGAAACCGGCGATGTACCCCACGACGGGGGTGTCCGGGATGTTGTCGCGGATCCAGGCGCCGGCCTTCTGCTCCTCCGCGCCCCCGATCTCGCCGACGAAGGCGATCGCCTCGGTGTCGGGGTCGGCCGCGAACGCCTCGATCACGTCGAGGAACTGGGTGCCGATGATCGGGTCACCGCCGATGCCGACACACGTGGAGATACCGATGCCGGCCTGGGCCAGTTCGTGCATGATCTGGTAGGTCAGCGTGCCCGAGCGGGACACGAGGCCGACCTTGCCCGGTGAGGTGATGTCGGCCGGGATGATGCCGACGTTGGACTTGCCGGGGCTGATCAACCCCGGGCAGTTCGGGCCGATCAGACGCACGCCGCCGCGGCGCACCACGGTGTCGTAGACCTCGGTCATGTCGTGGACCGGGACCCCCTCGGTGATGGCCACGATGGTCTGCACGCCCGCCTCGTAGGCCTCGAAGATGGCGTCCTTGGTGAAGGGGGCGGGCACCATCACCATCGAGGTGTTGGCGCCGGCCTCGGTCACGGCTTCCTTCACCGTGGCGAAGACCGGGACGTCGAGGCCCTCCCAGGCCGAGCCGCCCTTCTTCGGGTGGGTGCCGGCCACGATCTGGGTGCCGTAGGCCTGGTTGCGCTTGGCGTGGAAGGTGCCCTGGGACCCGATGCCCTGGACGACGACCTTGGTGTTCTCGTCGATGAAGATGCTCATCTGGTGGCTCCTGTCGCGCCGCGGTGGGCGCCGGTCGGCGGGATCAGGCGGAGGCGAGGCGGACGGCCTCGGCCGCGGCCTCCTGCATCGTGGGCTTGGAGATCACGCTGTCGAGGTCGGCCTCTTCGAGGATGGCCCGTCCCTCCTCGGCGTTGGTCCCGTCGAGGCGCACCACGAGCTTCTGCGGGAAGTCGCCGAGGCGCTTGGTGGCCTCCACGATGCCGGCCGCCACCTCCTCGCCGCGGGTGATGCCGCCGAAGATGTTGATGAAGACGCTCTTGACGTCCGGGTCCGACAGGACGAGACCGAGCGACTCAGCCATCGCGTCGGCCGAGGCGCCGCCGCCGACGTCGAGGAAGTTCGCGGCCCGACCACCGTTCTGGGCGACCACGTCGAGGGTGGCCATCACGAGGCCCGCGCCGTTGCCGAGGACACCGACGTGACCGTCGAGCTTGACGTACTGGATGCCCTTGGACTTCGCCTCGGCTTCGAGCGGGTCGTCGGCGTCGAGGCCCTCGAGCTTCCACTCCTCGTACCCGTCGTGGCGGAACGCGGCGTTGTCGTCGAGGGTGACCTTGGCATCGAGGGCGATGACCCTGCCGTCCTCGGTCTTGATGAGCGGGTTGATCTCGGCCAGCGTCGCGTCCTCGGCGAGGTAGGCGCCGAAGAGGGCGACGAGCAGGTCGGCCGCCTCCTCGCGCACGTCCTCGGGGAGTTTGGCGTCGGTGACCACCTCGAGCGCGATCGACCGGGGCAGCCCGCCTTCACGCTCGGAGGGGGCGACGGTGCGCTTGACCACGGCGTCGGGGTTGGTGCGGTTGACCTCCTCGATCTCCACACCACCCTCGACCGAGCAGATGATCAGCTCGCCCTTGCTGACGCGGTCGTGCATGACCGACAGGTAGTACTCCTCGGCGATGTCGGACGCGGACTCGACCCACACCACCTGGACGAGGTGGCCCTTGATGTCGAGCCCGATGATCGACTCGGCGGCCTCGACCGCCGCCTCGAGCGAGGGGCAGTACTTGACGCCGCCGGCCTTCCCGCGGCCGCCGGTCTTGACCTGCGCCTTGACCATGACTGCCGAACCACCGGCATCGAACACCGATCGCGCGGCCTCGCGGACCTCGCTGACGCTGCGGCAGGCGGTACCGGGCGGCGGCACGGGGACCCCGTTGCGACCGAACAGCTGCTTGCCCTGGAACTCGACGAGGTCCACGGATGGCTCCTGACGTGGGTGGTGTGGTGGTGGATGTGTCGGGGTGCTGCGGGAGGTGGCCGGACACGAGCGACGGGACGCCGTAGCGCCCCGCCGGAGGTGGGTCAGACCCGCTCGGCCACGTTGGCGGTGACCCAGTCGGTGATGGTCTTCATCGGCGTGCCGGGGGTGAAGATCTCGGCGATGCCCTGAGCTTTGAGCGTGGCGATGTCCTCGGCGGGGATGATGCCCCCACCGAAGACCACGACGTCGTCGGCCCCCCCGTCGCGCAGCAACTGGGCGACCTTCGGGAACAGGGTCAGGTGGGCACCGGAGTGGATCGAGAGGCCGACGGCCTGGGCGTCCTCCTGGAGCGCGGCGGCGACGATCTGCTCGGGCGTCTGGTGCAGGCCGGTGTAGATGACCTCGAACCCGGCGTCACGCAGGGCGCGAGCGACGACCTTGGCACCACGATCGTGCCCGTCCAGACCAGGCTTGGCCACGACGACGCGGACCGCCATCTGCGTGCCTCCCTGCATCGGTCGCCGGCCGACCCGGCGTGCCGGACGAGGGTAGTGGCGGCCCACGGACCGCCCCAATCGTTCGGGGGCCGTGCGCCCGGGGTACCGTCCGCGCGTGGCCGACGACCCCGCAGCTGACCCCGAGTTCGGACCGCGCGGGTACCTGCCCGAGCGGGCCTCGAAGCGTGCCCGCAAGATCGTCTTGCGGGCCCCGCTCGGGGTGCAGTGGATCCTGGCGTCGCTGGTCGCGGGCCTCGTCGTGGTCGTCGCCGGGGTGCTGCTGCTCACCCGGGGTGGCGCCGCCCCCGGTCCACCGTTCGTCGAGGTCGGCCCGGTCGCCGACGTGGCCGGGACGGTGACGTTCGACGAGCAGCTCGACCTCCTCCTGGTCGGGCTCGGCGGACGCGTCCGTGCCTTCGACGCCCCCGCCGAGGTCGACTACTGCCCGGCCTCGCGGCGTCTCGAGTCCCCGGACGGTCGCGTGTGGTCGCTGACGGGACGGGGTACGGGCGGCGAGTCGTCCTTCGCCGAGCACCCGACCGCCACGTCGGACGGCCTGCTGTACGTCGATCCCACCGCGTCGGTGCCGCCGCCGTCGCCGACCGCCGACGCCGTCCCCGCCGGCTGCAGTTGACCCACCGCGGCTAGCTGGTCGCGGATCGGGGTCCGGTGACCACCTCGTCGAGCTTCTCGAGCGTACGTTCCATCCCCTTCAGGTTGCGGCGCGGGATGCCTGCGAGCTCGAGCGTCCGCTTGGTCCGCGCCGTCGACCAGTCGAAGGTCTCGGTCACCCGCGTCCCACCCTCCGGGGCATCCTCGAGCTCGTAGCGCCATCGGTGGCCGTGGAAGTGACGCCACGCGATGCGCACGCCCTCCTCGAACTCGACCACGGTGTTGAGGATCGGGTAGGCGGCACCCACCTTCATCGACATCCCGAACGTCGCGCCCTCGGCCAGGCGTGCGGGTCCACCGTCCTGGACGTCGATCACCGTCCCCGACCCGTCGATGATCGCGTGCATGGCCGGGTCGGCGAGGACGTCGAAGATCGCCTGCCGGTCCGCCGCGATCACGCGGACGGTGGACACCTGCTGGGTACGGGGCACGGGGACCTCCGAAGGTGGGCGTGCGAGGACGGTTCGGTGACACCCTGCCCCACGGACGAGGTGGGAGCCCAACCCGGGCGGTTCAGCCCCGGAGCCCCTCGACCAGAAGGAGCATCCCGAACACGGCGAAGGCGACGGCGGACACCAGCCGCAGCCGGTCGGCGGGCAGGCGGCGGTGCAGCAGCCGGCCGACCGCGATCGCAGCCCCGGATGCGACGGTCATCCCTGCGGCTGCCCCGAGCCAGACCGCGATGGGGTCGCGAGCGGAGGCCAGCGCGGCGGTCCCGATCATGGTCTTGTCACCGAGTTCGGCCACGATGAAGGCCACGACCACGGTGACGATCACCGACCGGCCCGAACGGCGGTCTGCCCCGTCGACGACCTCGTCGTCGGCATCGAACGCGGTCCAGGCCGCGAAGGCCAGGAACAGCAGCCCCCCGCCCGTCGCGATCGCCCGCTGCGGGAGCGCGGCACCGAGCGCCCCACCGAGGGCCGCCGACAGCCCGAGCAGCGCGAGGGCCGCCACACCGACCCCCGTCAGCACCTGCCACCACCGGTACCGGGTGGCGAACGTCAGGGCGAGCAGTTGGGACTTGTCGCCGAGCTCGGCCAGGGCGATCAGACCGAAGGCGGTGAGCAGGTCGGTCACGGTCGTGCTCCTCGGGACGGGTACGACGCGGCACCCGTCGGCGCGGTCAGGCCTTGACCAGGGGGGCGTAGGCGAGCACGAGGTGCTTGCGGCCGGCGTCGCCGAACTCGACGGTCGCCTCGGCCCGCTCCCCCTCGCCCGACAGCTCGGTGATCCGTCCCGGCCCGAACTTGGTGTGGATCACGCGGTCGCCGACCCGGAACTCCGCGCCGGCGAGCTCGACCATCTCGCGGTCACGGACCCGTTTGCTCGCCGTGGCACCACGCACCGCCCCACGGGACTCGATCAGCTGCTCGGGGAGGTCGTCGAGGAACCTCGACGGGGGGTTGTAGGAGGTGCCGCCCCACAGGGTGCGGTGATCGGCGTGGGTGAGGTAGAGCCGGTCCTGCGCGCGGGTGAACCCGACGTAGGCCAGGCGCCGCTCCTCCTCGAGCTGCTGCGGGTCCGACAGGCTGCGCACGTGGGGGAAGACGCCGTCCTCGAGCCCGACGAGGAACACGATGGGGTACTCGAGCCCCTTGGCGGTGTGCAGGGTCATCAGGGTGACCGAGCCCTGGGCATCGGCGTCGTCGAGCTGGTCGGCGTCGCTGACCAGCGTGACGGACTCGAGGAAGTCGCCCAGGGCCTCGGGGCCGGTGACGTCCTCGCGACGCTGGTCATCTCGCCCTCGAGATGCTCCCCGTTCGGTGAACTCGAGGGCGACGGAGCCGAGCTCCTCGAGCACCTCGACGCGGCCGAGGGCCTCGATGGTGCGCTCGGCCTGCAGCTCGGCGAGGTAGCCGGTGCGGTCCAGCACGTGCTGGAGGAGGTCGGTCAACGGCAGGTCGTGATCGAGCTCGGCACGGAGCCCGTCGAGCAGCTGCACGAACGCCGTGACCGCTCCGACGGCGCGGGCAGCCAGGCCCTGGACGTGCTCGGCCTGGCGAGCGGCAGCGAGGAACGAGATGCCCTCGCGGCGGGCGTGCCAGGCGACCGCCTCGATGGTCCGGTCGCCGATGCCACGGCGGGGGGTGTTGATCACGCGACGGGCCGAGACGTCGTCGTCCTCGTTGACGAGCAGGCGCAGGTAGGCCAGGACGTCCTTGACCTCCTTGCGCTCGTAGAAGCGCACCCCGCCGACGACCTTGTAGGGGGTACCGACCCGCAGCAGCACGTCCTCGATGACGCGGGCCTGGGCGTTGGTCCGGTAGAAGACCGCGACGTCGTCGAAGGTGTACGGGGACCCGTCGTCGCGGGTGCCGGAGCGGACGAGCTTCTCGACCTCCTCGGACACGAACGCCGCCTCGTCGTGCTCCTCCTCGGCCCGGTAGCGCACGACCGGGGCGCCGAGCTCGCGGTCGGTCCACAGCTCGGCGCGACGCTCGACCGGGGACGAGGCGATGACGGCATTGGCGACGTCGAGGATGGTCTGGGTCGAGCGGTAGTTGCGGTCGAGTACCACGACCTTGGCGTCGGGATGGTCGTGCTCGAAGTCGAGGATGTTCTGGATCGTCGCGCCGCGCCAGCCGTAGACGCCCTGCTGCGGGTCACCGACGACCATCACGTTGCGGTCCGGCCCGGTCAACAGCTGCACGAGGTGGTATTGGGTGCGGTTGGTGTCCTGGTACTCGTCGATGAGCAGGTGCCCGAAGCGCTGCTGGTAGTGCTCGCGCACGCCGTCGAACAGCTGCAGCACCTCGACGGTCTTGACGATGAGGTCGTCGAAGTCGAGCGCGTTGGCCTTCCGCAGCCGGTCCTCGTAGGCCTGGTAGACGTCGGCGATCTGGTCCTCGGGCCAGCCGCCGGCGCGCTGCGCGTAGGTCTCGTAGTCGACGAGCTCGTCCTTGGCGCGGCTGATCGCGTCGCGGATGCCGCGCGGCGGCAGGCGCCGCTCGTCGATGCCGAGGTCCTTGGCCGTCTGGGTCACGAGGCGCAGGCTGTCCTGGCTGTCGTAGATGGTGAACCCGCTGCGGTAGCCGAGCCGGTGCAGATCACGCCGCAGGATCCGGACCCCGGTCTTGTGGAACGTGGTCACCCACATCTTCTGGGCGACCCGCTCACCGACGTGCTGGCCGACCCGCTCGGCCATCTCGTTGGCGGCCTTGTTGGTGAAGGTGATGGCCAGCAACCCGAACGGGTTGACGTCGTGGTCGCGGATCAGGTGGGCGATGCGGTGGGTCAGCACCCGGGTCTTGCCCGACCCCGCTCCGGCGACCACCAACAGCGGCCCCTCGACGGTCTGGACCGCCTCGCGCTGGGCGGGGTTGAGACCCTCGAGCAGTGGTGAGTCGTCGGGCACGGCGGGAGCCTCGGGCGGATCGGGGGGTGGGCCGGCAGGGTACGCCGGCACCATGACACCCCTCGGACAGCGCGCGGCCCGGGACCCCACGAGGGATCCCGGGCCGCACGCACGACCGGGGTCGGTCAGCCAGAGGTGGCCGCCAGCACCGCCGCGACGGCGTCGACGTGGCCAGCACCGTCGGCGAAGGCGGGCAGGCCGCGGTCGTAGGCGGTGTCGACCAGCAGGGCTTCGACCTCGGCCGGCGTCAGGTCGGGTGCGACCTGCAGGACCTGGGCCGCGATGCCGGCGACGTGCGGCGCCGCCATCGAGGTGCCCGACAGGGAGGAGTAGTAGATCGGGTTCGGTGCACCGAACGAGCCGGTGAGGCAGATGGGCAGGGTCGGTGCGCACGGGGCGACGATGTTGGCGCCCGGCGCCGACAGGTCCGGGTAGGTCTCGGGCCGGCCGTCGACGCCGCGCGAGGAGAAGCTGGCGAGGCCGCCGTCGCGCGAGCCCTGGCCGAGGTCATCGGCAGCCGCGACGCAGATCACGCCGGGGGTCTGGTTGGTGCACTCCGGGCTGGTCGCCAGGGACGATCCGTCACCACCGCTGTTGCCGGCCGCGAAGACCACGGTCACGCCCGCGTCGACCAGCTCGTTGACCATCCGCGTGACCGCGCTGTTCGGGTTGTGCTCACCCGACGAGCCCCACGAGTTGTTGACCACGCGGATCGCCGGCGAGACGGTGTCGTGGTTGTCGAGGACCCAGCCGAGTCCGTCGAGCGCGAAGGCGAGCGAGATGAAGGCGCCCGCCGAGACGCTGTGCACGGTGGCGCCGGTGGCCGCGCCGCGGTAGGTACCGCCGGAGGCGGCGCCGGTCCCGACGACGGTGCCGGCCACGTGCGTCCCGTGGCCGCCGAAGCTGGCGGTGTCGCTGATCGGCAGCGGGATGGCCACGCCGCCGGGCAGGACCTTGACGTTCTCGCCGATCCGGCCCGCGAAATCGGGGTGGAGCTCGTCGACGCCGGAGTCGACGACCGCGACCCCGATGCCCGACCCGTCGACGATCTGGCCGCCGACGGTCACCTCACCGTCGAGCAGCTGCGCGCCGCGGGTGGCGGTGTGGGAGGTGTCGGTCAGCAGCTCGACCGGGGCGTCACGCTCCAACCACTCGACGTCATCGAGACCGGCCACCCGCTCGAGCGCGTCGGGGTCACCCACGACGGCGACCACGTCGATGGCCGCGTACGTCGAGTGGATGCTGGTACCGGCGGCGGCCAGTTGGTCGGCGACTGCGGCGAGATCGGCGTCCTCGGAGACGTGGACGAGCGCGCGACCCTCCGCGAGCACGCCCGCGTCGATGACGGCGTCGACGGTGTCGGTGACGGTGCCGGTCAGCCCGCCGAGCAGCGGTCCGATCAGGGCCACCACGCCGAGCACCGGGACAGGGCGCGGCAGCGAGCGGCGTGAGGAGGTCGAGTACCTGGCGAGGGGACGCACGGAGGGCTCCTGCGGTCGGGTCGCAGCACGCGCGGAAGCGGCGTGCCGTCTCAAGGTCCGTGCAGGAGGCAACGACGGCCGAACGGCCAGGGAACGGCGGGAACACCCGGGACCTCGGTCCCGGGCGCCGGCCGCGCGTCACGGAGCGCGACCCGTGCGGGCGGTCTAGCTCACGAAGCGGATGCAGATCGGGTAGCGGTAGCCGTCACCGTCCCAGGCCTTCACCGCCGCGACGATGGGCAGGATGATCCACAGCAGGATGAGGACGATCGCGAGGATGATGCCGATCGGGATGATCACGATCAGCGCCAGGCCGAGGGTCAGCACCCCGCCGACGATCCCGACGATCACCGCGACGGCCCCGACGAGCAGCAGGGTGAGGTTGAAGTTGAGCGCCTCCTTGGCGTGGTGGTCCACGAAGGGGTGGCGTTCACGGCCCACGATCCACACCACGAGCGGTCCGATGAAGGCCAGGAAGACCCACGCGCCGACGAAGGTCGACAGGTGGGCCGCGACCGCCCAGCCGCGCGTGTCGCCGTCCAGGCCGTGCCCCGGAGGCGGCGGGCCGCTGCTCATCGGGTCGGAGGGGTCGGGGTAGGGACCGGACACGTCGATCACCTCGAGAGGTCGAAGGGGCACCGCCACGAGAGGCGGTGGTGACCCCATCATGGCCTCGCGGAGCGGCGGCGACCATCGGGGGACACCCCGAGGTGTCCGACCGACCCTGAGACGGGCACCGGGGCACTCGCCGCACGTGTTCCCCACCGCCCCCCGGACGCCGCTGGGGCGGCCCGAAGGCCGCCCCAGCGGTGTGGCGTCGCTGCGTGGTGGATCAGCCCGAGCAGCGCGTCTCGTACGCGAACGCATCCGCGGTCGGACCGGTCACGCCGGTCTCCTCGGTGCGCAGGTTCAGCTCCTCTGAGGCGTCCGGCTTGGAGATGACGGCCGTGCGGACGTCCTCGCCAGCCTCACCGAAGGTCCGCTCGGGCAGGGAGCCCTCGTAGTCGACGACCAGGCCGTCGACGGCGGCACGGACACCCGACCGGGTCAGATCGCCGTTCTCGGCGGCCTGCTCCAGCAGGGCCTTCATCGGGTAGGACCAGATCCACCCAAAGGTGAACCCGTCGTTGGCGGGCAGGTTGCCCTCACCGAGCGCGGCCTGCATGGCCTGGTGCGCCTCGGACGAGCCGGTGAACGCCTCCCAGGGACCGATGTGCGTGAAGACAGCCTCGAGCGCCGGAGCGGCCGGGGAGTCCATCAGCGCGGGGTTCCAGGTCGGGACCGAGCCCAGGAAGCGGCCCTCGAAGCCGGCAGCGACGGCACCACCGACGATCTCGGCCGTCTCGGCCGGACCGGTCGCGAGCACCACGACGTCGGCACCCGCGGAGACCACCTGCTGCACGGCCGCGTCCTGCGAGCCGACCAGCGCGTTCGGGCCGGTCTCGGCGAAGCCGAGGTCCTCGGCGCCCGTGGCCTCGGCCCACGCCGCGACGCCGGCAGCCGAGTCGCCGCCGTAGTCACCCGGGTAGCCGACCGCCTGGACCGAACCGATCTCGCCTTCGTTGTCGTTCGCCCAGTCGAGGCCGATCTGGGACTCGAGGCAGTACGAGTAGCCGGACTCGAGGATGACCCCGTGGTCGGACTCCTCGAAGTTCCAGCCCGACCACCACGACGCCGGGATGCCGACGACGTCGTCGGCGTCCATGTCGGGCAGGATCGCCTCGGTCGGTGGGGTGCCCAGGGTCTGCGCGAGCGCGAGGATGTCGGGCTCGATCTCGTTGTAGAGCTGCGAGTGGACCTGGGGGTTGTACTCGTTGTCGCGCGTGTAGGTGTCGATGTCGATGTCGTAGCCGGCGATGCCACCCTCGTCGTTGACACGCTGCCAGAAGGCCCGCTGCCCCTCGACGATCTGCACGCCGAGCGGGGCGAACGGTCCCACCGTGAGGTCCGACAGGACACCGAGGTAGATGCAGCCGTTGTCCTCGTTGACCGCGTTCTCACAGGGCTCGTCGGTCACACCGACGTCGGTCGCGATCTCCTCAGCACCGTTGCCGTTGCCGTTGCCGTCGTCGGCGGCAATGCCGCCGTCGTCGTCGCCGTTGCCGCACGCGCTCGCCGCGAGGGCGATCGCACACAACGCGGCGGCGTGTCGCCGCCATCTGGTCTTGCGCATCCCTGTCTCCTGATCGTGGAACCTGCTCCAGGACCGCCCGGTGACCCGGGCGGACATCTCTCTCCCAGCGACTCCCACCAGCCTACGACCAGCGTAGTAGTTGCCGGGTCCGTCGTCTCGTCGGGCGGTCACGCGAGGTGCGGGCCGCTCCCTCCACGTCCCGGGCCGCGCACCGCCGTGGACTGAGACGCCGACTCACATCGCTCAGTACGAGAAGGGCCAAGCCTTCCAGTAGTTGCGGATGCGCAGCCACAGCCCGAACAGCCCGCGCGGCTCGATCACGAGGAAGAGCACGATGAGGACACCGAACAGGATCCCCTCGAGCTGGTCGACCGAGATGATCCCGCCCGATGCGCTGCGCGACACCCCCGGGACGTACCCCGACATCCACTGCACGAACCGGGGCAGCATCTGGATGACGATGGCCCCGATGATCGCGCCGGACACCGTCGCCACCCCGCCGATGAGGATCATCGCGAGGAAGATGACCGACAGGGTGAGGTTGAAGTTCTCGGGGGTCGGTTGGCCGTAGGTCACCGCGAGCAACCCGCCGCAGATCCCGGCGTAGAACGACGAGACGGTGAACGCCAGCACCTTGGTCCGGGTCAGCGGGACGCCCATCACCTCGGCCGCGATGTCGCGGTCGCGGACGGCCGCGAAGGCACGTCCCACCTTGGACCGGGCCAGGTTGCGCGCGCCGATGGCGAACACGATCAGCATCAGCAGGCAGAACAGGTAGTACAGCTGCTGGCCGGTCACGTCGATACCGAAGATCTCCTGCCGAGCGTTGAGCTGGAAGCCGCCGATGACCGGCGCCGCCGCCCGCCGGCCGACGCCGGGACCGCCGGTGAACGTGCGCATCTCCTTGAAGAAGTGCTCACCGATGAAGACCAGACCCAGGGTCAAGATGGCGAGGTAGAGGCCGCGTACCCGGGCCGCGAGGGGCGCCACCAGGAAGCCCACGAGTGCTGCCACCAGCCCGGCGGCCGGCAGCCAGATCCACATCTCGAGGTCGAGCCCCCGCAGGGTGCCGGTCGCCGGGCTGCCGACGAACGCGGCGGTGTAGGCCCCGAGCCCGACGAAGAACGCGTGCCCCAGGGAGACCTGCCCGGCGTACCCGGTGACCAGGTTGAGGCCGATCGCGCCGATGGCGAAGATGAACGCCGTCGCGAGCAGGCCCGTGAGGTCGCGGCTGAGCATGAAGGGGGCGATGACCGCCACCAGCAGGAGCACACCGACGCTCGTGCGCTTGCCCGGGGTGTTGAGGATGGCCTGGTCGGCCGCGTACTCGGTGTACAGCTCGGGGCGGGCGCGGCGCGCCAGGAAGCGCTTCGGGCCGCTGAGGGTCGAGGTCCGCTGCTCGGTCATGACGATCCTCCCGGGACCACGCGGCTGTCGGTGGGGCGCTCAGACACGCTGCACCTCCGGGGTGCCGAACAGGCCGTAAGGCCGGACCATCAGCACGACGATCATGATCAGGTAGGGCACGACGATGTCGACGTTGGCCCCGAGGATCGGCGCCAGGGTCGAGGCGTACCCGCGGGTGATGGACTCGGCCACGCCGATGAACAACCCCGCGATGAGGGCACCGCGGATGGAGTCCAGGCCGCCGAGGATGATCACGGGCAGGGCCTTCAGCGCGACGAACGCGGTCGTGGCCTCGACGCCGCCACCACCGCCGGTCCCCACCAGCATGCCGGCGAGCGCCGCGAGGGCTCCCGACAGCGCCCAGGACAGGTTGAACATCCGGCCGACGTTGACGCCCTGCGCGAGGGCGACCTCCTGGTCCAGCGAGGTGGCTCGCATGGCGAGGCCGACCCGCGAACGGTCGAGGAACAAGCCGACGGCGGCGAACGCGACCAGCGTGATGACGATCTTCCAGGCGTCGGCGACGAAGACGTTTCGGCCGAGCAGCACGAAGGAGTCGTTGCCCCACGGGTCGCCCATGAAGATCGGTTGGCGGATCAGGCGCCCGGCCAGCACCAGCAACGCGAAGAACAGACCGACGGTGACCATCGCCGCCGAGAAGACCGGTTGGCCCACCATGGGGCGCAGGGCGATGCGTTCGATGAGCGCCGCGATGACCGCCATGGTCACCATCGCGGCGACCACGCCGACCCAGAACGGCAACCCGTACCCACGCACGAACAGCGAGGTGAAGTAGGCGCCGAGGACCATCAGGGTCGGCTGGGCGAAGTTGACGACGTCGGTCGCCCGGTAGATGACCACGAACCCCGCGGCGAGGAGGGCGTAGACGCTGCCCTGTCCGAGCCCGCGGAAGATCGGGAAGATGAGCTCCTCCATCAGGCGGAGTCCTCCTGGCCGGCCGGCACGGCCGCGGCGTCGGATCGGGCGGGGGCGTGGACCTCGACCAGGTCGCCACCGGCGTGCTCGGTGCGGTTCTCGTACATGTCGGCCACGAGCGGGGCGAACGCCTCCACCAGCGACGAGCGCTTGACCTTCTGCGTGGCGGTCAGCTCGCCGTCCTCGTGGTCGAGCTCCTTGGTGATCACGCGGAACTTGCGCACGTTCTCGACCCGGGCGAACTTGTCGTTGGTCTCGCGGATGGCCTTCTGGATCAGCTCGAGCACCTCGGTGCGTTCCGAGAGGTCCCGGTAGGTCGTGTAGCCGATCCGCTTGCGCGTGGCCCAGTCGCCGACCGTGTCGAGCTCGATGCCGATCAGCGCCGTCAGGTAGGGCCGGCCATCACCGATGACGACCGCCTCCTTGATGAACGGCGAGGTCTTGAGCGAGTTCTCGATCTCCGACGGCGAGATGTTCTTCCCGCCGGCGGTGATGATGATGTCCTTGATCCGGTCGACGATCTTGACGTGCGTGCCGTCGACCCACTCCCCCACGTCGCCGGTGTGCAGCCAGCCGTCGGCGTCGATGGTCTCGGCGGTCTTGTCCGGCTTGTTCCAGTAGCCGGCGAAGGTCCCCGCGTGACGGGTGAGGATCTCGCCGGTCTCCTCGTCGATCTTGAAGTCGATGCCGGGCTGCGGCTCGCCGACGGTGCCGAGCTTGACGCGGCCGGGGCGGTTGACGGTCGCGACCGCCGCGTTCTCGGTCATGCCGTAGATCTCGCTGATCACCACGCCGATCCCGAAGAAGAACTTGAGGACCTCCGGGGCGATGGGGGCGGCGCCGGACCCGGCGGCCCGCACCTTGCGCAGGCCGACCCGGTCCCGCAGCGGCCGGAAGACCAGCGGGTAGCCGATGGCGTACAGGATGCGGCTACGCGTGGTGTGGTTGCCGTCGTTGGCCACCAGGTCGTCACCGATGGTGTTGGCCATCTTCATGACCAGCCCGAAGGTGAGGCGCTTGAGCCGCGAGGCGGACGCCATCTTGATCATGATGCCGGCGTAGAGCTTCTCCCAGATGCGGGGGACGGCGAAGAACAGCGTCGGCTGGACCTCCTTGAGGTTGGCCTGGACCACCTCGATGGACTCCGCGAAGTGGATCAGCACCCCGGCCTCGGCGTTGACCCACTCGGTCGCGGTCCGCTCGGCCACGTGGCACAGCGGCAGGTAGGACAGCGCCACGTCGTCCTCGGACGCGGGCGGGTTGTAGAACCCGCCGTCGGACACCAGCGTCGAGATCGCGAACTCGACGTTGCGCACCGTGAGCATCGCGCCCTTCGGCGGACCGGTCGTGCCCGAGGTGTAGATCAGGGTCACCACGTCGTCCTCGGTGGCCTCGGCGGCCACCCGGTCGAGCAGGGACGGGTCGCGGTCCTGGTGCTCGCGGCCCCGGGCGATGAAGTCCTCCCAGGACATCAGCTTCGGGTGCCGGTAGTCGCGCACCCCACGCGGCTCGATGTAGACGATCCACTCGAGGTCGGGACAGTCCGCCTCGACCTCGAGCGCCTTGTCGACCTGCTCCTGATCCTCGGCGATCAGGACGCGCGAGCCCGAGTCCTGCAGCAGGTAGCGCACCTCGGCGGCGGGGTTGGTCGGGTACAGCCCCATGGTGATGGCGCGGATCGCGACGGTGCCGACGTCGACGTAGAGCCACTCGGGGCGGTTCTCGGAGTGGATGGCGACCCGGTCACCGGCCGTGATCCCGAGCGACGCGAGCGCGTGCGCGACGAGAGCGGTCTGCTCCCAGTAGGTCGCCCAGGTGATGTCCTGCCAGATGCCGAGGCGCTTCTCGCGCAGCGCGACGACCTCGGGCATGGCCGCGGCCCGGCGGCGGACCCGCTGGGGGACGGTCGAGATGGCGTCCGACGAGGCGGGCGCTCCGGCCTGTTCGGCGGTGGTGGTTGCCTCGTGCTCGGGGCGCGACAGATCGGTCACGGTGCCACCTCCGAGCTGGTGTCGTCGTCCCGTACGGAGCCGACGCCGAGGTCGAACTCCTCCGCGTGCACGTCGCCGACGACCTCGTGGTCCTCACCGAGGTAAGCGCGGATGACGTCGGGATGCTGCTGGACCTCCGACGGTGTGCCGAGGGCGATGGGCTTGCCGAAGTCGACCACCAGGACCCGGTCGGCGAGGTCCATCACGAGGCCCATGTCGTGCTCGACCAGGATCATCGCGAGGCCGAGCTCGGAGCGGATGTCGAGGATGAAGCGGGCCATGTCCTCGGTCTCCTCGACGTTCATGCCCGCCACGGGCTCGTCGAGGAGCAGGAGCTTGGGCTCCATGCACAGGGCGCGGCCGAGCTCGACCCGCTTCTTGACCCCGTAGGGCAGCATCCCCACCGGGAACTTGCGGAACGCCTCGATCTCGAGGAAGTCGATGACGTCCTCGACGACGCGGCGGTTCTCGAGCTCGATGCGTTTGGCCTTGCCGGCGTAGAACAGCCCCGCGACGGGCCCGTAGTCCAGGTGCAGGTGGCGCCCGAGCATCAGGTTGTCGAGCACCGTGAGGTTGTCGAACAGCTCGATGTTCTGGAACATCCGGGCGATACCGAGCCCCGCGACGTCATCCGGCTTCTGACCGAGGACGGAGTCGCCGAGGAAGTCGATGCGGCCGGACTGCGGCCGGTAGACGCTCGAGATGCAGTTGAACAGCGAGGTCTTGCCCGCACCGTTCGGCCCGATGATGGCGAACAGCTCGTTGGGCATGACGTCGAAGCTGACACCGTCGACGGCCCGGGTGCCGCCGAAGCGCAGCTCGAGATCCTCGATGTGCAGCAGCGGCTGGCCAGCGGGCACGTCGACCGAGGTCGAGGTGAGGGCGTCGGAGAGCGTGCGGATGGTCACGTAGGGGTCCTCCCGTCGACTCAGGACAGCCAGCGCTTGCGGCGCTTGTAGTGCTTGACGTCGCGGAAGCTGCCCGCGCCCTCCTCACGCAGCCCGAGGTAGAACTCCCGGACGTCCTCGTCCTCGCGCAGGACGGAAGCGGCCTTGTCCATCACGATCTTGCCGGTCTCCATCACGTAGCCGTGGGAGGCGATCGACAAGGCCATGTTGGCGTTCTGTTCGACGAGCAGGATGGAGGTCCCCTGCTCGTTGATCTGGACGATGACGTCCCGGATCTGCTGGACGATCAGGGGCGCGAGGCCGAGGGAGGGCTCGTCGAGCAGCAGGTAGCGCGGCTCACCCATCAGCGCGCGACCGAAGGCGAGCATCTGCTGCTCACCACCCGAGAGGTAACCGGCGACCTGCTTGCGGCGCTCGGCCAGACGCGGGAACAGGGTGTAGATGCGGTCGAGGTTCGCGCTGAGGTTGCTGCGCGGTCCGGCGTGACCGCCGATGCGCAGGTTCTCGTCGACCGTGAACTCCCGGAAGACCCGGCGGCCCTCCATCACCTGCGAGATGCCGGTGGCCACCGTGCCGGGGGCGTCGAGCCCGTGGATCGGCTCACCATCGAGGGTGATCGTCCCCTTGGTGATCTCGCCGCGGTGGACGTCGAGCAGACCGGTGATGGCCCGCAGCACCGTGGTCTTGCCGGCACCGTTGGCACCGAGCAGCGCGACGATGGAGTTGTCGGGCACCTGGATGCTGATGCCCTTGAGCACGAGGATGACGTCCTCGTACACGACCTCGAGGTTCTGGATGGCGAGCACGCCAACTCCCACGGTCTCGACCACGCGCGAGCGCGCCGACACGCACCGGTGACGGTGCGGGCGCACGCTCCCTTCGTGGTTCCCACGAACTGCTCTCCCAGGCAGCGATGGGTACCCGGCGGTGATGCGGATGTCAACGCGGGCCAGGTGAGCATGGGTCTCGCGACCGGCCGGATGGCCCGGGCGTGAGGGCGAGTTCGAGCCCCGTACCCGCGTTCGGCCCCTGCGGCGGGCCTGAACGCGTCCGTTCAGACGCTCAGGACTGGCCCAGTATGACCACGGAACGGCGGTGGGCGTGGCTCCGGACGTGCCACTGGCGCCGCGACCACTGACCTCGTAGCATCCCGGGCCGACGGACGCAGGACCTCGTGCGTTCCACAGGAAACGTCCGTCGACACGTGCACCCCTCGGGAGCGGGCGTGCGCGTCGGGAGGGACCGGTGGTCAGCAGCGAGCGCACCACGGCGGACGGCGTCGTCCCGGGGAGCACGATCGACCTCGAACAGCCACCGGTCGACCCGTGGGACGAGGTCCAGGTCCCCGCCGGCTGGGAGGCGGTCGCAGCGATCGCCCGGCGTGTGTCGCGGGGCATCGATGACCTCGCGATGCACGTGGTGACCTGCATCGAGGCCGAGGTCCCGGCCTACGCCCCCGGCGTGGTCCCGTTGGACGACATCCACGCTTCCGTGGCGCGCACCCTGGACATGATCCTGGTGGGCATCGCCGAACGGCGTGCCCCCACCGACGCGGAGCTGACCATCCGGCGCGAGCTCGGCGTCCGTCGGGCGCTGCAAGGCCTGCCGGTGGATGCGGTCGTCGCGGCGTACGACATCGGCTACCGCGAACTGTGGCTGGCCCTCGTTCGCGCGCTGCCACCCGCGGACACGCAGGCCACGACCCAGCTGCTCGAGGCAGCCACGACCGTCTGGAGCTGGGTCCACGACGTGTCGACGGCCATGGCATCGGCCCACGCGCAGACCACCCGCCGGCTCGAGGCCCGGGACGTCGGCGCACGACAGCGCTTCGTCGAACTGCTCGTCGCCGGGGACATCGACGGCCCGGAAGCCGGTTCGCTCGGACGCTCGCTCGGCCTCGATCCCGGCGAGAGCTTCACGGTCACGGTGGTGCGCGGCGCGACCGACGACCACGATGCCGTCGAGTTGCAGCGGCGGGCGCACGCACTCGCCGGAGCGTACGCCGTGGTCACCCGCGGCCCCCTCGTGGTCATCGTCGCGCAGGAGGGGGTCGCCGAGGAGACGATCGCCGCGATCCGGGCCGTGATCCCGGACGCGACGATCGCCACGGGGCTGGAGCGGCTGGGCCTCCGCGGGGCCCGCGCCAGCCTCACCGATGCCGAGTTGACCCTGGAGGTCACACCCGAGGCGACGACCGGCGTCTTCGACGAGTCCTGGCTGTGGGCGACGCTGAACGGTTCGCAGGAGCGGTTGCGGGGCCTGCTCGCGGTCGGGGTGGACGTCGCCACCAAGCACCCGCACCTCGCCGAGGCGGTCGTGGCCTTCGGCGACCACGGGTTCTCGGTCTCCGAGGCGGCCCGGCGCCTCGAGGTCCACGCCAACACCGTCGGGTACCGCCTGGACCGCTGGGCCGAACTGACCGGCTGGGACCCGCGCACGTTCGCGGGTCTCGTACGGTCGCTCGCGGCGATCCGCTCCGCCTGAGCGACCCCGGGCGCTTGCTACGTTCCGAACGGTCAGGGACGGGTCCTCGGGAGGACGTGGGATGGGGGTGGACGCAGCACGGCGCGTCCAGGCTCCAACCGAGCGGTCGGCCGCTGGCCCCGGCACCGCCGCTGCCGGGTTGTTCGCCTGCACCGTGGCGGGGTGGCTGCTGGCCATCCTGCTCGCCCTCGACGAGCCGTCGCCGCCCACGGCGACACGGCTCCTGATCGCCCTCGGTGCCGCGGGGTGGGTGCTGCTGAGCTCGGGCACGCTGCGCCCGTCAGCGGTCCACGCCAACCTGCGCGCCGGCGGGCCGCAGCTGCTCGTGGCGGCGATCGTCGCCGGGGTGGTGCTGTGGGTGGCCGGGCCACCGCTCGCCCGCAGCGCCGGTGGGACCGGTGCGACGGTGACCCGGCTCACACCGATCGTGGCGCTGGCCGGGCCCGCGCTCACGTACGCGATCGGACGTCGGCGCCGCCGAGCCGGCGTGCCTGCCCACCCGACCACAGCGGTGTCCGCGATCATCGCCGCCTTCCTGGCCGCCTCCGTGGCCACCAGCCTCATGGCGCTCCCCGACGCCTACCCGCTGTCGCGGTTCCCGATGTACTCCTCCCCACGCAGCGGGGTCTACGAGGTCGAGCACGTGCGGTTCACCGGTATCCGGGAGGACGGGACGACGCGCCAGCTCGGGGGTTCCCTGGCCCGACACGCGCTGCTCCGCCTGGTCCGCGAGGAGGACCGGGAGGCGCTCAGCGGCTTCGCCGAGGCCGAAGCGGCGAGCGACGATGCGGTGGTCGAGGTGCTCATCGAGCTCACCGTCGAAGCGGTCTCCCGCCACCCCGACCCGCCTGCGTTCGAGGTCGTCCGGCGCGAGCCCGTGATGCGCGTGGCGACCCCGTGAACCCATCAGCCGCGTCGCACGCGACCGACACCACCGGCGATGCGCGGCGACCACCGCGCACACCGCCCGAGGTGTGGACACGGTCGTGGTTCGGGCCGGGGTCGGCGCACACGCTGCTCGCGGTCCGGGTGCTCGTCCTCGCCACCGTCGCCGTCGACGTGTGGCGCAACCGCCTGCACTACCTGACCCAGCCCGATCGCGGGGGGCGCGTGTGGGAACCGGTGTCGGTGCTCGGCGTCCTCGACGTCCCGCCCCCGACCGAGGCCGTCGTCGTCGCCTGCACCTGGCTGGCGCTGATCGGCTGCGTGGTCGCGGCCGGCCCGTGGCGGGGCCCGGCCAGGGTCGCTGCCGTGACGGCCCTGGCGACCTACGGCACGCTGCTGCTCACCGAGAACTCGTTCGGCAAGATCAGCCACAGCCACCAACCGCTGCTCATCGCCCTGGTCGTCGTGGCCCTGGCGCCCTACCCGCGAGGGGTCGAGGCGCCGGACTGGCGGTGGCGGTGGCCCGTCCAGGCGTGTCGAGCGGGGTTGGCGGTGATGCTGCTCGCTGCTGCCTGGTCGAAAGCCACCACCGGCGGCGTCGCCTGGGTCGTCGGCGAGAACATGCGCAACATCCTCGTCGCCGAGGTGTTCTTGTTCAACGATCCCGCCCTCGGCGGGTTGAGCCTGTGGATCGCGTCGGAGCCGTGGCGGTGGCAGGCGGTGGCGTTCGGCGCCCTGGCCAGCGAGGCCGTCCTCGTCGGCGCGCTGGTGGTGCGCCGACAGCCGTGGCGAGGGCTGTTGGTCGTGGTCGGGATCAGCCCGCTGGTCGCGATCACGCTCCTGATGGGGCTGATCGGCTTCCCCCTCGTCGTCCTCGCGGCACTCATGCTCGACGTCGATGGGCTGGCGAGGGCGTGGCGGACCGAGCGTCGCTGGTGGGCCACGGCGGCCGCCGCTGGAGGTCTGCTCGTGCTCGCGGCGACGACGTGGCTGGCTGCCGAACGGCTGGTGCTGCTCCTGCCGCTCGCGCTGTTCGCGGGCGCGGTCGTCGTGGCGGTCCGGCGAACACATCCGCCGACGGCGGTGAGCGCGGCCGACCGCGTGACCGAGGACGAGCCCGTCTGAGCGTCCCCGGAGCCGCTCGCTCAGGCGCCGCGGGCCGGGGGTGGCGGCCAGCCGCCGCCCGGCGGTGGCGGCCAGGGTCCGCCGGCGGGGGGTGGCGGCGGGCCTCCGGTCCGGGTCGAGGGATCCGGTGCGGCCGGACCGCGGGGCGCGTCGGGTCGTGGCGGCAAGGGCGCGTCGGTGCGGACCGTGCCGGCGTTGAGCGACGCGAGCCGTTCGATCCGCTCCCGCATGCTCGGGTGCGTCGCGAACCGGCGCGCCATCTTCGCGGCACGGTCCTTGCCGCGGGTCTCGTTGGGTTCCTCGAACCACAGGTGCGCCGTGGCGACCTCGAAGTGGCGGATCTCGGTGGTGTCACCGTCGATCCGCCGCAGCGCGTTGACCATCGACTGGGGGTCGCGCAGCAGGTCGGCGGCGGTCGCGTCGGCGAGGTACTCACGCTGGCGCGAGACGGCGAAGCGGATCAGCTGGGCCGCGATCGGCGCCAGGATCACCGCGAGGATGCCGAGGACGGCGATGAGCGCCGCTGCTCCGCCGCCACCCTGGTTCTTGCTCGAGCGGCTCCGTCCCCCACGACCGCCGCCGAGCCACATCGCCCGGATGAGCACGTCGGCGAGCAGCGCCACCAGGCCGGCCGTGGCCACCGCCACGGTGACCGCCCGGATGTCGTCGTTGAGGATGTGGGCGACCTCGTGGGCCAGCACGGCCCGCAGCTCGTAGCGCGGGAGGCGTTCGAGCAGGCCGGTGGTGACCGCGACGTGGCTGTTGTCCAGCGACAGGCCGGTCGCGAAGGCGTTGGGCGCCGGGTCCTCGACGACGTACAGCTTGGGCTTGGTGCCCGAGATGCCGGCCGAGACGCACACCTCGTCGAAGACGTTGTGCAGCTCGCGGTAGCGCTCACGGTCGGCGGGCTTGGCCTTGGCCGCCCGCAGGGCGATCGCGGGACCGGCACGCATCGACAGGAAGGTGCCGCCGAGGCCGAGGGCAGTCCCGAACGCGGTGATGCCGAGCGCCGGGACCGGTGAGAAGGCCACCTCCGGGCCGGCGAGGTAGCCGACCACGAGCCAGACCAGCAGCGCGACGAGCAGGGTGCCGAGGGTCAGCAGCACCCGGGTCGCACGCCGGTTCTCGCGCTGGAGCTGGTCGTAGAGTCCGCCGCTGCGTGCGGTCACTCGAAGGACACCTCAGGGGCAGCGCGAACCTCGAGGGTCTCGACCTCGAAGTACTCACGCGCCTCGAAGTTGAAGCTCGAGGCGACGATGCTGGAGGGGAAGACCCGGCGCAGCTCGTCGTAGGCGCGGACGCTGGCGTTGTAGTGCCCGCGGGAACCGGCGACCATGTTCTCGGTGTGCGCGAGCTCCTCCTGGAGCTGACGGAAGTTCGCGTCGGCCTTCAGGTCGGGGTAGTTCTCGCTGATGGCGAGCAGGCGCCCGAGGGCCTGGGTCAGGCCGTTCTCGGCCTCGGCGAGGTCGGCCGGCCCGGTCGTCGAGATGGCTCGGGCGCGGGCGGCGGTGACCTCCTCGAAGGTCTGGCGCTCGTGGGCGGCGTAGCCCTTGACGGTCTCGACCAGGTTCGGGATCAGGTCGTGGCGACGCTGGAGCTGGGTGTCGATCTGCGCCCACGCTTCGTCGACCCGCACCCGGCCACGCACGAGCCGGTTGTAGAGGACGACGACGAAGACCGCGATCAGGACGATCACGGCGAGCACGATCAGCAGTGTGGCGAGCACGAGGACCCTCCCTCGGAGGATGGTTCGGACCGGAAGCGGCAGCCCGGACCCTACCTGCGTGAGCATGACGGGGCGCGCGCTCTCCGCAACCGACGCGGGAACGTCTACGGACGGCGGCGGCCCTTTCCGACGGATAGAGCATCCCCTCCGCCGGACCTCCTCCGGCACCCCTGGAGTTCGTCGTGCTCTCGAACGCTGCCCTCCTGCCCCTGCGCCCGGCCGCGACTCGCCGGCTGCTCGCCGGGCTGCTCCTCGTCGCCGCGGTCCTCGGCACGAGCGTCGCGGCCACGCCGTCCGCCGCCGAGGCCCGGACCGGCACCGCCGTGATGCGCAGCTCGCAGCTGTCCGCTGGCCAACTGGTGTCGTGGTTCCGTTCCTCGAGCACCCGCGTCGCCGGCTACCGCGCGACCGTGTCGGTGGAGACCCTCGCCGCCCTCTACATCGAGGAGGGCCGCGCCGAGGGCGTCGCCGGCGACCTCGCGTTCGCGCAGGCCGTGCTCGAGACCGGCAGCTTCAACTGGCCGGGCCACGGCCAGGTCCGTGCCGAGCAGAACAACTTCGCCGGCATCGGCGCCTGCGACGGGGGGACCTGCACCGTCGCGACCTTCCGCAGCGCCCGCATCGGGGTCCGCGCCCAGATCCAGCACCTGCGTGCCTACGCCGACCCCAACGTCACCCGCGACAACCTCGCCCACCCCCTCGAGAGCCCCCGGTTCGACCTGGTCGACCCCAAGGGCAAGGCCAGCACGTGGGAGCAGATGGGCGGCGGCAACTGGGCGACCGACCCGCACTACAGCACCAAGATCCTGAACCTCTACGGGGCGATGCGCCAGCACGCCGGGCTCCCGGCCTCCAGCACGGCGACCGTCAGCTCGGGCTTCGTGGGCTCGTTCCGGGACGTCCCGTGGACCCACACCCACGCCACCTCGATCGCCTCCCTCGCCGAGCGCGGCATCACCACCGGTTGCACCAGCACCGCGTTCTGCCCGTCCGATCACGTGACCCGCGCCCAGATGGCGACCTTCCTCACCCGGGCGGCAGCCCTACCGGCCGGTCCCTCGGGCGTGTTCCGCGACGTGTCCGGGCCCCACCAGCGCGGCATCGAGGCCGTCGCCGCCGCCGGAGTCACCCGGGGGTGCGCGCCCCGCCAGTTCTGCCCCAACGAGCGGATCACCCGCGAACAGGTCGCCTCGCTCCTGCAGCGCGAACTGAACCTGCCGGCCCGCCCGGCGCCGTTCCGCGACGTCTCGTCGGGCTCGACCCACGCCGGCGCCATCGGCGCGCTGGCCGAAGCGGGGATCATCCGCGGCGGCAAGGACGGGACGTTCGACCCGAAGGCACCCGTCACCCGCGCGCAGATGGCGAGCTTCCTCGCCAGGGCCTACCCCGCCTGACTATCGCGGCCCCCACCGACCGTTAGCCTCCCTCGGACAGGAGGTCGGCGATGGGCTTACGGGACACGTTCGCGGCGCTGCGTGGCACAGGCGGCCCCGGCCGGACCGGAGCGCTGGCGCAGGCACGAGAGGCGACGGCAGCCAAGGACTGGCCTGCGGCCGCACAGGCGTGGGCCGAGGTGGTGGCCACGGCCGGCCCGACGGCTCCTGACGCGGAGCCGTGGCGAGAGCTCGCCCGCGCCCGTCGTCTCGACCGCGATCTGACCGCAGCGCGCCAGACCATCGAGGAGGGGCGCCGTCGGTTCCCCGAGGACCTGGGCCTGAGCGTCGAACTCGCGCGCCTCGCGCTGCGCGGCTACGCCGCCAGCGCCGAGGACGAACGCCACATCTGGAAGGCCATGCTCCTGGAGGCGCAGGCGGCGCTCCGCGAGGCGCTCGAGCGCGGCGAGGTCACCAAACCTGCGCTCCACGCGGCGGCCGAGATCGAACTCGTGCTGCGCCGGTGGCAGGACGCCCGAGGGCTCTGGGCCGAACTCGAGCGGCGCTACCCCGATCGCGCCGACGAGGCCATCGTCAAGCAAGCGACGGCGTCGAGGGCCGCGGGTGCCCTCGCCGAAGCACGCGCGACCCTCGGCCGAGCCTCCGCGGCCGCGCGCGCGCGCAAGGATGCCCAACAGCTGGCGCGCACCATCACCGCCGACGAGGGCGTCGCCGAAGCGAACGCCGCCTTCGCCGCAGCCAGCAGCCGGTGGCACGCCGGGGACGTCGGCGTGTTGCGCATAGAGGTGCCCGAGGCGATCCGCCTCCGTGGCCACTCGGAGGACCGAGCCAACCGCCTCCTGCCACTGCTCGATGACCTGGCGGAGTTCGTCGCCGTCGCGGCAGCCGGCAGGGAGGAGGCGGGGCCAGCACGGTGTGCGGACACGCACGCGGTCGGCGACGCCCGCGACACCGTCCTGATCAGCGGCTTCCTGTACTCCGGCTCGGGTGCGGTGTTCGACCTGCTGCGCCAGTACGAGGAGTTCCACCTCCCGTTCGCCGACCGGGAGACGGGGTTCCTGAAGAAGCCTGGACACCTCGCGACCATCCTCGACGGTCCGGTCGGTCCGGACGGTCCACGGATCCCCGATCCCGGGACGGTGACCGACGCGGTCCTCGCGAGCACGATCGGGTTCGGACAGACCGGGCGTCCTCTGCTCGGTTGGGTGGGCCGCGACGAACCGGCGCTCGACCGGTTCGTGCTCCAGCTCCGGTGGCTCGTCGCCGAGCTGCGACGGACCTGGGCGCAGGTCGGCCAGGACGCGGAGGTGTCGATCCCCCGCGCAGCGGACGCCATCGGCCGTTTCATCGACGCGTTCGTCGCCGACCGCACGCCGGTCGACCGCCGCGCGCTGCTCAACAACGCCATCGTCGGCCACAACCTCCGGCACCTGCGGCTGGCTTCACGGTCGGTCGCGGTGGCCGTCCTACGCGATCCGCGCGACCAGTACGTGTCACAGCGCCTCGAATCTCCCTTCGCGATGGAGGCCGACGACTTCATCGCGACGATGGCCGAGCGCTACCGCGCGTACGCCGCACTCCGTGCGGACGCTGAACTCGAGGACCGCCTCGTCACGGTGGCGTTCGAGCCCTTCGTCACGGATCCTGACGAACGGGCTGCCCTCCTCGACCGACTCCACGTCGCCGCTGAGGCTCACGCGTCGGGCAGGGCCTTCGATCCCGAGCGTTCGAGGCGGAACATCGGCATCCACGCCGCGTACGCGGACCAGGAGGAGATCGCCCGGGTAGCGGACGGGCTCCTCGAACCCTACGTGGCTCTCGTCCACCGGGCCTGACCGTCCTCCGTCGCGGCGGGGGCAGGGGCGCCAGAGCGCTAGCCTCGCGCGTCGCCCGGGCTGGGCCCGATGCACCGACCACCGTCCATGGAGCTGTCATGCCGTCGGACCGCGCCACGAGACATCGCTCGCTGGTCCGTCGCATCGGAGGACGCCTGCGTAGGGCCTTCGACCACGGCGGCGCGAGCGAGAAGCGACCCGCCGGTGAACTGGTCGAGGCCGCGAAGCAAGCCAGCGCGGAACGGCGGTGGAACGACGCGGTGCTGGCCTGGGAGGCGGTACTCGCCGCCGGGGAGGGCCCGGCCGCGCCGGCCCTGACCCGTCTGGGCAACGCCCAGCGGCGGAGCGGTGACCACGCGGCCGCCGGAACCACGTTGTCCCGGGCCGCGGCGCGCTTCCCGGACCACGTGGGCATCGCCACGGAGCTCGCACAGGTCGCTGTGACCGCGCGGAACTGGCCGCTGGCGGTCGAACGCTGGCGCCGGGTCGCGCAGCTGCGGGGCGACGCCGCCGATGACCCTCGTGTGGCCGCTCGCCTGGCCCGCGCCGAGGTCCGCGCCGGCGATCCCGAGGCAGCGGCCAGGACGCTGGCCCGCGCGGTCGAACGCCACCCGCACGACCTCGAGCTGGCGAGCGAGCACGCGCAGGTGGCGACGATCGCCGGGGACTGGACCGAGGCCGTCGAGCGGTGGCAGGCCGTCCTGGATCGCTTCGGCGCAGATGCACCGGCGAACGTCTACGAGCAGCTCGCCAAGGCCCACCAGAGCCTCGCGGATCTCAACCGTGCCGACGAGGTGCTCGAGCTCGGGCTGACGCGCTTCCCCGATGACCTGGCCCTCGTCGAACGGCGCGCCCGGCTGGCCAACCTCGATCGCGACTGGCCCGAGGTCATCCAGCGGTGGCGTACGGTCATCGAGGTCGGCCGGGACGAAGCGCCCCCCCGGGCGTACCTCCAGCTGGCGCGTGCTCACCAGGCACAGGGTGACCTCGACGCCGCCGAGGAGACCATCGCCCTCGGGCGGCGACACCACCCGGACGACGTCGACATCGCGACGCGATGGGCACGGCTCGCCGCCGCGACGCGCGACTGGGAACGTGCCCTGGAGCGCTACTCGGTCGCGGTGGAGCTCCCCGGTGCCCTGCCGCACGTGCACCGTGACCGCGCGCGTGCCGCTGCGGAGGCCGAGGATGCGGTCGGTGCCGACGCGGCGCTGCGGCGCGGCCTGGAGGAGCACCCGGGCGATCCAACGCTGCTGGTGGAGCGGGCGTTCCTCGCCATCGACCGTGGTGACTGGGACGCGGTCGACACCAGGTGGGCCGAGGCGACCCACGGTGGGCAGGTGCCGCCGGAGCTGTACGTGGGCATGGCGCGGCGCTGCGCCGCGGCCTTCGACCACGAGCGCGCCGACGCGGCGGTCGAGGCCGGCCTCGACCGGTTCCCGGCCGACCGCGGTCTGCAGCGACAACTCGTGCGCAACGCGATCAGCATCCAGCGACGCGAGCACGCACCCGAGGACTGGGACTGGTCCGAGGCACGCGTCCGGGCCCGGCGCGTGCTCGAGGCCTACCGCGAGGGTGACAGCGTCCCCGACGATCACTTCCAGTTGGCGACCGAGCTCGCCGACGCCTCGGCGGTCGCCGAGGCGGTCACGGTGCTGCGAGACGGCCTCGAGGTGCACACGGACGACACGGAGCTCCGCCGCGAACTCGGTGTCCTGACATCTGCCCTCGGCCACTGGCAAGAGGCGGCCGACCACTTCGCCGCACTGGCGGCGACGCCGGCCGCCGAGCGCACCGACCGGTCCGCACTCGTGCGGGCCCATGGCAACCGAGGCGATCACGATGCGGCCAGCGAGGCGCTCGAGACGTGGCCGGCCGACGACGAGCCGTGGCGCCGTGCCGAGCTCGCTCGCGTCGCCGAGGCACGCGGAGACGTCGGCGCCGCCATCGATGCCTGGCGCGCGGTCTGCGACCTCTGGCCGGCCTCGGTCGATGCCCGTCGTCGATTGGCGATCACGCTCCGCCGAGCCGGGGACGATGCCGGGGCGGCCAGCGCGATCACCGATGCGCTGACCGCGGGGCTCGAGGTCGGATCCAACCCCGGGGTGGTCGCCATCATCGGCGGTGGCCCCTCGCTCCAGGGCGTCGACCTCACGCCGCTCCGCGGCGTCGCGCACACGGTCGCGGTCAACGCGACGGCGACGGTCCTCCCGTGGAGCGACGTCGCGGTCACGCACGACGCCAGCCATCTGACCGAGCGGTTCCGCGACTACGACGGCCCCGTCGTCGCCGGGTTGCCGCTGGCAGCCCTCCGGGACAGGGGCTCGCTACCCGGCTTCGAGTTCCGCCGCCGTCTGGTCACGGACCGCCTCTCGGAGCTCGATGACGTCGTCCACAGCGGTGGTCACACGAGCGCTCACACCGCGCTGAACTACGCGCACCTGTTGCGTCCCACCCGGATCGTGCTCTTCGGTATCGACCTGACCACCTTCTGGGGGCCGAACGACTACTGGCACGGCGCGATGGACGACTTCAACCGCCGCCGGTACGCCGACCTCGAAGGACGAGCGACGTTCGGGCGCTGGACCGAGTACCGGGCCCGCAAGCTCGAGAACGCTCCGGCCGTCTTCGCGTCGACCGTGCCGCAGCTCGAGGCAGCGGGTATCGAGGTCCTCAACGCCAGCCCGGTGAGCAGCTTGACGTGCTTCCCGAAGGTGACCCCTGAGGAGGGCCTCGCGGCCTGTCTCGCGGGCGATCTGGCCACGCGCCCCTGACGACCGAAGGCTCCCGTGTGCGTCATCTCAGCGACCAGCGGCTGCAGGCTCTGCTCCTCGGTCCCGAGGCCTCGATCCGCGATGCCATGCGGTGCATCGACCAGGGCGGGTACGAGATCGCGCTCATCGTCGACGGCGAGGGCCGGCTGCTCGCCACCCTGACCGACGGTGACGTTCGGCGGGCGCTGCTCGGGGGTGCCACGTTGGACCAGGCGGTCGCCCCGTTCGCGTCCGCCCGCCCGACCACCGTTCAGCCGGGCGAGGACCGTGCGGCCGTCCTCGATCTCATGCGGGCGCGGTCGATCGCCCACATCCCCGAGGTGGATCCAGAGGGGCACTTGACCGGTGTCCACCTCCTGCGCGACGTGATCGGTGCACCGATCCTGCCCAACACCGCGGTCGTCATGGCCGGCGGCAAGGGGACGCGGCTCGGCAAGCTCACGCACACCACACCCAAGCCGATGCTGCCGGTGGCAGGGCGACCGATCCTCGAACGGATCGTCCTGCACCTCGTGGGGTCGGGGATCCGCCGCGTGGTGCTGTCCATCGGCTACCTCGGCGACCAGATCCGTGAACACTTCGGCGACGGTCACGACTTCGGCTGCCGTATCGACTACCTCACCGAACCCCCAGAGCGGCCGCTCGGCACCGGCGGTCCGCTGCGCCTGCTCCAGGACCTCTCCGAGCCACCGACCGCTCCGCTGCTCGTGATGAACGGCGACCTGCTGACCTCGTTCTCGGTCAGCGGCATCCTGGGCGCCCACACGACCGCCGGCGCGGTCATGACGATCGGCATGCAGTCCTACGTGCACGACATCCCGTTCGGCGTCATCCACGCCGACGATGCCGGGACGATCTCCTCGCTCGAGGAGAAGCCACGCGCGACCTGGACCGTCAACGCGGGGACCTACGTGATCGAGCGCACGTTGCTCGATCGGATCCCGGCGGGGACCCCGTTCCCGATCACGCAACTCGCGGAGGGCTGCCTCGCTCGGGGCGAGCCCGTCCTCGGGTGGATGCTCGACGGCGACTGGCAGGACATCGGCCGACCGCACGAGCTTCGGGCCGCCCGCGGTGAGGCCTGAGGCCGGCCGTCGACCGACCCCCGCCAGCCGACGGGTACAGGCGCACGGCATCGTCGCCGTCAGCTCGTGACGGCCCGTGCCGGCACACCGACGACCGTGGAGCCTGCGGCCACGTCACGGGTGACCACGGCTCCTGCGCCGACCGTTGCGCCCTCACCGATACGTCGGCCGGGGAGCACCGAGCAACCGAGTCCGAGGAACGCGCCGTCCTCGACCGTCACGTCGCCACCCAGGGCCGCGCCAGGGCCCACGAACGCGAAGGCGCCGATCGAGGCGTCGTGGCCGATCTGTGCCCCGTAGTTCACGATCGCACCCGTGCCGACCTGCGCGTCCCGGGTGATCGTCACGTTCGGCGCCAGCACCACGCCGGCCCCCACCGCCACACCAGGCCCGACGTACGCCGTCGGGTGGATCACGCTGAGCAGCTCCAGGTCACGCTCCGCCGCCTGGTCGGCGACCCGACGTCGCAGCACGGCCTCGCCGATGGCCAGCACGACCGCGGGCGCTGGGTCGGGGGCCGCGACCAAGGGGGCGTCGAGCGTCGCCCACACCGGCAGGCCGAGGAGCGTGGCACCGGGTGGCGTCCGAGGTGAAGCGACGAACCCGAGGAGCCGTACGTCGGGCCAAGCATCAGCCACCCAGGCAGCGGCCTCTCGCCCCATACCGCCAGCGCCGGCGACCACGACCGACGGTACGCCTGCTGGGGCAGGGGACACGGACGGGCCGTTCAGCGGTGGTAGCGCGCGGCATCGTCGGCACTCAGCCGGCGTGCCGAGAGCCACTCGGCGGTGGCCCGGAGCCCATCCTCCAACGACGTGGACGGCGTCCAGCCGAGCCGCTCCGCGGCGTAGGTCGGGTCGGAGAGCAGGACCTCGACCTCGCTCCCGGCGGGTCGGATGCGCTCCTCGTCGGTGGTCACCTCGGCGCTCGTGCCGACGACCTTCTGGCAGACCTCGACGAGTTCGGCGATCGAGACGTCGCGACCGGTGCCGAGCTGCACCACCTCGCCAGGCTCGAGCGCGGTGGTCGACGCCCGGATGAAGCCATCGACGGTGTCCGCCACGAACGTGAAGTCCCGCCTCGGACTGAGGCTGCCGAGGTGGATGCGCTCGGCGCCTGCCAACAGCTGGGCGAGCACGGTGGGGATGACCGCACGTAGCGACTGCCGGGGGCCGAAGGTGTTGAAGGGACGGAGGGTGGCCACGCGCGTGCCGAACGAGCGCGCGTAGGACTCGCACATCTTGTCGGCGCCGATCTTCGACGCCGAGTAGGGCGATTGCCCCTTGAGCGGGTGGCTCTCGCGGATCGGCACCTCGTCCGGTGTCCCGTAGACCTCGCTGGTCGAGGTGTTGATGACCCGAACGCCCGTCGCCCGGGCCGCCTCGAGGACGTTGAGGGTGCCGACGATGTTGGTGTCCACGAACGAGCGCGGCGCCACGTAGCTGTAGGGGATCGCGATCAACGCGGCGAGGTGGAGGACGAGGTCGCACCCCTCGACCAGGTCCCGGACCTGACCCGCGTCGCGCACGTCACCGAGCCGCACGTCGACCTGGCTGAGGACCTCCGGGGCGACGGTGTCGAGCCAGCCGTTGGATCCTTGGCTGTTGTAGACGCACAGGGCGCGCACGTGGGCACCTTCGGCGACCAGTCGCTCGACGAGGTGGCTGCCGATGAAGCCATCGGCCCCTGTGACGAGCACCGGAGAACCCTGCAGATCGGACACCTCTACCTCGCTGACGATCGGACCCCGCGGGAGCCCAACTGGTTGCGGTCGACCACCTCGTCCCCGCAGCGCGCGATGGTAGAGGGTCGGGCGGCCCCCAGTCGCCTCACGGCCGCCCCGACGATCGCGTCACCCACGCGGTCTCACCAGGCGGAGAGGCCACCGTCGACCATGAGCGTCTGGCCCGTGACGTAGCTCGACGCGTCGGACGCGAGGTAGATCAGCGCGCCGGTCATCTCGTCGGCCTCGGCCATACGGCCCAACGGAACCCGCTGGGAGTAGCGCGCGAGGAACGTGTCGTTCTGGCCGCTACGGACCCCGCCCGGCACCAAGGTGTTGACGCGGACACCGGACAGCCCCCACTCGGCTGCCAGGTGCCGTGTCAGCCCGACCACACCCGCCTTCGACGCGCTGTAGACGACGGGGCTCGAGATCTCCATCCCGAGGTAGGACGAACCTTCGTAGATCCGCTGGTCCGGCGCCATCACGCCGTAGATGGAGGCCGTCTGCACGATCGAGCCGCGCTCGCGGGCGACCATCCGGTTGCCCACCTCGCGAGCGACGAGGAACATCCCATCGAGGTTGACCGCCATCACCTCGCGCCAGGTCGCCAGCGTCGTCGTCGCCAGGGGGGCGAAGAAACCCTCGAGCGAGCTCGACTTCGAGGCTGCGTTGTTGTGCAGCACGTCGATCGGGCCGAGGCCGTCCTCGATCGCGACGACCACGTCCCGCACCGACACCTCGTCCGACACATCGCAGACGAAGCCCTCGGCACGGCCGCCGTACTCGCTGCGCAGCGCGTTGGCGACCTCCTGCACCGCACCCTCGTCGAGGTCCACCACCGCGACGGCAGCGCCGTGATCGGCCAGCGCCGCAGCGAACCGACGCCCGAGGATGCCCGCACCCCCGGTCACCACCGCGACACGGCCCGTGAGGTCGAACAGGTTCCGGAAGTGGCCCGCGGTCACGCATGCTCCCGACTGCCGAAGAGGTGGTCGACGATCACCCAGTCGAGCTCCGAGTCCACGTCCACGGAGCGTTCTTCGGGCATCTCGTACAGCAGGGTGCGTCCGTAGAACACCTTCGGGTCGGCGAGGAACACGTCACGTCGCCAGACGTAGATGGACGCGTTCATGTCGAAGGTCCGCGGGGCATCCTGACGACGCAGCACCGCCTCCGGCAGGGGCTTGCTCAGCCGGACGTGCCCACCTTCATCGAGCTCGACGAGGTTGAAGTAGGGCGAACGACGCGCCGGAGCTGCCGAGATCACGTTGTCCGCGTCGCTCGACTCGAGCAGGGCGATGGCGGCTGTGACGTCGCTCGGGAGGCGTAGCGGCGAGGTGACGTCGAGGTCGACCACTGTGTCGAAGTGCGCACCGGTCGCCGCCTCGGCCTCGCGCACCGCGTGGGCGATGGCCGCTGGCTTGCCTGCCACGTCAGAGGCGAGCTCGAGGGGTCGATCGACGAGGACGTCGACCCCATACTCCCGCGCGGTGCGCAGGATGTGCTCATCGTCGCTACTGACCGCGATGGTGTCGAAGGCGCCACTGTCCCGAGCATGCTCGATCGTGTGCGCGAGCAGCGGCTTGCCGTGCAGGTCGCGGACGTTCTTCCCTGGGACACCCTTGGACCCCCCACGGGCGCAGATCGTGCAGAGTCTGGTCGTCACGGGGTCACCCACCTGCGTTCGTGTGCGGCCGTCTCGATCGCGGCGATGAGCCGGACCACCTCGATGCCCTCCGCTGCCGTACAGGGACGCTGGTCGCTGCCGAGCATCGCCTCGTGTTGGCGACGGTAGGTCACGTGACGGTCCGCGGGCAGCTCCTCGACCGCGCCGTCGACGGCCAGACGACCGGCCACGAGGTCGGCCACGAAGGTGTGTTCCTCGGTGGTCACCACGACGCGACGCTGACCGATGCGGTCGAGGTAGTCGAGTTGGAGCGAGACCAGAGCACAGCGGTCGAGCTCAAGGAGGACGGCCCACGCATCATCACTGGCGACATTGAGCACGCCGCTGCGGCCGCCCTGGGCCGCGACCCGCTTCCAGGGACCGAACATCCACAGGAGGTAGTCGAGTTCGTGGCTCAGGTCACGCAGCACGCCGCCGCCCGCGGCCGGGTCAGCGGAGTAGCTGCTGCGGTGATCCGTACCAGGTCGCCAGGTGCTGAGGTGCTGGCCGGCGTGCGCGGTCACGGTCGCGATGCGAGCACCCGCCAGCTCGGTCCGCAGTCGCTCGAGGACCGGGTGGAACCGCAGGTTGTAGGCGACCCCGACCCGGGCGAAGCCCTCGAGGGGCAGGGCGACAGGCGCGCTCGTCAGCGGCTTCTCGACCAGGACTCGGCCGTGGAAGCCAGCCTCGGCGAGTTCGGTGACGTCACCACCGTGTCGGGCCGTCTCACGCGCCAGAACGACGTACTCGGGGTCGACGCCGGCGACACCTTCCGCGATCGTGGCGAACGTGCGGTGCGTGCCGAAGGGGCCACGACGGCTGACGACGGCGACGTCGCAACCGAGGGCCGAGAGCACCTCGACGTGACGCGTCCCGATCGACCCCACCCCGACCACCAGAGCGCGCGTCACGGTCGGTCCGTCGCGCGGCGGGTCATGTGGGTCCGTCCAGGTGGCCCTGCGGGTCAGTGGGGCGGTCGATGTTAGCCTCCTGCGTCGCCTCGCCTCAGGTCCCCGGTGGGCGCAGGCGGCGCGCCATGCCGCTCGACCGCACAGAACAGGCGTCGCCCCGGATGATCCCGCTCGCCGTACCGAACCTCGCCGGTCGCGAGGCCGAGTACCTCCAGGAGTGCATCACCTCGACCTACGTCTCGACGGTCGGGCCCTTCGTGGGACGTCTCGAGGAGCAGGTGGCGGCGGCCGCGGGGACGACCGGTGCCGTGGCGGTCTCCACCGGGACCGCGGGCCTCCACCTCGCCCTCCGTGTCGTCGGCGTCGGGCACGGCGACCTCGTCGCCATGCCCGCCCTGACCTTCATCGCATCGGCCAACGCGGTGGCGTACTGCGGCGCGGCACCGTGGCTGTTCGACGTGACCCCGGACGCGCTCACGATGGATCCCGAGCAGGTCGCCGACGCATTCGAGCGCGACCTGGAACCCGGACCCGACGGCCCGGTGCATCGCCCGACCGGACGTCGGGTCGCGGCCGTGCTACCGGTCCACACCCTCGGGCACCCCGCGGACCTCGACCCCCTGGCGGCGACGGCTCACCGACACGCGATTCCCGTGGTCGCCGACGCCGCCGCCGCGCTCGGCGCCCGCTACCGCGGTCGTGCCATCGGGCAGGCCGGCGCCGCCATCAGCGTGTTCTCCTTCAACGGCAACAAGACGGTCACCGCCGGTGGCGGGGGGGCGCTCGTCTCCGACGATGCAGCCCTCCTCGCGCGCGCCCGTCACCTGTCGACCACCGCACGCGTCGGATCCGACTACGACCACGACGAGGTGGGCTTCAACTACCGGATGACCAACGTGCAGGCGGCGGTCGGGTGCGCACAGATGGAACAGCTCGACACGTTCGTCGCGACGAAACGGCGGATCCAGGCCACGTACACCGAACGGTTCAGCGACCTGGCCGACGTACGGCCGATCCCGCAGGCCAGCTGGGCCGACAGCGCCTGCTGGTTCGCGGGGTTCTCGTTGGAGGGCTGGGACGCTGACCAGGTCGCAGCGTTGCGAGCGGGCCTCCGCGACGACGGCATCGACGCCCGCCCGTTCTGGAAGCCGATGCACCTCCAGCGCCCCTACGCCGACGCACCGGCGGAACCCCTCCCCGTGACCGAGGACGTCTGGCAACGCCTCATCACCCTGCCGTGCTCCACGGGGATCACCGACGACGAGCTCGGCCGCGTCATCGCCGCTGTCCGCGGACGGCTGACCTGATGGCGCTCACCGTCTGTGTGGTGACCGGCACCCGGGCCGAGTACGGGTTGCTCCGCCCCGTGATGCGCGGTCTGCGCGACGACGACCGGTTCGCCCTCCAGGTCGTGGTCACGGGCGCGCACCTGTCACCCGAGTTCGGCTCGACCGTCACCGGCGTCGAGGACGACGGCTTCACCGTCGACGAGCGCGTCGAGATGCTGCTGTCATCGGACTCGCCCGTCGGGGTCACCAAGTCGCTCGGTCTGGCGACGATCGGGTTCGCGGACGCGTTCGCCCGACTGGTCCCCGACCTCGTGCTCGTGCTCGGTGACCGCTACGAGATCCTCGGCGTCGTCCAAGCGGCGCTGATCGCACGCGTCCCGGTCGTCCACCTCTCCGGAGGCGACGTCACGGAGGGAGCCATCGACGACGCCATCCGGCACGCGGTCACCAAGATGTCCCACCTGCACCTTCCCTTCAGCCAGGACGCCGCTGACCGCATCCTCCAGATGGGTGAGGACCCGACGCGTGTCGTGGTCGCCGGGAACCCCGGTCTGGACGAGCTCGCGGCCGTACCGGTGCCCCCACGCGACGAGGTCGCCGCTGCGCTCGGTCTCGAGCTGCGGGAGCGCAACCTGCTGGTGACCTACCACCCGGTGACGCTCGCCGACGAGCCTCCGGCACCCTCGTTCCAGGCGCTGCTCGACGCGCTCGACGACCTCGGCCCGGACGTCGGCATCATCCTGACGCTGCCGAACGCCGACACCGACGGCCGCGTGCTGATCGACATGACCCGCGCGTACGCCGAGGCACGACCCAACGCCGTTGCACACACCTCGCTCGGTGCCGATCGGTACCAACGCACGCTCCGCACCGTCGACGCGGTGGTCGGCAACTCCTCGAGCGGCATCATCGAAGCGCCCGCCGTCGGGGTGCCGACGGTCAACATCGGTGAGCGCCAGCGCGGGCGCCTGCGCGGCGCCTCGACGATCGACTGCCCACCGCAGCGCGAGGCCATCGCGGACGCCATCCGTCGTGCCCTCGACTGGAGGGACGTGCCGGTCGGTTCGCCCTACGGTGACGGGCGTGCCACGGCCCGGGTGCTCGATGCCCTCGGCGCGATCGAGGATCCGCGCGCGCTGCTCGTCAAGCGCTTCCACACCCCGTAGGAGTCGTACGTGAACCGGACGCTCGTCATCGCCGAGGCCGGCGTCAACCACGGTGGGTCGCTCCCTGCCGCGCTCGAGTTGGTGGACGCCGCTGTCGGGGCCGGCGCCGACGTCGTCAAGTTCCAGACCTTCGATGCCCGGTCGCTGGCGACGGCGACAGCCCCGCAAGCCGCCTACCAGCGCCGGAACGCGGCTGCCGCGTCGCAGATCGAGATGCTGACCGGCCTGCAGCTCGACCGGGATGCGCACGACACCCTCGCCGCCCGCTGCGCCGAGACGGGCATCGAGTTCCTCTCGACGGCCTTCGACGAGGTGAGCCTCGGCTGGCTGCTCGAGCTCGGCATCCGGCGGGTCAAGGTGCCGTCCGGTGAGCTCACGAACGGACCGCTCGTCCTGGCCTTCGCGCGCACGGGGCTGCCGCTGATCGTGTCCACGGGGATGGCGAGCCTGGCGGATATCGAGGGCGCTCTCGCCGTCATCGCCTTCGGAGCCCAGCACGCCGAGGGGGTCCCCACCCCGGAGCGTCTCCGGGAGGCCTACACGACCGCGGCGCGGGACGGGTCGCTGCGCGAATGGGTCACCCTGCTGCACTGCACGTCGAGCTACCCAGCCGACCCGAGCGACGTCCACCTCGCCGCGATGGACACGCTCGCGCAGGCGTTCGCCCTCCCGGTCGGCTACTCCGACCACACCCTCGGGACCGCGGTCAGCATCGGCGC
This sequence comes from Nitriliruptor alkaliphilus DSM 45188, assembly GCF_000969705.1. Classification (GTDB taxonomy): domain Bacteria; phylum Actinomycetota; class Nitriliruptoria; order Nitriliruptorales; family Nitriliruptoraceae; genus Nitriliruptor; species Nitriliruptor alkaliphilus. The sequence continues at coordinate 269,450 of NZ_KQ033901.1, forward strand.
CGTCGCCCGCGGCGCCCGCGTCGTCGAGAAGCACCTGACGCTGGATCGTGACGCTCCCGGCCCGGACCACGCGGCATCGCTCGAGCCGGACGGGTTCACCGAGCTGGTGGCTGGCATCCGCGCCGTCGAAGCGGCCATCGGCTCCCCGGTCAAGTACCCCACAGCCGCCGAGACCGATACCGTCATGACCGCTCGCCGAAGCGTCGTCGCGGCCCGCCCGATCGCCGCCGGCCAGGTGATCGCTGCGGAGGATCTCCGCGCCGCCCGACCTGGCACCGGTCGGCCGCCGGCCGACCTCTGGCACCTGCCCGGCCGGACGGCGACCCGCGACTACGGCGTCGACGAACCGCTCGACGCCCGCGAGTGAGACCGGGCGGCGGATGCGACCAGCCTCCCGGTGCCGGGCCCCACGTCACCTATCCTCCAGCGGTCGTCCGCGACCTGCGCGCCCACGCGCTGGCCGCTCGCCGCTCCCTCGAAGGACCCCTCGATGTCCGCTACGCCCCGCGTCTACGTGGGGATGAGTGCTGATCTCATCCACCCCGGCCACATCAACATCCTCCAACGGGCTGCCGAGCTCGGTGAGGTGACCGTCGGTCTGCTGACCGACGCGGCGATCGCCAGCTACAAGCGGCTGCCGCACATGACCTTCGAGCAGCGGATGGGTGTGGTCGCCAACCTCAAGCAGGTCAGCGAGGTGGTCCCGCAGGAGACGCTGGACTACGTCCCCAACCTCGAGAAGCTCAAGCCGGACTACGTGGTCCACGGCGACGACTGGCGCACGGGGGTGCAGGCCAAGACCCGCCAGCGGGTCATCGACGCGCTCGCGCAGTGGGGTGGCGAACTGGTCGAGGTGGCCTACACCGAGGGGATCTCCTCGACCCAGCTCAACCAGTCGGTCAAGCAGATCGGCACCACCCCCTCGGTGCGTCTGGCGCGCCTGCGTCGGCTGATCGACACCAAGCCGATCGTGCGGGTCATCGAGGCCCACAGCGGCCTGACCGGCCTGATCGTGGAGTCCACCGTCGCGCAGCGTGACGGCCGCAACGTCGAGTTCGACGCGATGTGGTCCTCGTCGCTGACCGACTCGACCGCGCGTGGCAAGCCCGACATCGAGGCCGTGGACATCTCCTCGCGGCTCCAGATGATCAACGAGCTGTTCGAGGTGACCACCAAGCCGCTGATCTTCGACGGCGACACCGGTGGCAAGCCCGAGCACTTCACCTTCACCGTCCGTTCGCTGGAACGCCTCGGGGTCTCGGCGGTCATCATCGAGGACAAGGAGGGCCTGAAGCGCAACTCGCTGTTCGGCACGGACGTGGCCCAGACCCAGTCCTCGATCGAGGACTTCTCGGCACGCCTGGCCATCGGCAAGCAGGCCCAGATCACCGACGACTTCATGGTCATCGCCCGGCTCGAGTCGCTGATCCTCGAGAAGGGCATGGAGGACGCGGTCGAGCGGGCCAAGGCCTACATCGAGCTCGGCGGCGCGGACGCGCTGATGATCCACAGCCGCCGCAAGGAACCCGACGAGATCTTCGAGTTCTGCGACCGGGTGTCGAAGTTCCCCGAGCAGGTCCCGATCGTCGCCGTGCCCTCCAGCTACAACCAGGTCACCGAGGAGGAGCTGGCCGACCACGGCGTCAGCGTGGTGATCTACGCCAACCACATGCTCCGCGCCGCCTACCCGCAGATGGTCAAGGTCGCCCGCACCATCCTCGAGAACGGCCGCTCCCTGGAGGCCGACCCGTACCTGGCCAACATCAAGGACGCCCTCGCGATCATCCCCGAGAACATGGGATGATCGACCCGGCTCGCTTCGTGGCCCACCTCGCCGAGCTGGGTGTCTCGATGTACACCGGCGTGCCCGACAGCCTCCTGAAGAGCTTCGGCAAGCACGTGCACGACGCCCTGCCCCGCGAGCAGCACATCATCGCGGCCAACGAGGGCGCCGCCGTCGGCCTCGCCCTCGGCCACCACCTGCGCACGCGCGAGGTCGCGGCCGTCTACCTCCAGAACTCGGGGTTCGGCAACACCGTCAACCCGCTGCTGTCGCTGGCCGATCCGGACGTCTACGGCGTGCCGATGCTGGTGATCGTCGGCTGGCGCGGACAGCCTGGCGTCAAGGACGAGCCGCAGCACGTCAAGCAAGGGCGGGTCATGACCGCCCTGCTCGACGCGCTCGAGCTGCCCTGGGCGACGCTGCCGACCGAACCGGACGTGGCCGAGCAGGTCGTCACCGACGCCGTCCGCGCAGCGGTCGACGGCTCGACCCCGTCGTTCCTGCTCGTCGCGAAGGACACCTTCGGTCCGGCACCCACCTCGGGCAGCACGGCTGCTCCGGCCGACCCCTCGCTGCCGTCCCGCGAGGAGGGACTCACGGCCCTCGTCGAGGCCATCGGCGACGGCCAGGTCCTGATCTCCACGACCGGGATGCTCAGCCGTGAGCTGTTCGAGCTGCGCGAACGAACCGGCACGGACCCCTCCCGGGACTTCCTGACCGTCGGCGGTATGGGACACGCCAGCGCCATCGCGCTGGGCGTGGCGCTGCGCGAGCCCGAGCGCGAGGTGTGGTGCCTCGACGGTGACGGTGCGCTGCTGATGCACGCCGGCAGCCTCGCGGTCAACGCCGACCACGCGCCGGCCAACTACCTGCACGTGGTGTTCAACAACGGCGTCCACGACAGCGTGGGCGGCCAGCCGACGTCCATCGACAAGGTCGACATCCCCGCCGCCGCCCTGGCGATGGGCTACCGGTACGCCGCAGCGACCAGCGACCTGTCGACCCTCCCCGCCGAGGTGGCGGCCCTCCGGGAGCACGGCGGGCCATCCCTGCTCGAGCTGCGTGTCCGTCCGGGCAACCGCCCGGACATCGGACGCCCGACCCGCACGCCCGCCCAGAGCAAGCGCGCGTTCATGGACGCGGTCGCACCGGACGCCTCGTGAGTACCGCACGAGCGGTCGACCTGCTCGCCGACGAGGTCACCTTCGGGCCCGGCACCGTCGCCCGGCTGCCGGAACTGGTCCGCGAGCTCGGCGCGGAACGGGTGCTGCTCGTCTGCGGCCGGCGATCGTTCGAGGCCTCCGGCGCAGCGACCGTGCTCCCCGAGCTCGAGCAGGTCGCCGCCGTCCACCGGTGGAGCGACTTCTCCCCCAACACCGACGCGGCGGACCTCGGCCGCGGCCTCGGCGAGCTGGCCACGTTCAGACCCGACCTCGTGCTCGGGGTCGGTGGTGGCAGCGCCATGGACATGGCCAAGCTCCTCGCCGGGTACGGCGGGCGCGTCCCAGGCGACGAGATCGTCGCCACCATCCAGGCCGGCGGGCGGATCGACGCGCGCGATCCCGGGCTGATCCTCGTCCCGACCACCAGCGGGTCGGGGGCCGAGACCACGCACTTCGCGGTCGTCTACACCGGCCACGACAAGCACTCGATCGCCGGGCCCGCGCTGCGTCCCGACCGCATCGTGCTCGACCCCTCGTTGACCCTCAGCGGGTCGCCGTACCAGCGCGCCACCTCGGGGATCGATGCGGTCTGCCAGGCCATCGAGAGCCTGTGGGCCGTCGGCGGTACCGACGCGAGCCGCACCTTCGCGCGCGAGGCACTGGCCGTGCTGCTCGACCACATCGAAGCCTTCGTGACCGCTCCCGATGACACCGCCGCGGCCGGCATGAGCCTCGGTAGCCACCTCGCCGGTCGCGCGATCGACGTCTCGAAGACCACTGCCGCGCACGCGCTGTCGTACGGGCTGACCAAGCGCCACGGCGTCAGCCACGGCCATGCGGTCGCCACGAGCCTCGGCCCGTTCCTCGAGGCACACGCCGCTGCCTCGCCCGACCAACTCCAGGCCGGGGTCGACCCTGCGACTCACGACGCTGCGGTGGCCCACGCCGTGGCGGCGCTCGGCGCCGACGACGGCCCCTCCGCCCGGCGGGCGTTCGTCGGACTCATGGAGCGGATCGGCCTCGAACCCCGGCTCTCGGAGCTCGGCGTGACCGACGAGGACGAACGCGCCGCGCTCGTGTCCACGGTGAACCTCGAACGGCTCGGCAACGATCCGGTGCGCTTCGACGCCGACGACCTGACCGCGATCCTGCGCAGCACGGGCTGATGACCACAGGCGCACCGCACGTCGTCGTCGGGGTACACCTGCACGATGGGGCGGACGCGCTGCGCAGGAGCCTGCCGACCGTCGTGCACCAGCGCTTCAGCGGCCACCTCCAGGTCCTCGTGGTCGACGACGGGGCCGGCACCGCCGCCCGGGCCGCCCTCGACGAGCTGTGCCGGCGCTACCCAGACATCAGGGTCGTCCGTCACGCCGAGCGGCTCGGCCGCGCGGCGTCACGCAACCGGGTGCTCGCCGAGGCCGGCGGGGCCGCAGTCGCGTGGCTGGACCTCGGCGACGTCTGGCACCCCCGCAAGATCGCCGTGCAGCACGCAACGCTCCTCGCAGCGAAGGACCCGGCGCGGACCCTGGTCGCCTCGAGCCACCGCCGCGTCGACCTCACCGACCGATCCGAGGAGGTGGTCGACCCCGACCTGTCCGGTGACCTCCTGCGTGCACTGGTCGAACGCACGCTGCACGTCCCGTTCGGCACCCTCCTCGGCAGCGCGGATGCCCACCGCCTGGTCGGCGGTCTCGACGACGCGTTGCCGTACCGGGACGACGAGGACTTCCTGCTGCGCTTCCTGTCCAACGGCGGGAACCTCGTCTCCGCCACCGGTGGGCCCCTCAGCACGGGGTCGGTGGTGCGCGACCTCCCGACCGCGCGTGACGTCGCCGTGGCCGAGCACCGGATCCGGCGACGCCACCGCGAGACCGTGCGGGCCGGTGGCTCCGGATCGGCTCGTCGCCGCCACCGGCGTGAGCTCCAGCGGATCGCGCGCCTGCACCGCAAGGAAGGTCGCCGGGCGGTGGCCGGGCTCTACCGGCTCCGGGCCGACACCGTGGCGGTCCTCGACCGGCTCGCGCGGACATCGGGCTCCGGGCACGCCCCGAGCGGTGACGCCCCGACGGCGCCGCCGGGGGGCAGCACCGTCGCCGGACGACCCGCGGACCCACCCGTGCCCCCGCAGTTCGAAGGGGTCCACGAGGCCGGCGCTGTCGAGGACTGGTCCGCGGCCATCGTCGCCTGGGAGTCCACCGAAGACGACGTGCGAGCCGGTGCCGACCCGGCGACCTGGGAGGTGATCGCCCGAGCCCTCCGCGCGTCCGAGCGCTACGAGGACGCGGCGGCCGTCGCTCGGGCCGGCCTGGTGTGCTGGCCGGCACACCCCCGTCTGGAGATGGAGCTGGCCAAGAGCCGCGCGGCGACGATCGACTGGGGCGCGGCGTTCCTCCCGATGGCCCCAGGTGAGCCGACCGCCGACAGCGACGCGAGGGCGGCCGAGCCGACCGGCGAGGTCACCTCGCTCGGCGTCCTCGCCGGTGGCGAGGGCTTCGTCACCGGCTGGGTGGCGGACGATCCGTCCCCGCTGCCCGTCGAGGTGTCCCTGCACGTCGGCGAGACCACGGTCGTCACGACCTACGCCCAGGCCACGGACCCCGACGACCGCGGCAGGCTCGCCTTCTCGCTCAGCTGCGAGCAGCTCCTCGAGTTCCTCGGTGACGGCGACCGCATCACCATCCGCACCGCCGACCGGCTGCTTCCCATCGTGGGGTTCGGCGCCGCAGCCGAGGTGCAGACCGGCTTCGAGAGCCGGATGCCGGCGCTGCGGGCGCGGCTCGATGCCGGCGCGGTCTTCACCAAGTTCGGCCGCCTGCGCCCCGGCTACACCCCGGCCCGCAAGCGTCGCACCCTCGACCTCGTCGACGAGGTGGCAGCCGTGGTCCACGAGGCGCACGGCTACGCGTGCACGCCGTTCTACGGCAACCTGCTCGGCGCCGTGCGCGAGCAGGACTTCATCGCCCACGACGTCGGTGGGTTCGACCTCGGGTACGTGTCGGGCGAACGCGACCCAGCCGCCGTCCGTGACGAGTTCGCCGGCCTGTGCCGGCGCCTGCTCGACCACGGGTACCACCTCGAGCTCGAGCCGTTCGGCGCGATGATCCGGAAGCAGCCGGGCGACCGAATCTTCGTCGACCTCAACTTCGCCTGGCTGACCGACGCGGAAGAGCTGCGTCTGTCGTACGGCTGGCGCTACGAACCTGTCGTCGGCGGCGACGCCATCGCCGTCACGCGGGACACCTTCCTGGCCGGCCGGCTGGTCCCGATCCCCACGGACGCCGAAGCCGTGCTGCACCAGGTCTACGGCCACGGGTGGGCCACCCCCGACCAGGGCTTCGAGCTGGCGCGGGATCTGCAGCGCGACGACGCGTTCCTGCTCGGCACCGCGGACCTGGAGGCGCTGCGCACCGCGGCGCCGGACCGCGTCGTGGTGCTCGCGTCGCGCGACTGACGTCGGTTCGGGCGGTGCTCACTCGATGACGTCGTCCAGCGGGTAGAGCGGTTGCGAGGCGATGGACACCAGCCGGCCCTGACCAGGGTGGTCCGCCGCGCTGACCGCGAGGCGGTCGTCGAGAGCCCGGAACTCCTCAGGGGACAGCAGGGCTTCGCCGAGGCGAGTCATCACCGCTGGATCGGCCCCGGTAGCGTCGTCGACGTAGCCGGGGTCGGGGGTGCGCCAGCCAGGGCCGTAGAAGCGTTCCAGCAGCACCTCGGGTCGGCGCGGGACGAGGACCGGCTCGCCGCGTAGGTCGCGCGCCTCGGCCGGCAGGAGGTCGTCGACCACGGCGGGGAACCGGTGGTGGTTGTGGACGTACAGGTCCGGTCCCTCGAACCACACCGGGTGGACGTCGAGGTGCAGCGACGCGTCACCGATGGCGTCGTGGTGTACGCGGAAGAGCCGCCCCCGGCGGTTGATGCTGACGCTGAACCCCTCGCGGACCAGCGCCGCGATGAGGTCCACGGCCTCGGCCTTGACGGCGACCGGGTCCGTGGCTCCCGCGACGTAGCCGCAGTCGAAGTCATCGTCGCCGGGGATGAGGTCCCCCTGCCGGTGGATGCCGAGCAGGGTGCCGTAGAGGGCGAACAGCTCGCGTCCGTGGTCCTCTGCGAGGGCGTCGCGCACGAGCCCGTAGAGGCGCAGCAGATCGGCCTGTCGCGAGGCCACCTCATCAGCCGTGGGTGTCAGCCCGCCCTTCTTGTCGACCCGGACGCCGTCGGCGAGCAGGTCACCGAGGGTCCCCGAGGCGTGCGGCAGTCGGACCGTCACCGCAGCGACGGGGCCAGGCGCCGGCAGCACACGCCCATCGGGGGTGGTGACGGCCAGGCGACCGACGGGTGGGGCGACATCCAGGACAGGCCGTCGCAGCACGAGATCGAAACGGCGGAGCGGCTCTCCCGACGCGAGGTTGACGGTGCGGACCGGGAGGTCGCCGAGCGTGACCTCGACCACCGTCACGGACGGGTCGGCGACGATGCCCGTCACGTGCAGGCCCTGGTGGGTGAAGCGCGGGCGGACCACGCCTGGTGGGTCGCCGAGCGCCGCGGCGGCTTCGGGCTCCAGGGCCGCGTCGAACAGCGGATCGTCGACACGCGCGGCTTCGTTGCGGTGGTGATCGCGCTCGAGCTCGAACTGCCACAGGTGCCGGGAGGTGACCACCCAGGCGCTGTGCGACGTCCGCGTCGCCTCGACGGCGCGCTCGTAGGCGGCGATCGCGCCGACCGTGTCGCCGGCGGCAGCCCGCAGCTCACCCAGGGGTGCCAGCCACGCGACCGAATCGGGTCGCAGCTCGACAGCGCGCTCGATGGCGGCGAGGGCCGTCCCGGTCGGGTCGACGGCGACGGGCTCCTCGGGGCGGTCCGCCGCCAGCTGGGTGTCGGTCCGGAAGCGTGGCGGCGACCCCACGAACGTGCCACGCCAGGCCGCGACCAGTCCGGCGGTGCGGGCGAGTTCGCGGTGAGCGTTGGCGTCGTCCGGTCGTGCCGTCGCCAGCCGCTGCCAGCGCTCGGCGGCCTCGAACCAGCGGTCCTCCGCGGCGAGCGCCGCAGCCTCGCCGCGCAACACCTCGAGTTCCTGCCCGGCCGCTCGAGACGAGCGGCCACGGAGGCGGGCGACGAGCCCGCGTCCCCCGGGGCTCAACCCTCCGGTCCGGGCTTCAGCGCCAGCGACGCCGCGTCCGCGGGGCTGACGTAGGTGTCGTACTGCGGGTGGGCGAACCGATGCAGGGTGTAGGCCCCGTGGTGCCAGGTGTGGTTGACCGGCAACGTCCGGAAGGTGCGGTCCTCGGCGAGCTTGACGTCGCGGTTCTCGGCGTTGAACTCCTCGATGGCCAGGAGCTCACCCGCGTGCGGGTTGTAGTCCTGTCCCTGCCAGCCTGCGACATCGTCGAAGTAGACCGGGGTGCGCGGCAGGAACCAGGCATCGTCGGCGCCCTCCGAGAGGTGGTCGAGCACCCCCTTGCTCGCGGAGTAGACGTCCATGTCGAAGGACATGAACCCGATCGGGGCGGGCGCCGAGGCGAGGAACTCAGCGAACGTCTCGGTCGCGTCGCCGAGGATGAGACGGGCGTGTCGGAGCCGGGACCGCAGCGCCGGCACGTCCATCGCGTAGGCGCCGGCTGCGAAGAAGTACGGCATGTCGCGCGCGTCGATCGGCTCGTACAGACCACCACCCGTATCGAAACCCACGACATCCACCGCGACGCCCGTGAGCTCGGCGATCTCGGCCGCGTTGGTCTCCATCGCCACCAGGCCGTTCCCTCCGGCAACACCGAACTCGACCGCCGTGATCCGGGAGAGGCCGAGCTTGCTCGCCAGCTGGCAGGCACGGTGGATGCCGTAGCCGTACTGCGGGCGACGGATGAGCGATAGCCACACCCGACGCTCGTAGGGCAGGCGCCGCGAGGGTGGTTCGTGAGGCGGGTCGTGCTGGATCGCGACGAGGTCGGCGCGCTTCAGCGCCACCGTCGCACCGGGCCAGTCGCGGGCGCGTTCGAGGCAGACACCGAGCCAGAAGTGCCACATCTCGCGCGAGGGATCGCGCAACGTCGCCTCGCGGTACGCGTGAGCGGCACCCGCGAAGTCCCCGGTCTTGCGTCGGCACCATCCCAGCCGGGCGTGCCACGTGCCGTGGCTCGGATCGCGGTCGACCGCACCCTGGTAGGCGCGTGCGGCACCTTCGAGGTCACCAGCCAGCTGACGGACGTTGCCGAGCTGGAAGTGCCAGGCGGCCTTCGACGGGTCACGCTCCACCGCGTCCTCGTAGCTCGCGGTTGCCCCGGGGAGATCTCCGAGGCGCTCCAGCACGCGGGCGAGCCGGTGGTGTACCACCGCCTGGTTCGGCGCCCGTTCACGCAGCCGACGCAACCGGACAGCCGCACGCTCGAGTTCACTCGAACGCACCTCAGCAGCAGCTCGTGCCAGTTCGTCGCCGACCGTCGGCGATGAGTCGGCCATCGTGTCGGCGGCACCGGACGCGGCGGGACCGCTCACCGGTCGGAGGCGCCGTTTCACCCGGTCGAACTGCATCAGTCGGTGCTCCTCAAGACCAGCGCGACGCTACCGGAACGCCCCCCCACGATGGCCGTCGCCCTGGGGCCCGATGGCCATCGCCGGTGTGGCGTGTCATCGAGGACCTGGCCGTTAGCATCCACCGGCGGACCAGCCGTGCGCCAGCTCCGCATCCGTGCGCACGCCACGAGGGGAGCGCAGCATGCCGGATGGGCCACAGGCGCCGGGATCGGCCTCGCTCGCCAACCCTCGCTACTGGTGGTACCAGGCACGCAGCGACCTCATGCACGCCGTCTTCGCACGGTACCTGCACCCAGGCCACCACCTCCTCGACGTCGGCAGTGCCGACGGGCCGAGCGTCGGCTGGCTGGTCGCCGGTATCCGCCGCACCGCGGTCGACCTCGACCCGGGTGGGCTCGAGGAAGGCGACATCTGCGCATCGGTGACCGCCCTGCCGTTCCGCGACGCTGCGTTCGACGTGGTCTCGGCCTTCGATGTCGTCGAGCACATCCCGTCCGAAGCGGCGGTCATCAGCGAACTCCGACGTGTCGCCCGCCCGGGTGGCGTCCTGCTGGTGAGCGTCCCGGCCTACCAGTGGGCGTGGACCAGCTTCGACGTCGCCGCCGGCCACCATCGGCGCTATACGCGCCGCCGCCTCGTCGCAGCCGTCGAGGCAGCCGGGCTCCGCGTCGAGCGGGCCACGTACGCGTTCGCGAGCACGATGCCGCTGTTCATCGCCGATCGCGTGGGGAGCCGCCTCGGCCTGCGCCGCCCCGAGGACCCAGCCGCCACCCGGCTACCGGCATGGCTCGACCGCTGGTTGATCAAGGTCTCCCGGGTCGACCGGTGGTTGCTGCGACGAACGGATCTACCCTTCGGCTCGTCGATCTTCCTCGCCGCGCGAGTTCCCGGCGAACCGGCTCACCCCCCCGGCGATGCATCATGAGCGCCGTGCCCACCACGCCGCCACCACCCCGGAGCTCGCCAGTGCGCGCCATCGTCCTCGTGCTCGTCTCCCTCAGCCTCGGGGTGGCCGGCCTGCTCCTGTGGCGCCACGCGATCGCCGGCGTCGGCGGGTTCACCCTCGGCGCCAGCGGCACGTTGGCGCAGTTGTGGGCGCTCCTCGGCCACTGGGCCTTCTGGGCCGGCAACCTCCTCCTCGTCGGCGTCGCGCTCATCAGCCTCGAGCTGTACGGCAACCAGGCGTTGTCGACCGTCATCCCGCTGTACAGCCTCGGCTACATCCTGGTCGCGTTCGTGGACCGGTTCGCCCTCGGACAACCGGTCCCCGTCGGGCGGTGGATCGGGATCGGGTTCATCCTCGTCGGGGTGGTCTTCGTGATCCGCTCGCCCGCCCCCCAGGACGCGCCGACCGACCCGCCAGGAGCGGCGGCAGCGGAGAGCCTGCCGTGAGGGCGACGCCGGACCGTGCTGTCCCGGCGGTCAGCGTCGTCGTGCCGTGCTACCGGTCCGCGGCCACCCTGTCGACGCTCGTCGAAGGCCTGCACGCCGCACTGGCCTCCGAGGCCTCCTACGAGATCGTGCTGGTCAACGACTCCTCGCCGGACGACACGTGGGCTGCGATATCGCGCCTCGCTGCAGCCGACGAGCGGGTCCGCGGCATCGACCTGCTCGTCAACCACGGCCAGCAGGCCGCCACCATGTGCGGGCTCGCGCACGCGGGAGGCGAGGTGGTCGTCACCATGGACGACGACCTCCAGCAGCCCCCCGACGAGGTCCGCACGCTGCTCGACGCCTTGCGCGCCGATCCGGACCTGGACGCCGTGATCGGCACCTGGCCCCGCGACGAAGGTCTGATCCGCAACCTCGGCAGTGTCTTCAACGGCTGGGTGGACCGCCTCGCGAACGGCACGCCGCGCGGCCTGCACCACACCGCGTTCCGGGCGATGCAGCGGCCAGTGGTCGATACCGTCGTCGCCAACGGCACCCGCACCCCGATCCTGTGGGCACTCGTCGGGCGCTCGGCCGGCCGACTTCGCAACGTCGCCGTCCGACACGACGCTCGCCCCGAGGGTCGTTCTGGTTTCACGCTGCGCGAAGGGAGCCGCCTCGTGCTCGCGACCCTCTTCCTCGGCACCACCCTGCCGCTACGCCTGCTGTCGCTCCTCGGGGCTGCCAGCGCGTTCCTCTCGCTCGTCGCAGCGCTGGTCTTCACCGCCCGCTGGGCGACCGGTGTGGCGACTCCGCCTGGATGGGTCTCGTCGTTCCTCGCCGTGATGTTCTTCGGCGGGGCGACGCTGCTCGGCGTCGGTCTCATCGGGGAGTACCTCGGCCTCGTGATGCGCGAGGTTCGCGAGCCGCCGCGGTGGGCGATCCGCCGGACCACCAGCACCGCCGCCGAGTGATCATCCCGTCGCGGCCGACGCACCTCCGTACGTCCGGAGGCTGTCGAGCAGTACTCCGACGACACGCTCCTGCTCGCTGGCGCTCATGCGGTTGTGGAAGGGGAGGCGCAGCAGCCGCGCGCTGACGTCGTCGGTCACCGGACACTCGGAGGGGGCGGCGGCGAAGCGGCGACCGCCGTCGGACCGGTGGAGCGGGACGTAGTGGAAGGTCGCGTGAACGCCGGCTCGCCGGAGCGCGTCGAGCGCGTGGTCGCGTGACGAGGCGTCGGGGAGCAGGAGGTGGAACATGTGCCACGCTGGCGTGCGCCCCTCGGGCACCACGGGGAGGCGGATGCCGACCTCGTCGGCGACCGGGGCGAGACTCGCGGCGTAGCGGTCGAACACCCCTCGTCGTTGAGCCAGGATCGTCTCACGCTGCTCGAGCTGACCCCATAGGTAGGCGGCGAGCATGTCGGACAGACCGAACGAGGAGCCGGTGTCGCGCCAGGTGTACTTGTCGGTCAGTCCGAGGGAGAAGGCGCGGCGGTCGGTCCCCTTGTCGAGCAGGACGTGTGCACGGCCGACATCGGCCTCGTCGTTGACGATCAGTGCACCCCCCTCGCCGCAGATGAAGTTCTTGGTCTCGTGGAAGCTCAGGGTCGAGAAGCGGCCGTAGGTCCCGAGCGTGCGTTCGCCGACCATCCCGAACAGCCCGTGGGCGTTGTCCTCGACGAGCGTCACCCGCGGGTAGCGGGCGACGAGGTCGGCGACCTCCGCGATGCGACCGGCGATGCCCGCGTAGTGGACGTGCACGACGCACCGAACGTTCGGATGGGTCGCGAGCAGTCGCTCGAGCTGTACCGGATCGAGCGCCAGGGTGTCCCGCTCGATGTCGCAGAACAACAGCCGCGCACCCGTCCGCGTGTAGGCGAGGGCACTGGTCACGAACGTGAAGGAGGGCACGACGACGGCGTCACCGGGGCCGAGGTCGAGCATCAGAGCCGTCATCTCGAGCGCGTCGGTGCAGGAGGTGGTCAGCAGCGCATCGGGAGCCCCGTGATGCTCAGCGAGGAGGGTGCTGACGAGCTCCGTGAACGGCCCGGACGAGGCGGTGTGGCCACCTCGAACGGCCGCGGCGACGTGCTCGAGCTCGCGACCTTCGACGGTCGGGACGTTGAAGCGGATGGACCGATCGCTCACAGCTCCCCCTCCGGGGTGCGTCGCCAGATGTGGAAGGTCAGTTCGGCGCTCGCGATCCTGAAGCCGATCCGTTCGTTCGCACGGCAGGAGGCCACGTTCTGGAGGTGCACCGCCGTGACGATACGGTCCGCGCCCGCTCGGCGTGCCAACGCGAGACGCTGTCGGCCGAGACGGGCGAACGTCCCGGTACCGCGGTGGTCCTCGTGCACAGCATCGAGCGCGACCGTGGCCTGCTGCGCCGGCTCGTCCAGGGAGAACGTCGCGAGGCCGATGATGCCGCCGCCCGCGTCGCGCTGGACCACGACGGTGACCGCAGGGTCGATGGCCAGCCGCCGGCCCCAGTCGGCGTACAGCTCGGTGCAGCGATCGGCGGGCAGCCTCGGGTCGGCGTGGTAGTGCCCGGTCGAGCGGGCGAACGCGCTCCGGCACAGTGCCGAGATGGCGTCCGCATCGGCAGCGGTCGCGACGTCGATCGGCTCGTCGTCCGGATCGAGGTCGGCGTCGGCGTCGGCGAGGTCGCGATCGAAGCTGACGTGGACGTCCATGAGCCGGCCGCCAGCCGCCTCGAGTGCGGCGATGTTGGCGCCGTCGTCAGCGGCGCAGCGGGCGATGACGAGGTCGTACGCGCCGCTGTCGAGCGGCGGGGCGTCGAGGTCGAGACGGTCACCGGGTGCCAGGCTCAGGCGTGCCACCTCGATCGCGAAGCGGTCGGCATCGAGCGGTGACCGGACCGGGGCCGTGATCGGCATCCGTCCTCCCCCTCGTCCCGACGTCGGACGCGCAGCGGTGACCGCCGGCGCGGCCGTCGGACCCTAGCGCCCGAGGCGCAGGGCCGATGTGCAACGATCGCACGTGACCCCGCGCGCGGCCGGATCGCGCATCCCACCACCGAGGAGCCGTCCTTGGTCACGCCAGCGTCCGTCCGCTCCCGCGCGGCCGTGCCTGCCCAACCGCCGCCGGTGCACGGTGGGCACCGAGCCGCCTACGCCGCGGTGGCGGTCGTCACGCTCGCGGTCGTGGCGATCGGTTGGCAACAGGTCCACCTCTCCCTGGCGGCGGTGCATCTGCCCACCATCCTCCTGTTGACCGTCGGGGTGGCCGCAGCCGGCGTCGCCCTGCGCCCGACCGCTTCGGCCCGGCCGGCGGACGAGCTCCAGCGACAGGCCGCCGTGGGCAGCTCGGTGGGGGCGTACCTGGTCGCGTGGGGTGGCGCGGTCCTGATGCTCGACGCGGTGTTCTGGGATGACTGGACCCTGGTCGAGGTCCCGACAGAGGCGATGCTCGACGGGTTCCAGCAGAACGGACTGCCCTGGGTCGGCTTCCTCCACCTCGCAGCCCTGGAGCTAGGACCGTGGGCCTACCGGCTCGTCGGTGCACTGGCGTTCCTCGGGGTGGGGCTGGCCGTGTTCGCCATCGTTCGGCGCCTCCCGACCTTCCACGGTCTACCGGCCGTGACGGCCAGGGACGCCTGGCTGCTCGCTACGCTCGTCCTGGTGCTGCCGTTCAACTCAGCCCGTCACGCGCTGATCACGCTGCCGTACACGTTGAGCCTCGCGCTGTTCACCTCGGCGTGGTGGCTCCTGGTCCGCCGAACGCCGGCACCGCCAGCCGCCGTCGTCGCTGCCACCGTGCTCCTGTTCGTCAGCTTCACGACGCAGTCGCTGTTGGTGTTCGTGGCCCTGCCGGTGGGACACCTGCTGCTGCTCGAGCTCGGTGATGACCGACGGCCCGGCCGGATCGTCCGGTGGGCAGCCCGGCGGTGGTACCTGCTGGCAGCACCGGTGGTGTTCTACGCCGCGAAGGCGACCTGGTTCGCGCCGTACGGGCTGTACGAGGGCTACAACCAGCTCGTCGTGTCACGGCTGGCAACAGCGACGCTGCGCGTGCTCCTGCTGGCACTGGCGCTCGCGGTCGTCGTCCGCCGACACCAGCGTTCCCCCAGAGCCCTCACCGCAGCGACGGTCTGGATCGTCGCCGGCCTGCTCCTCGTGTCCATCGGGGAGCTGCCCTACCTCGCTGCGGGGCACCGGCCGGGCTTCGCCGCGTGGAACTCCCGCCACCAGCTGCTCGTGCCGTTCGGGTGGGCGACGGTCGGCGTCGGGCTCGTTCGCCTGGCCACCGCCGTGCTCGGTGACGTGCCGGGTCGCCGCCTGGCGGTAGCAGGCGTCGCAGTCGCGGCGCTGACGAGCCTCGCGCTGACGCTGTCGTTCGTCGTCGACCACCGCAAGCAGGGCGAGCTGGTGGCGCTGCTGCGGGCACAACCGGAGATCGGCGAGGTGCCATCGGTGGTCGTACGCGACCACACCCGGGGGCTCAACGCCAACCAACGCCGGTGGGCCTACTACGAGTACAACGGGCTGTTCGCCGCGGCCTACGGGAACACGTCGCGGTTCGTCATCCCCGAGGGCAGCTACGTGCTCCGGCTGCGGCGCGGGGAGATGGACGGCGTCCGCACCCCTCGCTACCAGGCGGGTGGATCACACCCCTCGGACGAGGCCATCCACGTTCGCATCGTGCAGCACGGAAGCGGACCACGGCCGCTGTGGCCCTACGCCGACCTGCGACTGGCGCTCACCGTCGAACGGACCCGGCTCAGCGACTACGACGAGACCGGGAACCGCCCCGCCCCGTGACGTCCAAGGCCTCTCGCAACCGAACGTGCCTCGCAGCGCCGTCCGGTCGCCAGGCGCCTCACTCCCACTCGATGGTGCCGGGTGGCTTGGAGGTCACGTCCAGCACGACGCGGTTGACCTCGCGGACCTCGTTGGTGATGCGGGTCGAGATGCGCGCCAGCACGTCGGTCGGCACCCGGGTCCAGTCAGCGGTCATCGCGTCCTCGGACGAGACGGGACGCAGCACGATCGGGTGGCCGTAGGTGCGCCCGTCCCCCTGCACGCCCACCGACCGCACGTCGGCCAGGAGGACCACCGGGCACTGCCAGATGGTGCGGTCGAGGCCCGCAGCGGTCAGCTCCTCACGTGCGATGGCGTCGGCCGCCCGCAGCGTCTCGAGCCGGTCGCGGGTGACGTCACCGACGATGCGGATCCCGAGTCCGGGGCCGGGGAACGGCTGGCGCCAGACGATGGGCTCGGGCAGACCGAGCTGCACGCCGACCTTGCGGACCTCGTCCTTGAACAGGGTCCGTAGTGGCTCGACGAGCGCGAACTCGAGGTCGTCGGGGAGGCCGCCGACGTTGTGGTGGCTCTTGATGTTGGCCGCACCAGTGCCGCCGCCGGACTCGACCACGTCCGGGTAGAGCGTGCCCTGCACCAGGAAGTCGACGGAGGTGCCCTCGCTCTCGGCCTCGGCGACGACCTCGCGGGCGGCCTGCTCGAACACGCGGATGAACTCGCGTCCGATGATCTTGCGCTTCTGCTCTGGGTCGGTCACCCCGGCGAGTGCGTCGAGGAACCGGTCCTGGGCGTCCACGACCTTGAGGTCCACACCGGTCGCCGCGACGAAGTCCCGTTCGACCTGCTCGGCCTCGCCCTGACGGAGCAGGCCGTGGTCGACGAACACGCAGGTCAGCTGGTCGCCGATGGCCCGCTGCACGAGCGCCGCGGCCACGGCCGAGTCGACGCCGCCGGACAGGCCGCAGACCGCGTGGCTGTCGCCGACCTGCTCGCGGATGCGTTCGACCTGTTCCTCGATGACGTTGGCCATCGTCCAGGTCGGCTGGCAGCCGGCGATCTCGTAGAGGAAGTGCTCGAGGACGGCCTGGCCGTGCTCGGAGTGCATGACCTCGGGGTGGAACTGCACACCGGCGAGCTTGCGGGCGGGGTCCTCGAACGCCGCCACCGGGGTGTGGTCGGTGCGTGCGACGACGTCGAACCCCGGCGGCGCGGCGGTCACGGCATCGCCGTGTGACATCCACACCGACTGCGCGCCCGGGAGACCGTGGAACAGGGTCGACTCGACCCCCGTCACCTCGAGCGGGGTCCCGCCGAACTCCGCGGTGCCCGTGCGCTCGACGGTGCCCCCGAGCGCGTCCGCCATCGCTTGGAACCCGTAACAGATCCCGAACGTGGGGACGTCGGTCTCGAACAGCTTCGGGTCGACGCGTGGCGCGTCCTCGGCGTAGACCGACGAGGGACCGCCGGACAGCACGATCGCCTTCGGGCGCCGAGCCACGATCTCCTCGACGGCCAGCGTGTGGGGCACGACCTCGCTGTAGACCCGGGCCTCACGGATGCGTCGGGCGATGAGCTGGGCATACTGCGCACCGAAGTCGACGACCAGGACGGTGTCGAGGTCGACCTGCTGGCTCACGGGCGGTCCTGTCGGGCGGGAGGGCGATGCGAGCCTAACGCCGACGCGGAGAGCCCCCGACCTGACGAGCCCGCCAGAGCCAGCAAGGCCGCCAGCAGCGCTTCAGTCCCGAGCAGACCGCTCAGGATGTCGAGCTGCGCGTGAGCGACCAGCCCGGCGCCTCCGAGGAGCGTGACCTCCCGCCGCCACCCGCGGGGCTGCCGCAGGCCGCGCCGCGCCAGCAGGGCGTAGACACCGAGCGTCACGATCAGCAGCGGCACCCCGCCCTCGGCCCCGGCGTGTGCGAGCGCGTTGTGCGCGTGGTGGTTCGGGGGCGGCAGATCGACGGCCTCGTCCTCGAACCCACCGAGCCCGACGCCGAGGGCGGGAGCGTCGGCGAGGACCTCGAAGCCGCGAACGGCGAGGTCGACCCGCCCGAGGACGGAGGTCCCGACGCGCCCCTCCGGCACGTGCGCCCCGGCAGGCGGCGACGCGTCCAGGACCACAGCCAGCGCGCTGACCGCCCCCAGGACGACCACGGCCGCCGCCGTCAGGGCGAGCGCGACCCGTCGCCGCGTGCCCACCAGCCACGATCCGATCGCGACGAGCAGGAGCACCGCGGCGGCACCGCGCGACAGGCACGCCACGGAACCTGCGACCGTCGCCGCGACGCCCCACCACCACCTGGAGTCCTGCTGCGCGAGCACGATCGTGGCGACCACGCCGACCAGCAACCACCCGGCCACTGTGTTGTGGTCACCGAGCGGCGTGGTCACCAGGAGCTTGACCCGGTAGAAGCCGGACGACTCGCCGATCCCGGCCGGTAAACCGCGCAGGAACGCCTGCAGCGCCCAGAGCGCCAGCGCCACCTGCGCCACACCCAGCCCCACCAGCCACCGGTGTCCGCGAGCTGCATCGAGGCCGACCCGCAGGGACTGGCCGAGGGCGACCACCACGGCCGCCACCGCGTAGGGCAGCGCCGCGATCAACGGGCGAGCACCGGCGTGCAGGACGACCGTCTGGGTCCCACCGAGGACGACGGCGCCGAGGAACAGCCACAGCGCCGGGTCGCCGAGCACGCGGTCGAGACCGACCGGGACGCGACGCGCCTCGGCCGCGGTCACCTCAGCGGGCGCGGACGACGAGCTCGGCCTGGTGCAGCTTCGACAGGGACTCGTAGCCGAGGACGCCCATCGCACGCCGGAGCCCACCGATGAGGTTGACGCTGCCGTCGTCGCGGTGCGCCGGCCCTTCGAGGATGACCTGCAGCGGCCCCAGCGGCTCGACCCGGTCGTAGCGGCCGCGCGGCAGGGTGTGGTGCGCCGCCGAGACCCCCCAGTACGCGCCGCGACCCGGTGCCTCGTCGGCGGCCGCGAGCGGGCGTCCGAGCATGGCCGCGTCCGCCCCACAGGCGATGGCCTTGGCGAGGTCGCCGCCGGTACCGATGCCACCGGCCGCGATCACGTGCACGTACCGGCCGGACTCCTCCAGGTACCGGCTGCGCGCCGAGGCGACCTCGGCGATGGCCGTCGCCAGCGGCACGTGGATCCCGAGGGCCGCCTCGGTGGTGGACACCGAGGAGGCACCGAGGCCGACCAGCACGCCGACCGCGCCGGTCCGCATGAGGTGCATGGCGGACTTCGCCGACGCGACCCCGCCGACCACGACGGGGATGTCGTAGCGGGCGGTGAACGAGCGCAGATCGAGGGGTTCGTGGTCCTCGTCGGTGACGTGCTGGGCGGTGACCACCACCCCCTGGACCACCAGCAGGTCGAGACCGGCCTCGAGCGCGGCGTGGTGGTAGCGCTCGACCTTGCCGGGGGTGAGGCTCCCCGCGGCCATGCCACCGGCCTTCAGCTCCTCGACCCGCCGGCCGATCAGCTCCTCCTTGACGGGCTCGTCGTAGAGCTCCTGGAGCCGGACGGTCGCGTCGGTCCCGGGGGTCAGCTGGGCGATCTCGCCGAGCACCTCCTCAGGGTCCTCGTAGCGGGTCCAGAGGCCCTCGAGGTTGAGGACGCCGAGCCCGCCGAGCTCGCACAGGCGCGCCGCGGTGGCCGGGGACGTGACCGCGTCGAGCGGCGACGCCATGATGGGCAGACCGAACCGGTAGGCGTCGAGCTTCCACGACACGTCGGCGAGGTCGGCGCCCCGGGTGCGCTTCGACGGCACGAGCGACAGGTCGTCCAGCTCGTAGCCGATGCGGGCGCGCTTGGCGCCGCCGATGGTGGTCTCGAGCACGGGGGTTCCGGACGTGGCGCGGACGTGGGCGTGGGCAGGGTAGGCGCCGACCGGGCGAGGCACGACCCGACGGGCGTAGGCTGGCCCGGAGCGTCCCGGTCGGGCGCGGACCCGGAGGTGCAGTGAGCGACGAGGACGACTTCGACGAGGGCGGCTTCGACGAGGGCTCGGACGACGAGCACTTCGACGACGAGCCGCTCGACGAGCACGAGACCGCGCTCGTCCGCCAGGACCTGACCGACCTCGCCGACTTCCGGTCGACGTTCGAGGCCGAGGGCTACCGCGGCGTCGCGGTGTGGTGCCACGACTGCGTCGAGGAGCACTACTTCCCCTGGGACATGCTGCGCGAGAACCTGCAGCTGCTGCTCGAGACCGGCGAGACCCCGGTCCACGAGCCGGCGTTCCAGCCCGAGCCCGACCGCTACGTGCCCTGGGACTACGCCCGCGGCTACGTCGACGCCCTGAAGGACGTCGGGGTCGACCAGCGCCTCATCGTCGGGGCGTGCCCACGCTGCGGGGTCGTGCTCGAGGGTGACCTCGGCCGCGCGAACTTCTGCCCGCGGTGCGGTGCCACCCTCCTCGGCGCCCGGCTGGGCGTCGCCCTCGGCGCCGCTGGCCTCGACGCCGACACGGTCCGCGAGATCCTCGCGGCCGCGGGCCTCCCCGGCGCCCCGACCCCCGACTGACGGCGAGGCTGTCGCCGCGCGGCCTCAGCGTCGCTCGTCGGCCCACGCGATCAGGCGACGGGCCCGGTCGAGGAAGGTGTGGCCGGCGACCGCCTCGGCTCCCCGCGGTCGTGGGGCCCGCCGGGCGGCGGCGACGACGTCGGCCAGCTCGCCGGCATCCCGGTAGGTGTGGACCGCGCCGTCGAACAGGTCCTCGACCCCGGGCACGGCGTCGCTGACCACGGCGGCGCCGGCTGCGACGGCGTCGAACAGGCGGTTGGCGACGAACCCGCGCTCGCGCATGTCGTCCCAGTGGTCGGCGAGGACGACGTCCGCCGACGCGTAGTGCCGTGCGAGCTCGTGGTTGGGCAGGTGGGTACCGCGCACCAGGTGGGCCGGCACCAGACCGTCCCAACCGGCACCCCAGATCGCTGGTTCGAGGCCTGCGTCGATGGCGTCAGCGACGATGCGGCGGCGCACCCCCCGCGAGTTGCCCACGAACAGCACCTCGGTCCGCAGCGCCGGGTCGGCGCCGACGCTGAACCGCGACGGATCGGTCGCCTGCAGCAGCGGCTCGACCGGTCGGCCCCAGCGCTGTTCCGCCTCCGCGGCGAACACCGTCGATGCCACGAAGACGTGGTCGAACCGGCCCGCTTCCTCGGCCGTCACCTCGTCGGGATGGCTGATGACCCACAGGAGGCTGCGTCGTCCCGGTGCCGGGTCGTAGGGCGCCACGCCGCGCAGGACGACGTCCACGTCGTCGAGGTCTGCGCTCGTCCGGTACCAGCCGCGCCGCAGGTCCACCACGGCGTGTTGCCCGAGGGCCACCAAAGCGTCACGCAGGGCGACCGCGTAGTGCCAGTCACCCCACTCCTCACGGGACGCCGGGTCCTCGGCGCCGATCTTGATGGCCCAACGGCGAGGTCGTGCACCCCAGCGCCGGATGACCGGCACCCACCGCTGCGGCCCACGGACGACCGGGCGCGGCACCGGGGTGGCCCCGGTGACCTCGACACCCG
Source organism: Nitriliruptor alkaliphilus DSM 45188 (assembly GCF_000969705.1). Lineage (GTDB taxonomy): Bacteria > Actinomycetota > Nitriliruptoria > Nitriliruptorales > Nitriliruptoraceae > Nitriliruptor > Nitriliruptor alkaliphilus. Next base: position 290,621 of record NZ_KQ033901.1, read on the forward strand.
TGCCCTCGACCCACGACTCGAGGGTCGCCGGGAGGTCCGGGTGGCGGCGACGCAGCTCGCGTGCGTCGTCCGGGCCGAGCTGCCACCGGCGGTGGTAGGGGCGCACGTCGACCGGTGCCAGCGCCTCGGGCAGCACCGCGCAGCTGCCTCCGGCCGCGCGCAGGCGGTGGCCGAGGTCGAGTGCCGCGCCGATCCGCGTGTAGACGGGGTGGAACCCGCCGCACGCCCTGAACGCGGCCGTCGCGACCGCAGAGGCCGCCAGCTCGACGGCGTCACGCCCGCGGCGGTCCACGAGCAACGCGTCGTGTGGTGCCAGCTGCCATCCGACCTGCACGGGCACGCCGTCCTCGGCGGTGAGCCACCCGCTGGAGACGACCGTCCCGTCGTGGTGCGACACCAGCAGCGGCTGCAGCGCGGTCGCCTCGCCGTCGCGCACCGCCTGCGCGGTCGCGGCCAGCGGCGCCGGGTCGACGTCGAGCAGCGGATCGACGACCGTCAGCACGTCCCCCGAGGCGCGGGTGGCCGCGAGGTCGAGGGCGGTGGCGAGGTTGACCCGGTGCGACAGGCGTTCGAAGACGAGGTCGGGGTGGACCGCGGCGAGCAGCCGCAACCGGAGCGCCTCGGCACGGTCGGCCCCGTCGTCGACCACGACGATCTCGAGGTCGCGACCCGCCCCGTCGGCCTCGGCGAGGTGTGCACGCACGGCCGTCGCGATCGCGAGGGCCGCACCCTCGCCGTCGGCCTGACGCGCGACGAGCAGCAGCGAGTCACGTCCAGGCGTCACCGCAGGCGCCGACGACCAGTCGACGAGCCGGCGTGATCGCACCAGGTCCACGTAGCCCGGGGTCTCGGAGTAGGTGATGCGGTCGCCGCGGTCCTGGCGATCGTCGTACCGCGCGCTGATGAACGGCGCGTACCCGAGGTCGGTGACGTCGGTGATGCGCAGGATCAGGTCCCAGTCCACGACCCGGCGCAGCTGCTCGTCGAAGGCCCCGACCTCGTCGACCAGCGACCGTTCGTGGACCAGCGCGTTGAGGTCGATGAAGTTGCGTTCCCGGAGGGCGCCGAGGTCCACCGGCACGCCGCGGTAGGCCACACCCTCCTCGCGGTGGAGCTCGATGGCCCCGTAGCCGGCCCGCAGCCCCTCGGAGGCGAGGAAGCCGACCATCACCTCGAGGTGGGTCGGCTCCCAGGTGTTGTCGGAGTCGAGGTAGGCCACATAGCGGCCGGTGGCGTGCTCGATGCCGACGTTGCGGGCACGGGAGACCCCGGAGGCCGGCAGCGGCACGTAGCGCACCCGGTCGTCGTCGTAGCCGGCGACGAGGTCGCCGGTCCCGTCGGTGCTGCCGTCGTCCACGATCAGCAGCTCGAGGTGCGGCCAGGTCTGCGCCAGGACCGAGTCGATCGCCGCCCCGAGGACCCCGGCCCGATCGCGTGTCGGCACGACGACCGACACGGTGGGCGGCGGATCGAGCCGGGCCGCCACATCGCGCATCCGCCCCACGAAGCCGGTGGCAGCGGCGTGGTCGAAGTCGTCCCGCACGCGGGGGAAGTCGTCGTAGCTCGGCACGGCGGCGTGCGATGACGCGACCTCACCGACGAGGTCCAGGTACGCCGCTGGCGTCAGGTCCGGGGTGCCCTCGAGCAGGGCCGTCGGCGCCGGCAGGCTGCGCGTCGGGTCCGCCAGGTACCACCCGAGGGGGCCGTGCTCGTGCCCCGCGGCTTCCGGGTGTCGCTCGGCCACCAGCCGACCGTCGAACAGCGGGTGCGGGTCCAGCAGACGCCCTGCGCCGCGCGTGAGGAAGTGGGTGAACGGGTCCGCCTCGGACCGCCCCGCCGCCGGATCGACCTCGAGGTAGCTGGCCGGGTCGAACAACGGGTGGGGTTGCAGGCCCCGCGCGGCACCCTCGCGGACGAAGTGGACGACCGCATCGTCGACCGACTCACCGACGTCGAGCTGCGACCGGTACCAGACCTCGTCGAACAGCCCGGACCGCCGGATCGCGGCGATCGACCGACGCGCCCGGGTGGCCTGCGCCACCGCACGGACCCACGGGGAGGCCGTGGCCCGCCGCACGAGCGCCCGGGGGCCGCGGGAGGTGCTCGGCACGGTGGGCTCCGTGGTCGGCGACGGTGGTGAGGAGGGCGGCGAGCCTAACCCTGGCCAGGGCGGTGTCCGGTGTGCGCCGTGACCGCACCGTCCCGTGCACACGATGCGTCGGGAACCCCTACCTTCGCCCGACTCGTTAGGTTGCAGGCCACCTCGTGCCTGTACTCGCCGACCGCTCCCGCGCATTCGCGCACGCCTCACGTCCCCGGGGGGAACGTCCGTGAACATCACTGCTGCCCGCACGCTCGGCGTGTGGGCTCTCGTCCTCGCGCTCGTACTGACGGGCCTGATCGCCTCCGCCGGTACCCCGGCGGAGGCCCAGAGCCGCTTCTCCGACATCGACGGCAGCGTTCACGAAGAGGCCATCGAACTCATCGCCGCCGAGGGGATCACGACGGGCTACCCGGACGGCACCTACCGCCCCCGCGGCGACGTCCGCCGCGACCAGATGGCGACCTTCCTCACCGAGGCCCTCGGCCTCAAGCGCGAGCGCGCCGACTTCCCCGACGTCCCCCGGGAGTCCGTGCACAACGGCGCCATCGGCGCCATCGCCGCCGCCGGCATCACCACGGGCTTCACCGACGGGACCTACCGGCCCCTGGAGTTCGTGACCCGTGGACAGATGGCGACGTTCCTCACCAAGGGCCTGGACCTGCCCCCGGGCGACCGCAGCTTCCGCGACGTGCCGAGCGGCTACGTGCACGCCGACGCCATCTCCGCGCTCGCGACCGCCGGGATCACCCAGGGGTTCAACGACGGCACCTTCCGCCCCAACGAGCTGGTCAAGCGTGACCAGATGGCGTCGTTCCTGGTGCGCGGCCTCGGCCTCGTGACCTGCCCGCCGCAGACCTCGCAGGCCAGCACCGCGAGCACGAGCTCGACCGAGCAGCAGACCACCACGACGACCGACGACAGCGTCCTCGACCGCGAGAGCGAGGACCTCGCCGAGCTCGACGATGCCGCGGCGACGGCCGAGGGCTCCGCAGCTGGCGCCGAGCTGGAGGCGACTCAGGTGGACGACGCGATCGGGCCCGCAGCCGTCGGGTTCCCGGTCACGTCCGCCATCCGCACCGGCCACGGCCTCGAGATCCACTCCCAGAGCCTCGTCGAGTCCCGTGGCGTGCGGCTGACCTCGAACAACAACGGCTCGGCGACGACGACCATCCCAGCCGGCACCCGGACCTGGGCCACCACGACTCGGGGTAACCACGTCTACGCGGGGCAGTGGGGTGTCGCCCGCACCGGCAGCGACGACCCGCGACCGGGCCGGGTGACCGGTCCCAACGTCTTCCGGTACCGGGCCGATGCGCCCAACGGCGCGGCGCGCACGGCCCAGCCCTTCGCCCAGGTCCAGAACGGCGGAGAGTTCTGGACGCTCGCGACCCAGGGCACCCGCCTTTGGGCCGGCACGCGCGCTCACGCCGTCGGCTGGCTGCGCGAGGAGATGGGACTCGCAACCCGGGGCTTCGACGACCCGCGCCACGTCGTCCACCGCATCAGCTCGAACGGCAACGTCGCCAACGTGCTCTTCGAGGCACCCTGCCTGCCGACGCTCGCGAACGGCCTGCGTCCTGACGTCAAGCAGATCGCGGTCCACGGCGACACCCTCTACGTGGGGCTCGGCCAGCAGACCGGCGGAGCACGCCTGTACGCGTTCGCTCCCGGCGACCGACTCGACGTACCTCAGCGCGACGTCCGCCACCTGACGCCGAACTCCGTCGCCCCGGCGACGGGCATCTTCGCGCTCACGGTCAACAGCGACTACGTCGTCTTCGGCACCGACAGCTCGTCGGCGACCCCGGACTCCCGTCTCGTGGTCCTCGACCGTCGTACCGAACGGGTGCTGGTCGACCAGCGGGTCGCCGGCGAGGCACGTATCGACGCCGTCGCGGTCCGCGGCACCCGCGTCGTCGCGACCGGACAGACGGGACGCGTCTACGAGACGACGGTCCCCCGCACCGGGACCGCGACAGGCGCCCCCCGGAGCCTGGGCTCGCCCGTCACGAACCAGCCGAGTCGCTTCGTCGAGATCCAGTCCGACGGACGCCTACGAGGTGTCACCACCCAGGGCATGGTCTGGGAGCTCGGTCCAGGCGCCCGGACCCCTGCCGATATCGTGCAGCGCGGCGCGCAGGCCGGGGCGTTGCAGCCGCACAGCCTGCACGCTGACGACCGCAGCCTCGCCGTCGGGACGAGCGGGTTGGTCGCGCTCCGGGACATCACCGGGGAACAGCCAGCTTCCGCACGCAGGGCGCTGCTCACCGGCGAGGCGAAGGCGCTGACCTCCGGTCCCGACGGGACGACCTACGCCGCGACCTACCCCTTCGCCCAGCTGTGGCGGATCGCCCCCGGCGCGAGCAGCGCTCAGCTGGTGGTGCGCTGGGAGGAGGCCTTCAAGCGCCCCGCTGCGGCGGAGTTCGACACCCGGACCAACCGGGTCCACATCATCGCTCGCGACGATGACAACCCGCAGAGCATCTCCGGCCTCCCGAGCTTCCGAGCCAGCCGCCTGTTCACCATCAACCCCAGCGGCGGCGCCATCAGTCCCGAGGACGGGCGAGAGCTCCGCGACGCCAACAACCGGGCGATCGAGGCATCTGCACTTGCCGTCGCGGGTGACGATCATCCCAACTTGGTCATCATCGGTGACACACGGGGCGGCGTGCAGGCCATCGACCACACCACGGGCGTGGTTGCGTGGCACAACCCCGCGCCGTCCAACCACGACCGTCGCAACCGCGACATCGTGGCGATCGACGTGCTCGGCGACCGGGTCGTGGCGGTCTGGAGCGGCCGACTCACCGTCGACGGGACGAACGTGAACCGCACCGGCGTGATCGAGCTCGACATGGACGACAGCGGGAAGCTGGTCCGCGAGCGTGCGATCGGGAACTACACGATCGGCGACGCGTTGAGCTCGGTGGGCGAACTCGACCCCAGCGCGCCGACGGTGTTCGCGCGCGCGAGTGAACTCGCGCAGGTCGACCGCAACGCGACCACGGGACGAAGCAGGCTCCGCGAGATCAGCCCCAATAGCGACACGTTCGGTGGCCCGTTCCTGACCCTCGACGCCGAATGCCGGCTCTACGGCTTCGAAGGGCGGGATCTCTTCCGGATCGGTTGGGACCACGGTGAGTGCAGCCCGCTGCCCTGACCTGCTGGCCGGGAAGCCGGACGGTGCCCCGCCGAGGTCGGCGGGGCACCGTCGTGTCCGGACCGACGTGCGTCAGATGCGGCGGGCGATGACGACCCAGGCCGTGCGGAACAGGATCTCGAGGTCGAGCACCGGCGACCAGTTGACGAGGTACTGCAGGTCGTAGCCGAGCTTGTACTCGGCGTCGGTGTGGTAGCGGCCGTGGATCTGGGCGAGGCCCGTCAGGCCCGGCGGCAGCTCGTGGCGGCGGGCGTACCCGGGGATCGAACGCTCGAACGCGGCCGTCAGCTCGGGCCGCTCGGGCCGCGGCCCGACCAGCGACATCTCGCCGCGCAGGACGTTCCACAGCTGCGGCAGCTCGTCCATGCGGGTGGCACGCACCCACCGGCAGGCCGGGATGACCCGCGGGTCCTCGCGTTCGGCCAGCTGCGCCCCCCCGACCGCCTCGGCGTCCAGCACCATGGTGCGGAACTTGACCATCCGGAACGGACGGCCGGCCACCCCGACGCGTTCCTGCCAGTACAGCAGGGGACGTCCGACCACGATCAGCTGGTGGACGGCCACGGCACCGAGGACCAGCAGCCACACCGGCGCGGCCACGGTCAGCACCGTGACGTCGAAGAAGCGTTTGAACCGTGCGCGCGAGACCGGGATGGTCTGTGACCGCAGCAGCACGAACGGCAGGCCGCCGACCTCACGCACCCGCTCCAGCCCGAACATGGTCTCGCGGGCGGTCACCCGCAGGAGGACGGTGATCCCGGCCCGGTCGAGCGCCTCGACCACGTCGGGGTAGAGCGGATCGAGGTGTTCACGGGCGAGCAGGACCACGTCCGTCGCTTCGGTGCGCAGCACCTCCTCGACGGTCCGCGACGGGTCGGTCAGCTCGGCGACGACCCGGACGCGCTCGGCGTCCTCGGCCAGGTGCTGACGTGCCACCTCGAGTTCCGCCGCATCACCCACCACGACCACCTTCGGCGGGCCCTCACGGCGCGTCCGGACCATGCTGGCCACGCGCCGGTTGGTCGCGGTCGCCATGGCGCCGAGGACGATCAGGACCACCAGGTTGATGATCGGGATCGGTAGAGCACGCTGGGTGGTGAGGCCGAGCTCGTTGGCGATCGGCGTCAGCACCAGCGTCAGCAGGGCGAAGGTGCTGCCCGCCGCGAGGGTCTGTCTGGCGGCTCGCGGCAGCACCGACGGGGCACCGAGCCGCGGCTCACGCTCGTAGAGCCCGCCGAAGTACAGCGTCGCCACGAACAGGAGGGTCACGAAGGCGAAGGACGTCAGGTACAGCGGTACCGGGTAGTTCCGCCAGGTGAACCCGTCACGGACCAGCATGGTGCCGACCGCGATGCCGTAGAGGACGACGACGTCCATCACCATGACCAGCCGGAACCCACGACGGTTCAAGCGGGCCAGCAGGGGCAGCTCACCCGTGGGATCGCCGTCGACCGCATCGTCGTGGGATCGAGGTGTGGCGAGGGGTTCGGTCACCGGTCGTCCGAGCTGCGCGTGGGGCCGGGCGCGTCGCGCGGAGGCCCTGACAGGAAGCCTAACCCCCACGCCAGGTGCATCGTGGCCAGCGCCACGGCGGTGGGTACCACGGCCGTCAGCCGCGGAGCGGCCCGCAGACCGGCGGCCAGCAGCAGCACCCCGTACCCCACCGCGGCGGTCAGGGCGACCCACCACCAGCCGGTGAAGATCGCCTGGAGGAGCGCCAGCAGCAACGCGCTGACCAGCACCGGTGGCGCGAGCTGGCGGATCCGGAGCGACGAGGGGTGCAGGGCGGCGGTGACCCGCCGCCAGCGGCCGTACTGGTGGTACTGCGCCGCTAACGCCCGGACGCTGGTGCGCGGGTGGTAGGCCACCGACAGGGCCGGCTCGAACCACACCGGGTAGCCGGCGGCGGTCAGGCGCAGGTTGAGCTCGGCGTCCTGGTTGCGGTCCATCCCCGGGTGGTAGCCGCCCACCGCCTCCAGCGCCCGACGCCGGAAGACCCCGAGGTAGACCGTGTCGACCGGTCCGGCCGCGGATCCCGTCCGGTAGGCCGCTCCCCCCGCCCCGAACGGCGAGGTCATCGCCGCCGCCACTGCCCCGGCGAAGCCGGCTTCGGCGACGGGGACCTGCCGGCCCCCGACGTTGCCGGCGCCCGTCTCGCGCAGGGTCGCCACGGCGCGAGCGACGTAGCCCGGAGGCAGCTCGGCGTGGGCGTCGAGGCGGACCACCACCTCCGCGGTCGTCGCAGCGATCGCAGCGTTGAGAGCGTCCGGGGTGCGGCCGCCTGGCGCGTCGACCAGGCGGACGCGAGGGTCGGCGGTCAGGAACGGTGCGACCGCGTCCCGGGTGGAGCTGTCGTCCGGGTCGCACGCCACGGCGACCTCGTCGACCGGCGGCTGCTGATCCAGCGCGGTCCGCAGGGCGATCGCCACGGTCACCCCGGCGTCACGCGCGGGGACGACCACGGCGACACGCGCGGGGTCGGGCAGCGGCGGCAGCGGCTGGCTCACGCGGCGGTCTCGGCGATGCGTTCCAGCTCGGCGACGAAGGCGGCGCCCGCGACGTCCCAGTTCAGCTCGCGGACCACGAGGTCGTAGCCGCGGTCCGCCTTGGCGCGGCGGTCCTCGCCATCCGCCACCAGGTGCCGGAGGGCCGCCACCACCGCGTCGACGTCCGCCCCCGACGCATCCACCGGCACGGTCAGCCCGACGTCGTGCTCGCGGACGAACGGGCCGGTGACCGGCAGGTCGGTCGTGATGACCGGGACGCGGCGCGACAGGTACTCGAGCACCTTGGTCTGGAGGGACCCCGCGTGGTTCGGCTGCGGGTGCACCAGCGACAGGCCCGCGGCCGCACCCTCGACCCGTGGCAGGGCCTGGTCGTTGGGTACGAAGCCGGCCCAGTCGACGTGACCGGCGGCCACGGCCCGTTCGAGGTCCGCGCGGACGTCGCCGTCGACCGGGCCGATCAGCTCGAAGGTGAGCTCGCCGTGCATCGCGGCAGCGACGGCCAACAGCTCACGTGCACCGCGACTGACCGCGATCCGGCCGACGTACACGGCCCGCTGGTCTCCCGGTGGCAGCGGTTCGATCGGCGCCGGTGGCGGCACGTTCGGCACGAACGGGTGGGGACGGGTGAACCGTTCCTGGTAGCTGCGCTCGGCCAGCAGCAGGTGCAGCCGTTCCTCGGACCACCGCTCGGCGCGGCGGGCCGCGGCGGCTGCCACCGGGCGCAGGGGCCCCGGGACCCACGGACGGTCGATCAGCGACGAGGCGGTGTCCTCGTGCACGTCCAGCACCACCGGAGGCAGCTGGCGAAGCTGCCCGGCGACCGCCAGCGCCAGCTCGGGGTCGTGCAGCAGCACCACGTCGTGACGCGGCCCCTCTGCGGCCACGAGCCGGCGGGCGGCGCGCAGCGCACGGACGCGGCGGCGGCCGACGGCACGGGGCAGATCCAGCGTCCGCACGCCATCGGCAGCCGCGTCCGGCGGGGTGCCGGTCGCCGACCACGGCGCCGCGTAGGTGACCTGCGCCCCGTGGGAGCGCAGGGCCCGCACCTGCCGGTGGTGGATGCGGGCGTCCAGGGGCGTGTGGACGGTCGTGACCACCAGGACTCGCAGCGGTGGTTCCACCCTCAGAGGCTGAGGACGTTGTCCGCGGTGATGCCGCGGCGGCGGTAGACCCCACGGGTGTCGAAGACCACGTCAACCTGCGCGGCGAGGCGCTCGTAGTCGGTGGCGTCGTGGTCGGTCAGGATCACCGCGACCTGCCAGTCCGACAGGTCCGCGTCGTCGTCCACCGCGGTGAAGCCGTGACGGACGAGGCGGTCGTGCGGCACGTGCGGGTCGAGCACCCCGAGGTCGGCGCCGCGCAGGGCGAGCAGCTTCATCACGTCGATCGACGGCGACTCGCGGTCGTCGGCGATGTTCTTCTTGTACGCCACCCCGACCCCGAGGATCCGGGTGTCCTTCAGCGGCAGGCCGCGGTCGTTGAGCAGCTCGATCAACCGCCGCACGGTGTACTCGGGCATGTGGAGGTTGACGTCCTCGGCGAGGTCGATGAAGCGCGTGGTGGCCTTCAGTTCGCGGGCGCGCCACGCCAGGAACTGCGGATCGAGGGGGATGCAGTGACCACCGACACCCGGCCCGGGGTAGAAGGGCTGGAAGCCGAAGGGCTTGGTCGCCGCCGCGTCGATGACCTCCCACACGTCGATGTCGAACACGTGCGCGATCTGGGCCAGCTCGTTGACCATCGCGATGTTGACGGCGCGGTAGGTGTTCTCGAGCAGCTTGGTCAGCTCGGCCGCACGCGCGGAGCTGACGGGGTGGACCTTGGCCACGAGGCGTGCGTACGCGGCCGCAGCGACCTCGGTCGACAACGGTGTGACCCCGCCGACGACCTTCGGGATGTCGTGGGTCTGCAGCACGTTGCCCGGGTCGACGCGTTCCGGGGAGAACGCCACGAACACGTCCTCGTCCAGGGTGAGCCCGGCCCGCTCGATCGCCGGCACGAGGTGGTCCTCGGTGGTCCCCGGGTAGGTCGTCGACTCCAGTGAGATGAGCTGGCCGGGCCGTGCCACCCGTTCGACGGTGGCCGCAGCCGCCTCGATGTAGCTCATGTCGGGCTGGCGGTTGCGACCGAGCGGCGAGGGCACCGCGATGAAGATCGCGTCGGCCTCGGCCAGCTTGGCCTCCTCGGTGGTCAGCACGGCGCCGCGGTCGAGCGCCTCGCGCAGCTCGCCGTCGGTCACATCGCCGATGTGGGACGTGCCGGCGTTGAGCGCGTCGACGAGGCCCTGGTGGACGTCGAAGCCGATGACGTGCAGGCCCTGCGCACTGGCGGTCGATGCCAGGGGCAGCCCGACGTAGCCGAGGCCGATGACCCCGACGGTGAAGTCGTGGTCGCGGAACCGCGCGACAGGATCGGTGGTGCGCTCAGTCACGATCGGACTCCTCGTTCATCCGCGCCTCGTAGGACTCGATCACGTCCTTCGGCTCGCCGTCGGCGATCAGCTGGCCGCGCTCGAGCCAGAGCACCCGGTCGCAGCTGTCGAGCAGCGTCTTGGACGCGTGGGAGACCAGGAACACCGTCCCCGCGTTCTCGCGCAGCTGCTTGATGCGTTTGCGGGAGCGCTTCTGGAAGATGGTGTCGCCCACGGCCAGGGCCTCGTCGATCATCAGGATGTCGGGTTCGACCGACGTCGCGATGGCGAACAGCAGCCGCGCCCGCATCCCGGACGAGTAGGTCCGCATCGGCAGGTCGATGAAGTCCTCGAGCTGGGTGAACCGGATGATCTCCGGGAGACGTTCCTCCATGTCTTCCCGCGTCAACCCGAGCGCCAGCCCGCCGAGGATGGCGTTGCGCCGCCCGGACGCGTTCGGCTTCATCGCGGCGTTCACCCCGAGCAGCGACGGCTGTGAACGAGCGAACACCGCGCCGTCGTCCGGTGGCAGGAGGCCGGCCATCGCCTGGAGCAGGGTCGACTTGCCCGACCCGTTGCGTCCGACGATCCCGATCGACTGACCTTCGCGAGCGACGAAGTCGACGCCACGGACGGCCTTGATCTCGCGGAACGAGGGACGGCGCCCCCGGTTGGCGACCATCTCGCGCAGCTGGGGTCGGCGGTCCTCGTAGACCTTGTAGGTCACGTGGAGGTCCTGGGCCACGATGGTGGCATCGGCGGGCACGTCCGGGGCCAGCCCCTCGGTGGTGGAGCGCCTAGCCACGGCCGTACTCCCGCTCGCCAGCGCGGAAGATGAGCAGGCCGACCACGAACACGACCACCGCCCACGCGATCGCGGACGACCACAGCCACACGAGGTACTCGGTGGTGTACTCCACCATCATCACGTCGCGCACGAGGGTGATGTAGACGTAGAACGGGTTGGCGAGGAACAGCCGGCGGTACGCGGGGTTCGTCAGGTACCCGTCGACCGAGAAGATGACACCCGACCCGTAGAAGCCCAGCCGGAACAGGAACGGCAGGATGTTCTCGAGGTCGCGGACCTTGTCGGTCAGCCGGGCCGAGATGAACGTCCCGCCGAGGGTGAACACCAGCAGGGGCGCGACGACGAGCGGGAGCAGCAGCCACTCGAGGGTCAGCGGCTGCCCGCTCAGCAACACCACGGCCACCATGACCACGAACGCCGAGCCGTAGGCCATCGTGCCCGAGAGGACGGTCGCGATGGGCAACAGCGCTCGTGGGAACTGCAGGGACCGGATCAGCCCCTGGTTCGAGGAGATGGTCCGCGCTCCAGCGTTGATGGTCTTCTGCATGAACTGGTAGGTGAAGACCCCGACGGCCAGGAACGGCAGGAACAGCCCCTCCGGCAACCCGCGGGTGATGTCGAGCACCACACCGAAGACGAGGTAGTAGACGCCGATGAGCAGCAGCGGGTTGAGCAGGTGCCACGCGTTGCCGAGCAGCGTGTCGAGGTGCGCGGTCTGGACCTCACCGCGAGCGGCGGACCAGGCGAACTCACGACGCTGCCACAGGGACCGCACGTAGTCCCGCAACGGGGGCGTGCCCCCGAGCCGGACCAGCTGCGGCGGGGCGGCGCTCGATGTAGTGGCCACGGACAGCCTCGGAAGCGGTGGGAGCGCGAGACGCGCGGGAGGGACGGGCCCACGTTCCCGGGGGACGTCAGGGGGCCGGCGACCTCGGGAGCATACTGTCCGCGGGCAGGTGACCGATGGCGCTGCGCGAGCCTGGGTCACCGTCCCCCCGTCCACCCCGCCGCCGGAGACCGCCGTGCCCGATCTCGAGCCCGACCGCACCGGCACCAGCGATGCCGTGGACAGCGACGAGGTCGCAGCGAGCTACGTCCTCCGGCGCCTGACCGCCCGCCGGACGGTCCGGGCGGCGCTGGCCCTCGGAGCGCTCCGACGGGGCCCCGCGGCCGCGCGCGCGACCTTCCGAGCACCCATCGCCCTCGAGCACCCCGGTCCACCGGTCGGCGCGCACCAACGCGAGCCCCACCTGCGGGTCGCCCACCTCAGCGACCTGCCGATCACGGACGCAACGGCACCCGGTGTGCGGTTGACGGCGGAGGCCTGGCGCACGCAGCTCGAGATCCAGCGGCCGGACCTCGTGCTCCTCGACGCCACGACGTCCTGGCTCGACGCGACGGCGGTGGCCGCCTGCCGGCAGCTGACCGACGCGCCCGTCGTGGCGACCAGCGAGGTGGCCGGGGCCCTGCCCCGGGGCTCGGTCGACCTCGTCGTGGACGCCGACGACCCGGACGGTGCGGGGGCGCCAGCGGTGGATCACCGCGCTGACAACCCGATGGGGGTCGACCGTCGCCCCCAGGTGCGCGCCGTGCACGACGACGGAACGCGGGAGGTCGCCCTGTCGGCGCTGCGGGCCGCCGCCCGCGGCACCGTCGTGGTGTGCGCCGAGGGCAGCGCGATCGAACGGACCCTCGGCCCGGTCGCGGTCACCGCACCGCCCGACCTGCTCGACCGCGCCGCTGCCGACCTGGCAGCCGACCCCGACGCCGCCGAGCGTGCCAGCGTCAGGCAACGCCGGCACGTGCTGGCCCACCACACCATCGACGATCGTGCCCGCCAGCTGCTGGCGGCCGCGGGGATCCGGCTCCGGCCCCCGCCGCGGACCTCGGTGCTGCTCGCCACCCGGCGGGCCGACCAGGTCGCCGCGGCCCTGGCCGCCGTCACGGCCCAGTCCGTGCACGACCTCGAGGTGCAACTGCTGCTGCACGGCATCGACGTCGACGCGACAGCCCTCGACGCCGGCGGGCACCGGCTGGAGGTCCACCGGGTCCCCGCCCAGCTGCCCCTCGGTGCCGTCCTGGCCATCGGCCTGGACGCCGCCACCGGGGACCTGATCGCCAAGATGGACGACGACGACCTCTACGGACCGGGCCACCTCGCCGACCTCGCCGTGGCCCTGCGGTACTCGGGCGCCGACCTGGTCGGCCGCTGGGCCAACATCACCCACCTCGGCGACGACGACGTCACGGTCACCCCGCCGGCCGGCCGCGAGGAGGTGTGGGCGCACCACCTGCCGGGCGCGACCATGCTCGGACACGCCGCGACGTTCCGGCGCCTGCGCTGGCGCCACGTGCCCCACGGTGTCGACCGCGAGCTGGTCCGGGCGCTGCACGCCGACGGCGGACGAGCCTACGCCACCCACCGGTTCGGCTTCATCCGGCGCCGCCACGGCGATCACACCTTCGCGAAGGGCGACCGCGCCTTCGCCCGCGAGGGCACCACCACCCCTGGCCTCGACCGCAGCGTGCTCGACGTCTGACCCTCGGAGCCTCCTCGATGTCCACGCTGCCGACCTGGCTGACCGCCTTCGTCGAGGCCAACCGGCGTCGCAGCAAGCGGCTCGAACGTCGGCTCCCGCACACCCGCCCGCGGCTGCACGTCCGGTACGCCCGGACGGTGGCGAGGTACGCCGACAAGCGCCCCGACCGGGTCGTGGTCGACCTCGGCGCCGGGCGTGCGAGCCACTTCGTCGCCCTGCAGGACCCGCGGTCGACCGCGGAGATCGTGGGGGTCGACGTCGACGGCGGCGAGCTCGCGCTGAACGAGGAGGTCGACAGCAGGGTCGTGGTCGCGCCGGGCGCCCCGCTGCCCTTCGCCGACGCCAGCGTCGACCTCGTGGTCTCGCGCTCGGTCCTCGAGCACATCGCGGGGGTGGAGGCCACCCTGGCCGAAGCGCACCGGATCCTCGTGCCCGGTGGCCGCACCATCCACGTCTTCGCGTCCAAGCGGGCCCCGTTCTCGCTGCTCAACCGGGTGCTGCCCGGACGGGCCTCCAGCTGGCTGCTGCGCAACCTCGTGCCCGGCAGCGACGGTCGGCTCGGCTTCCCGGCCCACTACGAGCACTGCACCGCGTCGCAGATGGAGCAGGTGCTGCGCCGGCAGGGCTTCGAGGTGGAACGCACCGAGGTGTCCTACTACCAGTCGGACTACTTCGGGTTCCTGCTCCCGCTCTACGCCCTGAGCGTGGTCTACGAGCGGATCGTCCGCGCGTTCGGTCGGCGCGACCTGGCCGCCACGGTCCTGATCGTCGCGCGCAAGCCGAAGGTTCGAACGACCCCGGGCCGGTGACCGCTCGGGGGGTCCGCGCGACCTACCCTCCCGGGCCACGTCCCACGCTGGTCCGTCCAGCGGCTGCCGTCCCCGAGGAAGCGTCCCCGTGCTGGATCGTTACGACGTCGTCCTGATCACCGACGCCCGCCTGCCCGGGGGGACGGCGGCCAGCGTGGCCGAGGAGGTCCGTGCCCAGGCGCGTGCGGGCCTTCGGACCGGCATCGTCCACCTCGAGTCCCACATGATCGGCGAGCCGCGCGGGTTCAACCCGCGGGTCGCCGCCGTGCTCGAGGAGGGGCTCGCCGACCTCGTCGTCGGGGGCGGCGTCGTGCGGACCCGGCTGGCTGTCCTGCGCCACCCGGGGGTCATCGCCGGCCCGCCCGTGACGCTGCCGGCCATCGAGGCGGAGCGTGCGCTGGTCGTGGTCAACCAGACCCCGACCGGGGTCGGTGGCCAGCCGGTTTTCTACGACCTCGACCGAGCCCGTCAGGTGGTCACCGAACAGCTCCACCCTGACGCCCTGTGGGCGCCCATCGGACCACTGGTGCGCGACAACCTCACCGAGGTCGCACCGGAGCTGCCCCTGCTGGCCGAGGACTGGGTCAACGTCATCGACGTCGACCGGTGGGCGGTGGACCCGGCTCGCCGCTGGCACCGCGACGTCCCCGTCCTCGGCCGCCACAGCCGCAGCCACGAGCACAAGTGGCCCGCGACGGCCCAGGACATCCTGGCCGCCTACCCCGAGGGGCCCGACTACGAGGTCCGCATCCTCGGAGGGGCCGAACACGCCATCCGGCGCGTCACCCGCACCCCCGCCAACTGGAACGTCCTGCCCTTCGGCAGCGTCGACCCGCGTCGGTTCCTGGCCGAGCTCGACGCGTTCGTCTACTTCCACCACCCGGACTGGATCGAGTCGTTCGGACGGACCGTCCTCGAAGCGCTGGCCTCCGGCGTCCCCGCGATCCTGCCACCGCACTTCGAGGCGCTCTTCGGCGACGCCCCGGTCTACACCGACCCCGCCGGGGTCCTCGGGGTGCTCGACGGGTGGCGGGCCGACCCGGCCGCGGCACGCGCCCGGGCCGCCGCCGGCCAGCAGCTGGCGCGCGAGCGGTTCAGCTACGACACCCACGCCGCACGCGTCACCGACCTGCTCGCCGCCGAGGGCACCACCGAGCAGCTCGCCACCCGGCCACGGGTCGCCCCGCGCTCGGGGCGCGGATCGCTCGAGGTCGACGCCCGCGACGCGACGGCCACGACCGCGGATGCGCCCCCGACGGTGCTGTTCCTCAGCTCCAACGGCTCCGGGGTCGGTCACCTGATGCGGCTGATGTCGATGGCGTCCCGCGCCTCGGACCGGATCCGTCCCATCTTCCTCACCCTCTCGCAGGCGGTCCCGGTGGTGCGGGGCAACGGCTTCCTGGTCGAGTACCTGATGTCCCGCGAGTTCATGGGCATCGAGCACCGGGTCTGGCACGACCTGCTGCGCCAGCGGCTCGCCCACCTGATCGACGAGCACGACGTCCGTGCGATCGTCTTCGACGGGACCTGGCCCTACCGCGGTCTGCTCGGCGTCCTCGAGGACCACCCGGACGTGCTGAGCGTCTGGTCCCGCCGCGGGATGTGGCGCCCCGGGCTGGACGCCCCGTCGCTGCAGCACAGCGGCCGCTTCGACCTCATCGTCGAACCGGGCGAGTTCAGCGAGCGCTACGACGACGGCGCGACCGCCGCCCGCCGCGACGAGGTACTGCGCGTCGGGCCGCTGACCTACCTCGACCCGGACGACCGCGTCTCCCGCGAGGAGGCAGCCGAGGCCCTCGGGATCGACCCGTCCCGGCCCGCCGTGCTGCTCCAGCTCGGCGCCGGCAACATCAACGACCTCGGCTCGCTGCTCGGGATGGTGACCAAGCGTCTCCTCGAGGAGGACGACCTCCAGGTCTGCGTCACCCGGTCGATCATCGCCGGCGAGGCCGCCGGGCTCGCCGGCGAGGTGCACACCATCCGTGGCGTCTACCCGCTGTCGCGCTACTTCGAGGCGTTCGACATGGCCATCGCCGCGGCCGGCTACAACACCTTCCACGAGCTGCTCGCCGCTGGTCTGCCGACCCTCTTCTTCCCCAACCACGAGACCGCCGCCGACGACCAGGCCGCTCGGTCCCGTTACGCGGCGGAGGTCGGGGTCGCCCTCGACGTCCCCGACCCGACCCCGGAGGCCGTGGACGCCGCGCTGACCGAACTGTTGGACCCCGAGGTCCGCGCGCGGATGCGTGCCGCCGCGCTCGAGCGGTACCCCGGCAACGGCGCCGCCACAGCGATGGCCGCCATCGAGCACCGGATCGGTCTGCGCGAGCAGCCCCCGGTCGCGGGACCGACCGGCGACACGGGCCCGGCACCGGCGGCAGCGCGGCCCGACACCGCCTCCAACGAGGCCCGCGGCACCCGCCGCGCCCTCGAGCCCGACGTCCGCGGCCGCCCCCCGACCGCGGCCCGGGCTCGTCGGGCGCGCATCGCCTACAGGCTGCAGTCCCCCGAGGTGCGCCGCATCGCCCGCATCCCGTTCCGGATCCTGCCGCTCCCGCTCCGCCGCGTCGTGCGTCGCCAGCTGCGCCGGTGGGAGCGCAAGGGCACCGAGATCCGCGTCAACCCGCGGGTCCCGGTGCCGCCGGGCGCGGTCATCCCGAAGGCCGAGCGGACGGGCCTCGACCACGTCGCCATCATCCTGCCGCCAGGGACCGACCAGCGCGTGGCGGTCGACCGGATCGCTGCGCTCCAGGCCGCCGACCGCACCTTCGCACCGTTGATCGTCACCTTCGACGACGACCTCGCCCGCATCCGCGAGCTGCGGTACGCGGTGGAGCTGCTGGTCCCCGAGGCTGTCTGGAACGCCGGGCCGCAACGCCGTCCATGGGACAGCTACGTGCGCGACCGTCTGCAGATGATCGCCACCACCTACGAGCTCGACCGGATGGTGACGATCGCCGAGGTCGGCGGTCTCGATCCCCTCGAGGTGCTCGGCATGGTCACCCGCCGCCCCAGCCAACGGTGAACGCCCGCGAGGCGGCGGGGCTCAGTCGGTGATGTAGGCGCCCGGCTCGCTGGCGGTCGCGACGAGATCGAGGCCGGCGACGTCGCGCTCCGCCTCGTCGAGGAGGGCCTGCGAGTCGGTGTCCCAGGTGTTGCCGCCGTGACGGTTGAGCACCACGTCGAGGCTGTGGGTGCCGTAGACGCGGCCGCCGTCCTCGAGGAGGCGACGCTGGAAGTCGCTGTCCTCGGGCCCGGTGAGCTTGCCGAACCGGACCCGGGCCATCGTGTCGCGACGTCCGAAGAGGGTGGGGCCGCTGACGTGGGGACGGTCGCGCTCGGGTGCCGCCCGTCGCCGGGTCACCGTGCGCTCCAGCGGCGACAGGTAGATGTGGTCGATGCGCTTGCCGACCAGGTCGGCGCCGCTGTACTCGATCGCCAGCGCCAGGTCGAGCAGGTGATCGCGGCCGTACCAGTCGTCGTCGTCCATCTTGGCGACGTAGGTGCCGGTGGCGTGGTCGATGCCGTGGTTGAGCAGCTCGCCGAGGTGGTACTCGACCGGCAGGCGGTGCACCTGGAAGGTCCGCCCGCTGCCCTCGAGCAGGCCCGCGGGCGGGTCGGGTACCTCGGGGCCGTGCAGGAGCAGGATGACCTCGAGGTCCTCGACGCTCTGTCCGATGATGGACCGGATGCCGTGCTCGAGGAACGCGCCGCGGTTGGTGGCGAACGTCACGCTGATCCGCGGTGCCCGCGGGAACGGCCGACCGACGGCCTCGAGCAGACGCCCGAGCCGGGCCGGGCCGGCGTGGTCGCGCAGGACCCGACGCCGTCCGGCGACGCTGACCTGTTCGCGACGGTCGTGGTCCGCTGCCAGGTCGCCGGCCGTCGACCACAGCTCGTCCGGCCCGTCGACCGTGACGACGGGGAGGCCGAGCTGGGCCGCCGGCGCCGCGGCGGTGGTGACCACGGGGGTCCCGACCGCCAACGCGTGGATGATCGTGCGCAGCACCGGCGTCGGCTCCTGCTCCCACGCAGGGTCGGTGACGAGCACGCCGACCCGCCGCAGCCGGTCGGCCAACGCCGCGTCGTCGTCCCAGCTGACGGCCCGCTGCTGTTCGCCGACGGCGGCCCGCCGCGCCGGGCCGGACAGCTCGGGGCCGGCGAGCACGATCACGTCGTCGGTCTCGGACGGCCAGCGGCTCAACGGTCCGTCCACCGGTCGGTGCAGCGCGACGCCGAGGGCCACCGCCGGTTCGCGACGCCAGCCGACCGGGTTGGTCACGAGGGGGTCGAACGTCGGCAGGAGGAGCATGTCGGCCACCCCCGGGGACGTCCCCACCTGGAGGTCCGAGCGGCGCAGCGGCGACCGCCGGACGGGGTCGACCTCGACGACGGTCACCCCCGCCTTGCGGAGGCGGCGCGTGTGCCGGCTGGCTGCGGCGAGCTCCTCGCTCGTGATCACGAGGGCCGCGACCAGCTCGGGATCGAGGCGGTCGAGGGCGTCGAGATCGGCCAGGGTGGTCACGTCCGCACCATCGAGGACCCGGTGCCCCCCAGGGGTCACCGCAACGGCGGGCAGGGGGGCAGGATCGGCGGTCACGCGGCGGCTCCTCCGGGGAGGCTGGCGAGCAGGGCATCGACGCGGTGGTCGAAGGTGTGCGCGGCGACGACGGTCTCCCGCGCCCGGTCGCCGAGGTCGCGCCGACGCCCGGGGTCGGCGAGCAACTCGTCGACGACGCGGTGCAGATCGTCGCGGGTGCGGTACGCCACGATCGTGTCGGCGAACACGTCCTCGAGTCCGGCGATGGCGTCGGTCACGACGGTGGCCCCGCACGCAGCCGCGTCGAACAGCCGGTTCGAGAGGTACCCACCGGCACGCATCTCGTCCCAGTGGTCGTTGAGGACGAGGTCGGCAGCGGTGTACAGCGCCGGGAGATCGGCGTTCGGGACCTGGTCGGCGACCACGTGCCGGACGTCGACCAGCTCGGGGGTCCACCCGAACCCGTAGATCGCGAGCTCGTGCTCGGTGGGCAGCAGATCATCGGTGATCCGGCGGCGCACGTTGCGCGAGTTGGCCACGAACAGCAGCTGGTGGTGACGCCCCCCGGGGGTGGGCCGGAACCGGCCGGTGTCGGTCGCCTGCGGCAGGAACGTGGCAGGCACACCGGCGGTGGCCAGATCGGCCGCGACCGACGGTGACGCGACGTGCACGTGGTGCAGGTCGGCGAGCGAGCCGGTGTCCAGCTCACGCGGGTAGATCACCCAGGTGATGGTCGGACGGTCGGCGACGGGTCGCAGCTCGACACCCCCGGCGAGGAGCAGCACGGCATCAGCCGCGCCGTGGTCCACCGTCGACAGCTCGGCCTGGCACCAGCTGCGCGCGGCCCACCCACGACGTCCGAGCGCCTTGGCCACCGCGACGGCGTAGTGGTGGTCGCCCCACCGGGGCCGCATCCGCAGGTTCGAGACCCCGGTGATCACGTGCAGCCGAGGGCGCGCGCGCAGGTCGTCCGCTGCTCGCAGCGCGCCGGCGACCACGTCGTCGTCCACGTGCGGAGCCAGCACGGTCCGGGGGGCCAGCAGGGCCGCATCCTGCGAGGTGCTGGCCACCGCGGCGTCGACGTCCTCGGCCGTGTCGGACGCCGCCCACGTCCCCCCGGCCCCGCTGGCGACGATCCCGATCCGCAGGGGCTGCCTCGGCAGCTTCAGCGGCGGGACGGTGGGGTCGAGGACCAGGACGACGTCGGCGGTCTCGGCCGATGCCTCGACGTCCACACCGGCGGCTCGGAGCCCCGCGACCACCGCGGCATCCCGGCCGATCAGGGCGACGCGGAGCGGGGTCCGGCGTCTGCGCTGGCGGAGCCGGGCGAGCGGGGATGAGCCGAGCACCGGGCCTCCGGTGAGCGATCGAGGGGCGTCGCGGGGGGCGTCGCGGGGGGCGGCCGAGCCTAGTGTCGGGCCGTCGCGGGTACCGTACGCCCGACCTGTCCACCGTCCTGGCGGCACCGTGACCGAGCAGCTCACCCCACCGCGTGCGGCGCCCGCCGATCCAGCATCCCGTTCCGGGGTCACGACGGTCTGGCTCGTCGCTGCTGCCGTCACCGTCGTCGCCCTCGTGGCCTCACGGCTCAACGGTCTGTCCCGGTCCCTGTGGTGGGACGAGGCCTTCACCGCCCACCGGTACGTCCGCGGCGGGGCGGAGATCATCTTCGATCCGAGCCAGTACTACGCCAACAACCACGTGCTCTACAGCCTGCTGGCGTCGTGGACCACCGACCTGCTGTGGACCGGGGACGCGGTGCTGCGCCTGTGGGTCGTGGGTCCCGCCCTCGCCGGGGCCGGGCTGGTGCTGTGGTGGGCCTGGCGTCGGCTCGCTCCCGCGGTCGCCGTCACCGCGACCGCGCTTGTGGTGATCTCGCCGCTCGCGGTGCGACTGCAGACCGAGGCCCGTGGCTACGGGCTCGTCCTGCTGTCGGCCAGCGTGCTGTTGGTGGTCACCAGCCGCGGTGCCGATCACCCCGCCCGGTGGCGCGACGACCTGGCGGTGGCCGCGGCGGGCGCGGTCGGGATGCTCACCTTCCCCCCCGTGGTGACCCTGTACGTCGCGCACACGGGCGTCTGGTTCCTGCGGCGCACCACCCACCGGCTACGGCTGGTGGCGCTGACGGCCGCCACCGGCGCGCTGACCGCCCTGGTGCTCCGGCCGCTGTTCGGCCCGATGCTGGACAACGCCTCCAGCGTCGGGAGCCGGGCGGCCGATCCGATCACCTGGTGGTCGCCGATCGTCGGCCCGTTCACCGTCATCGGTGGTCCGAGCTTCAACCCGATCCTGCCCGGTGGGTCGAGCACCGCCGCGGCCGTGACCATGGTGCTCGGCGTGGCCGGCCTGATCGCCCTGCTGGTGCGCTCTCGTTCGCTCGCCGTCGACCACCCGCACGCGGGCTTCGAGGTCGGGCTCCAGCTGCTCGCTTCCCTCGGGGTGAGCATCGCGCTGCTCGGCTTCGTCGGGTTCTCGCTGCTGGACCGCTACGTGGCCTTCACGCTGCCAGCCGTGATGATCGCCGTCGCTGCCGGCATCGTGGCCATCGCCCGCCTGGCGACCCGCGACCGGCCGGCCCTCACCGCCACGGCGGTCCTGGTGGTGCTGGCCCTGGCCGGGGGGCTCGGCGCCGAACGCGTCCACGCCGAGACGGCCCAGCCGCGCCAGGAGTTCGCAGGTGCCGTCGAGGCGATCCGTGCGAGCGACCCCGCCACCGTCGTCGTACGGCGCCTCCACGTCGGGTACGCGTGGTACTTCGGCCGGTTCGAGGTGGACGTGGTCCGCACCGACGACGGCGCGGAGGCCACGGCAGCGTTCTGCGACGGTCCACGACCCGCGGTCTACGTGCCGGACCCGGACCGCGAACCGGCCGACGGTCCGGCGTGCCTCGGCGACGCCGTCCGGCACTCGGTCCCGCAGCGGGTCGGTGACCTCGAGATGGTCTGGTACGAGCTGCCCTGACCCGAGCCGTCAGCGACGTTCGGCGGCCGTCTGGGACGATCGGGGGGCGACCACGCGGACCACGAGGTCGGCGAGCAACCCGAGCGCGACGATCTGCATCGACACGATGATGAGGATCACCGTGTTGGTGGCGATCCGTCCGCCCTTGTCGACGATGTCGAAGACCAGCTTGCCGATCGAGCCGGCGAACAGCACCCCACCGAGCGGCAGGAAGACCCGGAGCGGGTTGAAGGTCATCACCATCCGCACGACCTGCTGGACGTAACGGGCGGTGTCCCGGCGCCAGTGGAACTTGGACTCGCCCGCCCGCTCGGCGTAGTCGATCGGGACGTAGTGGACGAGGTGGGCGTTGGCGAGGAACGCCAACGTGATGGTGGTCACGCACGAGAACCCGGTCGGCAGCAGGTGCAGGTACGGCAGCGCGACCGATCGCTTGAAGGCGCGGAACCCCGAGTTGAGGTCGGGGATGCGCTCCTTGACCAGGTAGCTCGCGAGCTTGCGGATGAGGAACTTGGCCGGGACCCGCGCCCACCTGTGGGTGCCCTGCTCGGACGTGCGGGCGCCGACGACCTGGTCCCATCCACCGTCGAGCTGGTCGACCAGCGCCGCGATCTCGTGGTTGGGGTAGGTCATGTCGGCGTCGGTCCACACCACGATCTCGCCGCGTGCCTGCTCGGTGCCGATGCGGCGCGCGAACCCGGACCCCCGGTTGCGTGGCAGGCGCACGAGCCGGATGGCGTGCTCGGCCGCGAGGTCGTCGAGGACGGCGGTCGACCCATCGGTCGAGCCGTCGTCGACCACCAGGATCTCGAAGCCTTTCCCGGCCTCGGTCAGGCCGGCGGCGATGCGTTCGACCTCCTCGCGGACGTGGGTCACCTCGTTGAAGACCGGCAGGACGACCGTCACCTCGACGGCCACGTCCCCGTGATCGTCGACGGAGGTGAGGGGCGGCGCGGGGTCTGCGGCCACGGCGGTGGGACCTCTGGAGGTGGGGACGGGACGACCGGCGGAGGGTAGCGGCGCCCCGGTCGGCTCCCGCCGACATGGCCGCCTCGCGACCACCGCCCGAGCCCCGCCCGAGCGCCGGCCACCCGGCCGCCGGACGTGGTCGGACGGAGGGTGCACGCCGTCTCAAGCGCACCTGCGCCACCGCCGATGCAGGGAGGGCCCCCACTCCCGCCACCGAACGCCCCCGAGGTCGACCCGTGCTGACCCGACGCCACCCGTCACGCATCCTGGTCGTCGCCCTGCTCACCGTCGCGCTGGCGGTCGGCATGGTGGGTCCCGCCGCCGCGCGCACCCTGGAGCCGGGCCTCGAGACCCAGCTGGTCAACCTGACCAACCAGGCCCGCGCCGCTCACGGCCTCCGTGGCCTGCCGGTCGAGCTCCAGCTCACCCGGGTCGCCCGTGACTGGTCGAACACGATGGCCTCACGCCAGGAGCTGTCGCACCGGCCTCGGCTCAGCTCGGTCATCGACGGCAACTGGCAGCGGATCGGCGAGAACGTCGGCGTGGGGCCGAGCGTCGAGCGCATCCAGCAGGCCTTCATGGACTCGCCCGGGCACCGGGCCAACGTGCTCGGCGACTACGACCGCATCGGGGTCGGCATCTACGAGCAGGACGGCCGGCTCTGGATCACCGTCAACTTCCTCAAGGGCAGCGGCGACTTCCCGGTCTTCCAGGACGTGCGCACCAACACCCACCGCACCAACGTCGAGGGTCTGTTCGCCCGTGGTACCACCCTCGGGTGCTCCTTCGATCGGTACTGCCCGAGCGCCGGGGTGACCCGGGGACAGATGGCCACCTTCCTGGCTCGCGAGCTCGGCCTGTCCCCGAAGAACGGCGGGTTCCGCGACGTGCCCTCCAGCCACCCGCACGCCGGCGCCATCGGGGCCCTGGCCGCCGCGGGTATCACCACCGGCTGCGGCTCGAACAAGTTCTGCCCCGAGGACCGGGTCAACCGCGCCCAGATGGCGACCTTCCTGCGACGTGCGAAGGGTCTGCCCGAGACCGCGCCGTCGGGCCTGTCCGACGTACCGAGCTCCCACACCCACGCCGGATCGATCGGCGCCCTGCAGAAGGCCGGCATCACCCAGGGGTGCACCTCGACCCGCTACTGCCCCACCGACGGGGTCACCCGGGCGCAGATGGCCACGTTCCTGCAGCGTTCGTTCGCCTGAGCGGCGACGCCACAGGATCCGGCGCCGAACGGCCGATGCTCAGCTCGCCCGGTCGCTCGCGCTCCTGCGGCCCATCGAGTGGTAGCGGACGCCGGCGTCGAGCATCGTGTCCGGGTCGAAGGCGTTGCGCGCGTCGATCACGATGGGGTAGCTGAGGGTCTCGAGGAAGTCGCCCGGCGAGAGGCTCCTGACCTCGTCCCACTCGGTGGTGATCACCACGGCGTCGGCGTCACGCATCGCTTCGAGCGGATCGTCGATGGCCACGACCCCCTCGACCTCCGCAGCGAACGCCTCGAGGGCGACGGGGTCGTACACCCGGACCGTCGCGCCCTCCGCGAGCAGCGCCCGGGCGAGGTACAGCGCGGGTGCCTCGCGCAGGTCGTCGGTCCCCGGCTTGAAGGCGGCGCCGAGGAGGGTGACCACCTTCGCCTCGAGGTGCCAGAGCTCGTCACGGAGCTTGCGCAGCACCACCTCGCGCTGCCCCTCGTTGATGCGACGTACCTCCTCGAGGAGCAGGAAGTCCTCGCCGACCTGCCGCGCGAGGTGGATGAAGGCGTCCACGTCCTTCGGGAAGCACGACCCGCCGTACCCGAGGCCCGCCTGGAGGAACTTGGGTCCGATGCGCTCGTCGAGCCCCATGCCCTCGGCCACGACCGCGACGTCGGCCCCGACCGCGTCACAGACGCGAGCGACCTGGTTGATGAACGAGATGCGCGTGGCGAGCATCGCGTTGGAGGCGTGCTTGATCAGCTCGGCGGTGGGGACGTCGGTCTCGACGGCGGGGGCGCCCGTCCGCTCGAGCAACGGGGCGTAGACGCGGCGCAGGACGTCGCGGGCGTCCTCGTGCTCGGTGCCGTAGACCACCCGGTCGGGGCGCAGGGTGTCGGCGACGGCCTGGCCCTCGCGCAGGAACTCGGGGTTCGAGGCGACGTGGACCGTGACGTCGTGGCCCCGGCGGTCCAACTCGCGTTCGATGACGCCACGGAGGCGGGCTCCGGTGTTGGCGGGGACGGTGGACTTCTCCACGAGGACCACGTCGCGCTCGGCGAGCTCGCCGACCTTGCGGCCGACCGCCTCGACGTAGCGCAGGTTCGGTCCGCCGCCTGGCAGGGGCGGGGTCCCGACGCACACGAAGACGACCTCGGCCTCCTTGAGTGCGACCGCGAGGTCGTCGGTGAACGACAACCGACCGGCCGCTTCCTGCTCGGCGACCAGCTCGGGCAGGTCCGGCTCGTGGAACCAGATGCGTCCCTCGTGCAGCCCCTCGATCTTGCTGGCGTCGTCGTCCATCCCCACCACGTGGTGGCCGTCCGCCGCGAGGCAGGCGGCCGTGACGAGTCCGACGTGTCCGACACCGACGACAGCGACGTGCATGGGTCCTGGCCTTCGAGAGGGGGCGGACGGCAGGATAGGGGTCGGCGCGCCCCGTCCGGGTCCCCGCCACCCTTCCGGAGGAGCCCACCGGTGACCGAGCGGCCTCCCGCTGCTGGCGCACGGGCTGGCGCCTGGCTGCGCCGCGTCGCCGACGTCCGGCAGCCACCGCCCGGAGCCCGTCGGTGGCTCCTGCTGGTCGGGGCCGCCCTGTTCCTCGGCGGTGCGGTCGCGGCGGCACGTGCGTTGGACCTGCCACCGGGGGGCGTGCGTGTGGCGCCCGTCGTGGTCGTCGCCGTCGTCCTGACCCCGCTCACCATCGCGGTCAACGCCGTCGAGCTGATCGCGCTGGCCCGGCTGCTCGGGCAGCCCCTGCCCGCCCGGACCGCCGTCCGGGTGGTGGTCCTCGGCACCGCCGCGAACCTCCTGCCGATCCCGGGGGCCGCCGCGCTGCGCATCCAGGCCCTCGCCGGTGGCGGGGCCACCTACGGGGCCGCCACCGCCATCAACGTCGCCGCCGCGCTGACCTGGCTCGGCTCGGCGGCGGCCGTCGCTGGCGTGGCCCTGCTGAGCCTCGGACGGGGACCGCTCGGGGCGGGCGTGCTGCTCGTCGGCACCGGGGGTGCCGTGGCGAGCCTGCTGGTCGCCCGTCGGGTCGCCACGGTCCTGGCGCCCGGCCCGGCGCTCGGCCTGCTGGCCGTCACCGAGGTGGCCACGGTGATCGTCCACGCCCTCCGGCTGGTCCTCCTGCTCGGCGCGATCGGCGCCGGTGCCTCCTTCGCCGCAGCGACCGTCGTCGGCACCTCCGGGCCGCTCGCCGCCGCCGCTGGGGTCTTCCCGGCCGGGCTCGGCATCGCCGAGGCAGCCGCCGCCGGTGCGGGGACGCTCGTCGGGGTGGCCGCGGCAGCCGCGTTCGCCGCGGCCGCCCTCAACCGTCTGGTCGGGTACGGGGTGCTCGGGATCGCGCTGGTGGTCCCCGCCGTCCGCCGACCTCCCGAGCACGTGGCAGGCTCCGCACCCACCCCACCCGGAGACCCCGACCCGTGACCGAGCCCCGCCCCGTGACCGACACCCTGCACGTGTTCATCGGGACGAAGGCCCAGTACGTCAAGACCGCACCGCTGTTGCGCCTCATGGACGACCGCGGTGTCGCCTACCGGTTGATCGACTCCGGTCAGCACGCTGCCCTGGCCGCCGAGCTGCGCGGCGAGCTCGGGGTCCGGGCCCCGGACGTCACCCTCGGCGGGTCCCGGGACATCACCACGATCCCGG
This sequence comes from Nitriliruptor alkaliphilus DSM 45188, assembly GCF_000969705.1. Lineage (GTDB taxonomy): Bacteria > Actinomycetota > Nitriliruptoria > Nitriliruptorales > Nitriliruptoraceae > Nitriliruptor > Nitriliruptor alkaliphilus. The sequence continues at coordinate 317,283 of NZ_KQ033901.1, forward strand.
CTGCCATCCGGTGGGCCCTCGCCATCGCCTGGCGCCTGGTCGACGGACGCCGGCTCCGGCGTGAACTGTTCGGCGGGCGAGGGGGGATCTGCATCGTGCACGGCGACACGCCGTCGACGCTGCTGGCCACCCTCCTCGCCAGGCGTGCTGGCCTGGAGGTCGCCCACCTCGAGGCGGGGCTGCGCTCGCGGTCGGTGCTCGAGCCGTTCCCAGAGGAGCTCATCCGCCGGATCGTGATGCGCCTCGGTGCGGTGCTGTTCGCGCCCGACGACGTCGCGGCCGCCAACCTCCACCGCCGTGGGCTCGGCGGACGAACGGTGCGGACATCGGCCAACACCGTGGTCGACGCGCTGCGGTACTCGCTGGGCGACACGCCGGTCGCACCCACGGGTCCGGCCGTGGTCACCATGCACCGGGTCGAGAACCTGCACCGCGCCGAGCGGGTCCGCGGCTTCGTCGACCTGGTCGAGCGGCTGGCCGCGCGGGGGCCGGTCACCTTCGTGGTGCACGGTCCGACCGAGTCGACCATCGCGCCGCATCGTTCGCGCCTGGAGGCCGCGGGGGTCGAACTCGTGCCGCTGCTCGCCCACGCCCGCTTCACGCGGATGCTCGCGGCCGCGCCGCTGGTGGTCACCGACGGGGGCAGCATCCAGGAGGAGTGCGCCCTCCTCGGCGTCCCGACGCTCCTGTGGCGCGCGCAGACCGAGCGGCCCGACGGGCTCGGGGTCAACGTGGTGCTCGGTCGCTACGAGTCGGCGGTCCTCGACCGGTTCGTCGACGACCACGAGGCGCTGCGTCGCCCCCCGCTGACCGCCCAGGTGCACCCGTCGGCCGAGATCCTGACGACGCTCGAGGGGCGGCTCGCCGACCGCCGGTGAGTCGGCGCTGACGGCCGTCAGCCGACGCGGCTGACCCGGTCGTTGACGAGCTTGTCGAGCGCCCGGCGCAGGAGGCTGCCGAGCTGGGCCCGGGTGACCCCGGCCCGAGGCTCGAACCTGCCGTCCGCCCGGCCCTCGATGAAGCCGAGCTGGCTGCCGACCCGCACGTTGCGCTCGTGGACCCCGCCGACGTCGGGGAACCGGTTGCCGCTGACGCGCACGCTGCCTCGCGCCAGGTGCTCGTAGGTGCGCACCAGGAGGCTGGCGAACTGCTCGCGGGTCACCCGGTTCGCGGGCCGGTAGGTGCCGTCGTGGTAGCCACTGACGATGCCGAGCACGGCCAGGGCCTCGATGTTGTCACGGTGCACGTCACCGGCGAGGTCGCTGAACTGCCCCCTCCTCGGCACCGGCAGGTCCTCCGCGGTGCGCACCAGGTTGGCGAGGAAGGTCGCGACCTGCCCACGGGTGACGGTCTGCGCCGGCCCGTAGGTCCCGTCCCGGAACCCACCGGCGAGCCCGTGGTGGACGATGCAATCCACGTTCAGGGTGTGCACGTCGCTGCGGTGCAGGTCCGGGAACGGCGCGCGTGGCGCACCGCCTCGGCAGGCGCCGAGGTCGGCGCCGAGCGCCTGCATCGTCCCGGGCGCGCTGGCGAGTCCCGCGCGCGTCGTGCCACTCGGACGGCTGGTGTTGCCGAGGCTGCCGAAGGGGCGCGCCCCCTGCCGGACGGCTCGGGCGATCCTGGCACCGTCGCGGACGCCGGTCTCGCTGATCGCCAGGGCGACCGCACCGGTCACGGTGGGCGCCGCCTGCGAGGTCCCGTCGAGCTCGCCGTAGTGCCCCTCGGGCAGCGTGCTGAGGACGGCGACGCCGGGTGCGGCCACGTCGACCAGCGTCGTGGACACGTTCGCGAAGCAGGGCACCTCGCCACGGTTGTCGACGGCGGTGACGCTGATGACGTTCGGGGCGGTCGACGACGCCGGGTACTCCGGCATGTCGTCGAGTACGTGACGGACGCAGGTTTCGCGGTCTCGGTAGTAGCCGCTGTTGCCCGCCGCGACCACGACCGGGATCCTGGCGTCGCGGATCGTGCGCTCGAGGGCCGCGAGGGCACAGTTGCCCGACTCGCGCTGGCCGCAACGTTGGAGGTCCCGTTCGGTGACCCGACCCTCGACCCCCCACGAGGCGTTGATCACGTGGGCACCCGACTCGACCGCGTACTGCATCGCCCGGATGCCGTCGGAGACGGCGCCGTCGGTCCCACGGAGGAACTTGACGCTCATCAAACGCACCCGGGGGGCCACGCCGACGGTGCCCACGTCGTTCTCCGCGGCAGCGACCACACCGGCCACGTGGGTGCCGTGCGCGTCCTCGGTGGCGTCGGCGTACACCTGCCCCGAGGGGCCGTGCCCGGAGAAGTTGCACCCGTGGATGTCGCCTGTGCAGTTGAAGGACGAGGTCCCCGGCCGGGGGTTGCGCCACAGGTTCGGCTTCAGGTCCGGGTGGTGGATGTCCAGGCCGGTGTCGACGATCGCGACCACGACACCCGCCCGGCCGCGGCTGGCACGCCAGGCCGAGTGCGCACCGATGTCGATGTTCGCGCGGCCCCGTTGGAAGCTGAGGTCGGCGCCGCGGGCCTGCTGGCCGGTGTTGCGCCACCACCACTGATCGCCGCGGAGCGGGTCCGCAGCGGTGCGGAACGCGAGCTTGCGGTCCGGTTGTATCGAGGCGACCTCGGGCGCGGCCGCCAGGGTGGCGACGGTGCTCTCGGCGGTCGTCGGGTCCACCTCGAGGACCTGGACACCGAACCCGGCGACGACATCGTCGTGGCCCGCCGCACCCAGCACGCGCTCCATCCCCGCGTCGCTGGTGCCGGGCTGGAAGGTGACCAGCAACCGGTCGGCGACCGCCTCGCCGACCATCGCCGCATCGGCGCTCGGCGCGGCCGTGTCGAGCTCGGCCAACAAGGCTGACACCTGGGCGTCGACCGACGACGTTCCTGCGCCCGGGTCCGCCACCGCCGGAACGGCGTGGACCACGAGCGACACGGCGAGCAGGCTCGTGACTCCGAGCCGGAACCGACCTGCCAACCTGCTGACCCTCCCCCTCACGACGTCTCCTCCAGGAGCGCGTCGAGCAACCTGCCGTTGCCCCGCTCGCGAGCCACCAGCGCCGCCAGCTCGGCAGCCCGGTGATGGTCCCCGACGCGGAGCGCTTCCTCTGCATGCATCGGCACCACGCGCGTCAGCGGCACGCCGAGCTGCCACACCGTGCGCGGAGCGTCCGACGCGAGTTCGGCGACCTTCGACGAGTACGGCGCAGCGAGCACGGGCCGCCCCGCGAGCAGACCGGCGACCGCGGCGTGGAACCGCATCCCCAGCACCAGCCGCCCCCGGGCGACCTCGTCGAGGACGGTGTCGACGGTCGGGCGGACCGCGACGACGTCGACGCCGGTGACGCGGGCGGCGATGGCCTCGTGCAGCGGCCCGTCGCGGTCGGCCTGGAGGGCCACGAAGCGCAGCGACAGGCCGAGCGCACGGGCCAGGTCACCGAGCCTGGCCGCCAGCGCGGTCAGCTGCGCCGCGCTCGGCAGGCCCCGCTGCCAGTTCGAGGACGCCGGCCGCCAACCACCCCCGACGTTCCGCGGGCGCAGGCACACCACCAGCTCGTCGTGGGCGGGCTCGGTCGAGGGTGGCAGGGAGAAGGCGAGGTCCGCGGTCAGCCGCACGTGCCGACAACCGATGGTGCGCAGCTGCGAGGCGGTGAGCCGGTCGCGGGCACCGACGGGGACGGTCCGCAGCAGCGCGAGGACAGCGGCCTTCGAGGGAGCGTGCAGGGTCCCCCCACCGAGGCCCACCGCGACCACACGGGCGCCGGCGCCGCGTCCGACGGCCACGCGGGACAGGTGGTAGGGCACGTTCCATCGGCTGGACTCGTCCTGCAGCAACCCGCCGCCGCCGAGCACCAGCCGTCGGTCCGCCCGTGCGGCACGCCACCACGCGGGGGGATCGAGGTGAGGGAGCGCCTCGACGCCGTGCACCGCGGTGGTCGCAGCCGGATCGGTGGAGATGGCGGTCGGCTCGGCGCCACGGGCGCGCAGCTGCCTGGTCAGCGCCCGGAACAGCAGCTCGTCGCCCAGGTTGGTCGACCCGAGCCAGCCCGCGACCACCACGCCACGCCGACCGGCAGCGACGTCCGGCCGGGGATCGGTCCGCCCCCCGCCGCGGGCCGCCTCGGCGGTCACCGCAGGGACCGCGCCGCGCGGTAGAGGAAGGACGCCATCTGATCGCGGAGGACCGGATCGCCCGGGCAGTAGGAGTTGCCCCGACAGCCGGCCGTGATCCCGCGCTCGGCGATGGCGCCCACGTTCCCGGCGTGGGTGCCGTTCGGGGGGACGTCGTCGAAGGTCGGCCGTACCGGGTCGAGCCCCATCGCCCGGGCGATGAACGAGGCCATCTGCTCACGCGTGACCGGGTCGTCGGGCCCGAACCGACGGGCGCTGTAGCCCTTCGCGATGCCGGCCGCGGAGACCGAGGAGATGGCTTCTGCGTGGGTGCCACCGTTGACGTCGTCGAAGGTGTTGTCGGTGCGCTTGGGGATGTCGAAGGTGCGGTAGATGAAGGAGGCCATCTGTGCCCGGGTGACCCGCTCGCGCGGTGCGAACGTCGTCGCGGTCTTGCCCTGCGCGATCCCGGCGGCGTTGGCCCACACGATCGAGTACTCGTGGGTGTTCCCGTCGTCATCGATGAACGGTGCGAACCCGATCGAACGGATCTGGCTCGACGGGGGCCTGCCGCCAGCGCCGGCGAAGGGGTCCCCCGCAGCGTTGCGCACGGTCGTCGCGAGGTCGCACCGCAGGCTGTTGCCGGCGTACCCGTTGCGGTTGCACTTCCGCGACTGCGCTGCGGACGCCGTCGTGGAGAACTCCTTGGTGCCCTCAGGACCCGTCACGCGCAGGACGCGGGGTGAACCGCCCGCCGTACGCGACATGATCTCGACCCGCTGGATGCGCGACAGCCCGAGGCCGGTCACGCGCCGGAACTCGGCGTTGGAGGCGACCGCCGTCCAGCTGCGCATCGGGTTGACCGCGTCCAGCGACCACGGATCGTCGACCGACACCAGGTAGGGCACGGCGGTCCCGTAGGCCCACGAGTCCTGGCTGGCCTCGGTCCGCCCGCCGTGCGACGACGAGTAGTACGTGTTCGCGATGTTCCCGTTGCCGTCCACGAGGTAGCGGCCGGACGTCGCGGCCACCGCGTCGACCCACCGTTGACCGGTGGCCTCGATCTCCTTGTCGAACCCGACGAAGACTTGGCAGGCGGCGGTGGCACAGGTGACACGGTTGCGGCCCAGCACGTAACCGCGGGCGATGATGACCTGCGCCTCGAGGGCCTGCTGGCCGCCGCTCGCCCCCCAGGACGAGGGCACCTCACCGAGCCCGCGCAGGTAGCTCTCCAGCGGGAGGCGGTTGGTCACCCCGAGCTTGCCCTCCCCGTCGCTGCGGTACTCGACGCGGCCGTAGGCGTACTGCCGGGTCCCGAACGGGTGGTAGGTCCGCAGCCGCGCGCCGGCCGTGCGGACCTCGTCCATCGAGGTCAAGGACACGTGGAACGTGCCGTTCCCCCCGTGGACCAGGTCGTTCGCCGCATCGCGCAGCTCCACCCGGTTGACGTTGTCGGTGCCCCCACCGCGGACGGTCCAACTCGTCCCCGCGGGTTGGGTGACAGGGTCGTGGGCCGTGCCGTTGGGTTCGACGTAGCGCCAGGTGATGGCACCGCCGACGGCTTCCGCCGGCGTCGAGGTCACCCCGCCGGTGGCGAGCTGCACGGTGACCCGCTGCGGCGAGTCCGTGCTCCAGGTGCGTTGCGCGGTGCCCGGGTAGTAGTGCTGCAGGATCTGGCTGTGGGTCCGGCCTTCGCGGGACATGGCGTAGGCGCCGTACTGGGACATGCCGACCGAGTGGCCCCAGCCGCGGCCTCGGAGCACCACGCCCGGGTTGGGGTCGGGCTGGTCGCGCACGGAGGGACGCAGCGGCGTCCCGCTCTGCGCGCTGCCCGCCGAGGCGGGCAGCAGCGTCACGGCGAGCGCAAGGGCGAGGACGGACGAGGCGAGGCGGGTGCGCCGGGTCACGCAGGTGTTCCTTACGGCTCTGGGGTGGGCCTCCGCCTAGGTGGCGTCGGTTCCGTCGGTGGGCTCGGGCTCCGGCTCGGCGAGTTCCTCCTCGTCGGCGGCGCGTTCCTCGAGGAAGTGCAGGGCGTTGACGAGGAAGGTCGCCATCTGGCCGCGGGTCACCGACGCCTTGGGCAGGAAGGTGCCGTCGGACCGGCCCGACGCTATCCCCGCGTCGGCGATGGCGCCGATCTCTCCGGCGTAGCCGATCACGTCCGAGAAGCGTGCGGCGGCCTCGGGGTTCAGGTCCAGCTCCAGCGCGCGCGTGATGATCACCGCCATGTGCTCGCGGCGCAGCGGCTCGTTCGGACGGAAGGTGTTGCCCGCGTACCCGGTCAGGATCCCGGCCTCGACCAGCGCGTTGATCGCACCGGCGTGGACGAAGCCCGGATCGACATCGTTGAACCGGGCGCCGGGGATCGGCTCCAGGCCGAGGGCCTTGGACAGGAAGGTGGCGACCTGGGCACGGGTGACGTCACGCAGCGGACGGAAGGTGCGGTCGGGGTACCCGGTCGTGATCTCGCGGGCCACCAGCTCCTCGATGGCCGCCGCGTGCGGGCTGCCGGCCACGTCGGTGAAGCGCGGCGCGGTCGTGGCACCGGCACCGTCAGGGACACGGTCCCACTTGGAGGACTCCGCCTTGGCGTTGGTGCGGATGCGCTCGATGTGCTCCATGATCCGTCCGGGGCAGGAGGTCTGTCCCACCTGACGGTGCCCGACCACGGTCGGGTAGCTCGTCGAGTAGCGCCACACGGTGCCGTGCGTGTCGATGCCGTGGATGCCGGCCTTCCACCCGACGACGCGGTCGAGCGCACGCAGGATGTCGGCGTTGGGGGCCAGCTGGGAGTAGGTCCCGATGACCGAGATCCCCGTCGAGCCGGTGTTGAAACCGGCTGCGTGCGCCCCGATGACCGCACGGTCGAGGCCGCCGGCCCGACCCTCCCAGAGGCCGCCGCACGGATCGATCACCACGTTGTAGCCGAGGTCGCTCCAGCCGTTGTGGTTCTGGTGCCAGCTCTGCATGCTCCGCATGGTGCTCGCGACCGCATCGTGGCTGCAGGTGCCGTCCGCCTGGCGCAGGTTGTTCTGGGTGGCCGTGTGGTGCAGGACGACCTGCTGGACGCCGTTGCTCGCGACCGACGGGGTGCCCTTGAAGGGCGCCGCTCCCCACGAGGCGCGCGAGTTGACCCCGGCAGGCACGGTCGCGGCCTCGGCCGGGACGGGGCGCGGGGTGAGGTGACGGACGAGCTTGGCGACCGCGCCCTCGTTCAGGCCGCCACCGTCGATGAAGCCGAGGGTCACCCCGGTGAGGTCCTCCCCAGGTGCCTCGACCTGCACGTGGCGGCCCTCGAGGGTCACCTGGAGGTCGGTGAGACCGACGGCCTCGGCGTCGACCGCAGCGGCTGCTTCCTCGGTACCGGGGTCGGGGGCATCCAGGCCGTCCTGACGCTCCAGCGCGAACCAGGGGGTCCACGTCTCGCCGTCGACGCTGGTACGCACGTTGATGGCATCGAGCCCCGTCGGGAGCTCGGCCCACAGCGCCGTGAACTCGATGGGGGCGGTCACGACGCCCGACCGCTGACCGGGCGTCGGGTCACCGACCGGGCCCTCGAGCCCGTCGACGACGACCTCGGCCACCTCCGCCGTCGGCACGTGCGCGAGGTCGAGCTCCGCATCGACCACCTCGGGAGCAGCGACCTCGGTGGCCACCGCTGCGGGGATGACGCCCACCGACAGCAGGCTGGTCAGGACGAGCAGAGACACGACACGACGTGGTGGGCGCACCCGGGGTCCTCCCCTTCGATCTACCTCCGGGACATCGGCCACGATCGCCCCGAACCTGAGCACGAGTCACAGACGTTGACACGTGCAACAGGACGCCACAACAACGACACGCGGCGCTCCCGAGTTCCCGAACGTCCACTGGACGTCGTCTGCCCCAGCCAGCGTGCGGCTGGCGCAGCCTCGCAGCTACGGCAGATCCTGCGGAGGCCGTCGACCGCACCGTGCGTGGTCCGCGCCTCGGACCCCTCCGCGGTGCGTCCAGAGCCTGTCAGGAACCTTCCCGTCGACCGCGACGTACGCGGCTCCAGCGGTCAGGACCCGGGCGTCTCCACCGGGGCGCCCCAGCGCACCGACGCGAGCACGCCGTCGAAGGTGTCGCGGGCGCGGTCGAAGACCTCGGGCGCGTCCGTGCTCCCCGGCAGCGGCACCGGCTGCGCCAGCACCTCGACCTCACGCGCCGGCACGATCACGACCAGCTCACGGGTCTCGGCGGCGCCTTCCGAAGCCGGGGTGAGGAACTGCAACCGGGTCGCTGGGACACCGCCGACCTCGATCGCCTCGTCGACCTCCAAGGTCGCGCCGCTGTCCTCGATCTGGCGGCGCCACTCCCCCGGAGTGACCCCGCGCCGGTGGGTGAGGAACATGGCGACCACGTCCCCCGACGGCCGCTCCTCCTCGCTGACATCCCCACCGAGCGGCACGTTCGCGATGCTCAGCAGGGTCTGGCCCTCCTCGAAGACCGTCCACCCGTCGGGCAGTTCGAGCGTCAGGTCGCGCCACGCCACGGAACCGTCGGCGCCTCCCCGACCGCAGGCGGCCAGGACCAGCGCGAGGACGAGCAGCAGCGAGCGTCGCGCGACGGGCACGAGCACCTCCGGAGGACCGCGAGCGCGGAGGGTACGGCGAGGCCGACCGGGGGCGGACCGTCAGCCTGCGCCGTGGGTCCGCGGCCCGTCGTCGTCGGACGCGCCGGTGACATCGGCCACGTCGGTGACGTCGACGACCTCGTCGCGTTCGTGCAGCTCGTCCATCAGGAGGGCGAGCTGCGCGGTGGTGCGCAGCGGGTCGTCCTCGGGCTGCGGTGCAGCGAGCCGTTCGTCGCGGACCGCCGGGATCTCGTCGGTGGGATCGGCGAGGTCGTTCACGGCCACGTCCGGTGCCACGGCCGGCTCGGGCTCGGGCTCGGACCGTGGTGCGGCCTCGGCCTCGGGCTCGGGGGGCACCACAGCCACCGGCTCGGGCTCAGGGACGGGATCGGACTCGGGGGTGCGCCCGACCACGGCCTCGGGGGCGGGCTCCGGTCCTGGTGTCGGCGCCACCACGGGGTCGGGTGCCGCGGGTGGCGTCACCGTGCTCGCGAGCTGGGCGGCGAGGCGAGCGGCCGCTGCCCCCGACACCACGTCGAGGTCCTGTGGTGAGGCCGGAGGGGTCGACCGCTCTGGCTTCGACGCCGTGACCACCTCGGGGGTGGCTGCGTCATCGGGTCGGTGCGGTTGCCGGGGGGAGGGTGGCAGGTCGCGGACGACGCGCACGGAGGGCGCGGGGCGGCGTTCGAGCTCGGCGCGGGGGGTCGACAGGGGTGGGCCCGACCAGCGGTCCGGCGCGGCCTCCGCGACCTCCGGCTCCGCGGTCTCCGGCTCGATCGGTTCCGGCTCGACCGGCTCCGGGTCGACCGGCTCCGGGTCGACCGGCTCCGGGTCGACCGGCTCTGGATCGACCGGCGCCAGGTCCGCGATCTCAGGCTCCGCGACCTCCGGCTCCGCGACCTCCGGCTCCGCGAGCTCCGGCCGCGCGGTCTCCGATGCGGCCTCGGCCACAGCCTCCGCGAGCTCCGGCTCCGCGGTCTCCGGCGCGGTCGCGGCCACCGGCTGCGGGCCCACCGCTCCCACCGGCTCCGATGCCTCGGGCCCGGCGACCACGGGGTCCTCGTCGGCCTCGGCGCTGGGCTCAGCGAGCGGCGCGTCGGTGACCTCGTCGACCGCCACCTCGTCGGAGGGCTCGGCACCGTCCGCCGGGGAGGAGGGGACCTCGCGCCGCGGGGTACGGGCGGTGCGGTCGTCGATCAGCACCACCTGGGCGACGGTGCCGGCACCCTCGAGCGCCTCGATACCTGCCTGGAGTCGGACGCGCGGGGTGGCGTCGCTGCGGGCGAGCAGCAGCACGGCGTTCAACGCACCGGCGGCCGCCAGCACGTCGCGGTCCGCCAGCGGCGGGAGCGCGACCAGCAGCACCTCGAGATCCTTCGGGAGACGCTCGGGCAGCGCCGCTGCCGCACGCATCGCCTCGTCGAGGTCCCGTCCCGCACCGAGACGCGCGAGCTTGATGTCCCGTTCGAACGTGACGGTGTGCCCGAGCGAGGCCCCGTCGCGCACGACCTCGAGCAGCCCCTCGTGCGGCGTCGCACCGCTCGCGACGTCGACGATGAGCACGCTCGCGCCCTGCTCGGCGAGGGCGACCCCGAGCGCGTCGGTCCACGCGGCCGCATCGACGCCCCGTCCGGTCCCCGACAACCCGAGCACCACCCGCCGCCCCGCCCGGGCGTCGAGGACCGATGCCGCGAGATCGCCGGCGCCCGCCGGCGAGACCTGGGTCGGCAGCACCCCGACCAGCTCGCCGCCAGCCGAGCGGACGTGCCGAGGCCCTCGGATGGTCGCGTCGCCGGCATCGACGGCGATGGTGATGGCCAAACCGATGAGGATCGCAGCGACCGCCACGGCCGCACCGACGAGGGGCTGGCGGGGCAGGATCCCCGGCGCCAGCACGGTGACGATCAGACCGACGCCGACCAGGCCACCGACGGCAGCGCGCAACAACCCACCGCGGCGTTCGACGACGTCGAGCGCCTCGACGAGCCACGCGGGGCGGGATGAGAGGGCCATCGTCGGCCGACGCTAGCAAGGGCGGCGCGGGAGGCCCGACAGGTGCCACACGCCGGTCGGCCGGAGGGCCCACACCGGGTCTCCGGTAGCGTCCCGTCGATCGTGCGCAGCCTCGGAGGTCGGGTGGCCACGTCGGACCCGTCAGCACCCGACCGCGCGAGCGGCTTCCGCCGGCTGTCCGACGTCCGCCGGCTCGTCAGGTACGTCATCGCCGGCAGCACCGCCGCCGGCTCGCACCTGGCGACGTTGACCCTCCTCGTGGAACTGGGCGGGCTGCGCCCGTTGGTCGCGTCGACCGTCGGCTTCGGGGTGGGGCTGGTGGTGTCCTACACCCTCCAGCGGCGCTGGGTCTTCGCCAGCCTGGGCCGGCACCGCACCCTCCTGCCGCGCTTCCTGACGGTCATCGCGGTCGCCCTGCTGCTCAACACCGTCGTGGTCCACCTCGGCACCGAGGTGCTGACCGTGCACTACGCCCTGGTGCAACTGGTCGCGTTCGGCCTGATCCCCCTCAACAACTACGTCCTCAACTCGCTGTGGACCTTCCGGTGAGGCGGACCGCCGTCGGCGTGGCTGCGACCGCGGCTGCGTGCTCCGGTGGCGCGACCACAGCCGACCACGCGGCGCGGGCGGCCGTCAGCGCGTCAGCCACCCCGCTGTCCGCCCGAGCCAGGTGCACCGCCCAGGCCAGCACCGGCGGTGCCTGCACGGCCGCGGCCTCCAGCAGCCGTCCGTCGCCGCGGGCGATCCCGGCGAACAGCAGCGCCTTCGCGCGGTGGAAGACGCTGCCCCAGGCCAGGTCGGGAGGGACGGTCGGCTCGTCGGTGACCTCGTCCCAACGCGGTGTGTCGGACAGCGGGGGCTGCTGGCCGGTCAGGAAGGCGACCTCGGTGTCGACCCAGCCGAGGCGGAGCCGCTGACGGGCAGCTCGGGGACCATCGGTGAGCGCCTCGACCGCAGAGCGTGCGGCGCCGAGCCGGCGCACCGCGCGGGACGTGTCACCGACCCCGACCGCGTCGGCCACGAGCGAGACCCGCAGCATCGCGGCGTCGACCTCGTCCTCGGCCCGCAGGAGGGCAGGCAGCTCGCGCGCCTCCGCCTCGCCGTGCAACCCGAGCTCGCGCAGGATCCGGCCCCGCTCCGCGGCGATCCACGGCGCCAGGAGGGGTAGCTGGACCCGGTCGAGGTGCTCCCAGGCCAGGTCACCGCGGCCGAGCCGGCCCCACACCACGCCGTGCCACACCGGGACGGCAGCCTCGTGCCGCCAGCCCACGGCCAGGTCCACGTCAGGGGGAAGCAGCGCCGTCAGCGCGTCGTCGGGTGGAGGTGGGGGCAACGAGCTCATCCGGCGCGCTCCTCGACGCCCGCCATGCCACGGGCGGTCCACCTGCTCAGCCGCTGCACCCCGACCTCGTTGAGGTGGTACTCGTCGGCGAACAGCTCGGCGCGGTCGTCGAAGGACCGGGCGTCGAGCAGCGGCAGGTCACGGGCGGTGGCCACGGCCCGCAGCTGCGTGTCGAAACGCGCCACCTGCTCGCGCGTGACGACGTCCGCTGCCACGAGGTCGGCGGTCATCGCTGGCAGGCGCACGATGGTCGGCCGCACCCCCCGGTTGGCGAGGCCGTCCAGCAAGGTCTCGAACGCCTGCTGGCGCGGGCCGCCGGCACGGAAGTCGGCCATCGAACCGTCGCGCCGTTCGGCCAACCGCTCCGGATCGCGGTGGTAGCGGACGTCGTCGAAGCCGAGGTAGCGGCCACCGTCGTCGATCTCGCGCCGAGGCCACCCGTCGACCGGCTCACCGGCGTTCCAGGCCACCACGCTCGCCGGTTGACGCAACGCCGACCGGTAGCGCACCAGTTCGGAGACCCCGGAGGCGGCGTGATCGAGCTGGCTGAGCCACCCCGCCTGCCCGGTGAAGCGGCGGAAGCCCTCGGCCTCGCGGAAACGCTCCACATCGGCCGGATCGAAGGTGCTGGCGTTCCAGTCCCGGACCGAGACCCCGATGACGGCCCGCTGCGGGCCGAGCACCGGCACGACCACCTCCGGGTACCAGACCACCCAGGCCTCGGTGCCCGAGCCGGGGAGGGCCGCGTTGTAGACGGGGCCCGGCACGCCCTCCTCGACCAGCGTCGCGGGGTCGAAGCCCGCGTTCACGATCGACGAGCCGACCAGCACCGTCGTCGCCGTGCCCCGTTCCTGCATCTGGTCGACCTTCACGTCGGCGAAGGGGTTGGCCCACCTCGCCGGCGGTGGGAACGCATCGCCCGCCGCCCGGACGCCCAGCTCGGCCAGGGCGACCACGACCAGCACCGTCACGAGGACGGCGGGGACGCGGCGCTTCGGACGCATCGTGGACCTCAGAACTGGAAGTAGATGAACGGCTGGATGGGCTGCCCGGAGAAGACCACGAACAGGACGGCTGCGGTGCCGTACGCCAGGCCACGGGCGACCCGCGGCCAGGTCGGGAACGGCAGCTGCCACCCGGTCCGTCGCTGGGCGAGGTCGATCGTCAGCGTCAGGACCACCGCGGCCGCGAGCACCCACGGCAGGTCGAGCGGGAGGTCACGGTCGCGCCAGGTCACGATCGCGCCGATCACCGACCGTGCGTCGGCGAACGTCGGCGCCCGGAAGAAGATCCACGCGAACGTGACCGCGTGGAAGGTCACCAGGATGCTGGGCAGGTCCCGCAGCGCGAGGTCCCGGCGTCGCTCCGGGCGACGCAGGCGTCGGTGGACGACCAGGAACGCGCCATGGAGGCCGCCCCAGATCACGAAGTTCCACGACGCTCCGTGCCACAGGCCGCCGAGCAGCATCGTGATCATCAGGTTGCGACCGGTCCGCCAGGCGGTCCCACGGTTGCCGCCGAGCGGGATGTAGAGGTAGTCGCGCAGCCAGGTCGACAGCGAGATGTGCCACGTCCGCCAGAAGTCGGTGATGTTGGTCGACAGGTAGGGCTGCTCGAAGTTGCGCATCAGTTCCACACCGAGCAGACGGGCCGAGCCACGCGCCACCGCCGTGTACCCGGCGAAGTCGGCGTAGATCTGGAGCCCGAACGCGTAGGTGGCCAGCAGCATGTGGAGCCCGCCCATCTCCCGCGGCGCGGCGTAGGCATCGTCCACGTACGGGCCGAGCGCGTCGGCGACCACCACCTTCATCACCAGACCGAGCGCGATCAGCCCGAGCCCCGACCGGAGGGTCGCGGCGTCCGGCCGGCGGCGCTGGTGGGCGAACTGCGGCAGCAGGTTGGCGGCCCGTTCGATCGGCCCTGCCACCAGCTGGGGGAAGAACGCCACGTAGGTCGCGAAGTCGAGCAGGTCGTGGGTCGGCGGGAACCGTCCCCGGTAGACGTCGATCGTGTACGACAGGGTCTGGAACGTGTAGAAGCTGATCCCGACCGGCAGGACGACGTCGAGGACGAACGGCGACACCTCCACGCCGACCTTCGCCGCCAGCGCGGCGAACGAGGTCGCGAAGAACCCGGCGTACTTGAAGAAGCCGAGGATCCCGAGGTTGACCGCGATGGACACCACCAGCCACCCGCGGCGGGAGCGGCCCGACGTCCCCTCGCGCCCGAGCCGGGTCCCGACGACGAAGTCCACGACCGTCGAGATCGCGATGAGCACCAGGAACCGTGCGTCCCAGGCGCCGTAGAACACGTACGAGGCGACCAGGACCAGCAGGTTCTGTCCGCGGCGAGGTAGCCGCCAGTAGATGCCGACCACCACGGCGAGGAACGCGACGTACTGCACGCTGTTGAAGATCACGCGGTGATCTCTCGGTCCGAACCGGCCGGGAGCCTAGGAACGCCGGGCGCCGGGACCCAAGCAGCCGGGGCCGCTGAGGGCCCGGATCGACCGCGGCCCCTCGCCGGCAACCCACCGGCGTCGCGAGCGTTGAGCGCGCACCCCCTCGTGGCCCCGGACCGTCGCTGAGACCCGTCGGGCCACCTCACGTGAGGTCGCCAGCCCCCTTGCGCAACGGATCGTGACCCACGGCCGCGGTCGGCGATCCCGGCCGGCCGACCGGCCGTCGGGCCGTCACCAGGACCCAGGTCCCACGTTCTAACCACAGCAGCGTCCGTTCGGACGGCTACCGCACCCGGTCCAACTCACGGGGCTCCGATGCGCATCACGGTCGACGGCAAGCAGTTCCGACGCGGCGACGAGCGGTTCCACCTGCGCGGGGTGACCTACGGGACCTTCCGGCCCCGTGCGGACGGCCACCGCTTCCCCGAGCCGTCGCAGGTCGACGCCGACTTCGCCGCGATGCGCGAGGCGGGGTTCACCACGGTCCGCACCTACACGCCGCCGCCCGAGGACGTGCTGCAGGCAGCCGCCGCCAACGACCTCGTCGTCCTCGCGGGGATCTTCTACCCCGACTGGCGCTACCTCGTCGGTGCCTCGCGGTCCGAGGTGCGTCGCGTGGCCCGTGAGGCGGCGGCGACCGTCGAGTCCGAGGCGCACCGTCTGCTCGGCGACGACCGGGTGCTCGGGGTCAGCCTCGGCAACGAGATCCCCGCGGACGTGATCCGGTGGTTCGGGACCCGCCGCATCGCCGCGTTCCTGGCCGACCTGGCCGACCGCGTGCACGCCATCGACGGCCAGCAGCTGGTCACGTACGCGAACTACCCGACGGCCGAGTACCTGCCCCTGTCCTCGCTCGATTTCCTCACCTTCAACGTCTTCCTCGAGCAGCAGAGCGACTTCCGGCGCTACCTGACGCGGCTCCACCACCTCGCCGGTGACCGGCCCCTGGTGCTCGGCGAGGTCGGCCTGGACGCGGGCACCGACCCCGACGGCGAGAAGCGTCAGGCCGATGCACTCGACTGGCAGCTGGCGACCGCCGTCGAACGGGGCGTGGCCGGCACGTTCGTGTTCTCGTGGACCGACGAGTGGTGGGTGGGCGACGCCGCGGTGGAGGGGTGGCACTTCGGCCTCACCCACGCCGACCGCTCCCCGAAGCCGGCACTCGACGTCGCGACCTGGTGGAACCAGCGCACCGTCGCCGACCTCGATCGCGTCTGGCCGTCGATCAGCGTGGTGATCTGCGCCTACAACGCCGGCGCGACGCTGGCGGAGTGCCTCGACCACACCTGCGCCATCGAGTACCCCGGCCTCGAGATCCTGGTGGTCAACGACGGGTCTGCCGACGACACGGCCGACATCGCCCGCCGCTACCCCCGCGTCCGGCTCGTCGACCTGCCGCACGCGGGCCTCTCGGTCGCCCGCAACGCCGGGTACGAGGCGGCGACCGGTGACATCGTGGCCTACCTCGACTCGGACGCCTACCCGCAGCCGGAGTGGCCCTACTACCTGGCCCTCGGTTTCGACGGTGCGATGGTCGGAGGCGTCGGCGGCCCCAACGTGCCGCCGCCCTCGGACCCCGTCGGCGCCCACCGTGTCGCCCGGAGCCCCGGCGGTCCGGTCCACGTGCTGATCTCCGACGACCGCGCCGAACACGTGCCCGGCTGCAACATGGCGTTCTGGCGCGAGGAGGTCCTGACCGACGTCGGCGGGTTCGACCCCATCTACGACGCGGCCGGGGACGACGTCGACCTGTGCTGGAAGGTGCTCGACCGTGGGTGGGAGATCGGGTTCCACCCGGCCGCTCTCGTGTGGCACCACCGGCGGCCGGGTGCACGCGCGTACTTCCGCCAACAGCGCGGCTACGGGCGCGCCGAGGCGTTGGTCGAGGCCCGCCACCCCGACCGGTTCACCCCGCTCGGGACCGCCCGATGGAAGGGACGGATCTACGACTCGTTCGCGCCGTCGCTGCTCAACCAGCGGGTCTACCGCGGGCTGTTCGGGACCGGCGCCTACCAGTCGGTCTACCAGGGCGGTGGCCACGTCCTGGACCTCGCCCACCAGATCGGCCTACCGCTGGCGATCGCGGCCGTCCTGACGACACCGCTCGCCCTGCTGCACCTCGCCCTCCTCCTGCCCGCCGCGGTCGGCCTGGCAGCCATCGTGGCCCTGGTGGTCACCGACGCCGCCCGCGCCCACCCGCCGCGCGACCTCGACCGCGGCCGGTTCGCGTTCCGGGTGGGCGTCGCCTGGCTCCACCTCGGTCAGCCGTTGGTCCGACTCTGGGGCCGGTGGAAGGGGGTCCCCGAGGCGCGCCGTGACCTGCCGAGCTGTGCGCCGCTGCCGGGTCCGGTGACGCACCTCGATGGCGGCGTCCTGCTGCTGCCCGCCACCGGCCCGCGCGCCGCGACCACAGCCGCCATCGTCGACGTGCTCCGCCGTGACGGGGTGCGGGTCCTGGCAGCCACCGGCTGGGAGGACCACGACGCACGCCTCGTCGGCTCGGCCACGCTCGTCGGCGACCTCGTCACCTCCGCACACCCCGAGGGTTGCGTCCAGATCCGGGTGCGGCTCCGTGCCCGCAGCGGGCGGTTGGCCGCCGGCACCGCGGCTGCGGTCGCGACGTCGCTCCTCGGCCTCGGGGCGGTCAGCCTGGTGATCCTCGCGGCGCTGGCCGTGGAGACCCTCCGCGGCGCGGTCCGGGTCGGCCCGCGCAGTCGTCGCGCCATCGTCACGGCCGCACCCTGAGTCCCGTGGACGTCATCCGGGTCGGCGAGCTCGCCGCGTGGGCCGAGATGGACGCGGATGAGGTCGTCCGCACCCTCCGTCGCTTCGGGCACCGGGTCGACGATCCCGGCTCGACGGTGACGATGGCGGAGGCGGACCGCTTCGCCAGCGCGGTCCAGGCGGAACGCCGCGACGAGGGGCTCGGCAAGCGGCGCGTCCACGAGGTCGCCAAGGAGCTCGGCCGATCGAGCGCCGAGCTGCGCAGGATGTTCGTCGAGCTCGGGGTGCCCGCCACCTCGCACGCGTCGACGGTCCGGCAGTTCGACGTCGGCCGGCTCCACGAGCGACTGAGCGCCGACGCGGAGCCAACCGCTCCGGAGATGACCGACGCGGCGCCGCGTGCCCCGCTCCCCCGTCGCGTCCCGGTCCGGATGACGCCTCGGACCAGCGCAGCGACGGCGCCGACGAGCACCGACGCGGCGGGCGGTGGCACGGGGACGGACGACGCCGCGGCGGACCGCGACGCGCCCGAGACGCTGACCGTCCCCGACCGCCCCGGGGACCGGGCCCTGCTCCTGCGGATGCTGCGTGAGCTGCGACCCCACGCGCGCGGTCTCGCGCTCGTGCTGGCGCTGCACCTGCTCGCCGCCCCGCTGATGCTCCTGCAACCGATCCCCCTCAAGATCGCGGTGGACAGCGTCATCGGGGACACGCCCGTCCCGAGGCTGCTGGCCGCGCTCACACCGGAAGCGCTGACCGACACCCCGCTGCGGCTGCTCGCTGTCGTCGCGCTGCTGCACGTGCTGCTGATGGGCGCCATCCAGCTGCAGTCGATGGGCACCTACGTGGCCACGACCGCGACCGGCGAGCGCATCACCCTCGGGTTCCGTGCTCGCATGTTCCGGCACGTGCAGCGGCTGTCGCTGGCGTTCCACGACCGACGGGGTACCTACGAGTCGCTCTACCGGATCGAGTACGACGCTCCCAGCCTGCAGCACACCGCCGACACGGTCATCCCGTTCGTCAGCTCGGGCGTCACCCTCGTGGTCATCCTCGTGGTGACGGCACGCATCGACCTGTCCCTCGCGCTCGTCGCCCTCGCGGTGTGCCCGGTCCTCTTCTGGCTCTCCCGCCAGCACGTCCGGGAGATCCGCGGGGGCTACCAGGAGCTACGCGAGCTCGAGACCACCGCGCTCGGTGTCGTCCAGGAGGTGCTGTCCGCGGTCCGGGTCGTCAAGGCCTTCGGTCGCGAGGACAGCGAGGCCCGCCGCTTCACCCACCGGTACGGCGCCAGCATGCGGGCCAAGGTACGGCTCGCGGTCCGCGAGAGTTCGTACGGGCTGTGGATCAACGTGACCACCGCCGCCGGCACGGCCCTGGTCCTCGGCATCGGGGTCCGCAACGTGCTGGCCGGCACCACCACGCTCGGCGAGCTGCTCGTGGTCATCGCCTATCTGGCTGCGCTCTACGGCCCCCTCGAGGAGATCGCGCAGCGCGTCGGCGACCTGCAGTCGTCCCTGGCGGGGGCCCAGCGGGCGTTCGAACTGCTCGACGAACTGCCCGAGGTCACCGAGCGCAGCGACGCACGCCGCCTCGACCGCGCCGACGGGGAGCTCACCTTCGAAGGTGTCTGCTTCGGGTACGACGCCGACCGTCCGGTGCTGCGCGATGTCGACCTCGTGGTCGAGGCGGGCGCCCGCGTCGGCGTCGTCGGCCGCACCGGGGCCGGCAAGACCACGCTCATCAGCCTGCTCATGCGCTTCTACGACCCGGACGCCGGGACGGTCCGGCTCGACGGCGTGGACGTCCGCGACATCGACCTGGCGGACCTGCGCAACCAGTACGGGTTGATGCTCCAGGAGCCGGTCCTGTTCTCGACCAGCATCACCGAGAACATCCGCTACGCCCGCCCCGACGCCACCGACGAGGACGTGGAGGCGGCCGCGAAGGCCGCGGACGCGCACGACTTCATCCTGCGTCTGCCCGACGGGTACGACACCAGGGTCGGTGAACGCGGGATGCTGTTGTCGGGTGGCGAACGCCAGCGGGTCTCGCTGGCCCGCGCCTTCCTCCGCGACGCACCGGTGCTGATCCTCGACGAGCCGACCAGCTCGGTCGACGACGCGACCGAGGCATCCATCATGGCCGCCATGGAGCGGCTGATGGCGGGTCGCACCACCCTGATGATCGCCCACCGGCGCTCGACGCTGGACTCGTGCGACGCGATCGTCGAGGTGCGTGACGGCGGTGTCCGTGTCGTCGGCTCCTCCGGCGATCTCGACCCGCCCAAGGGGATCCCGGCCGCACCAGTGACGGCGCCGTCGTGAAGGCCGTCGTCACCGGGTTGATCGGCGCCTTCCCGGTGGGTGGGGTGTTCTACGACTACGCCCAGTACGCCCTCGGGCTCGAGGAGCTCGGCTTCGAGGTCTGGTACCTCGAGGACACCACGATGCCCTCGCTCGAGCTCGACACCGGGGACTGGGACCACGAGCTCGACTGGTCGGGCCCCGTCGACCACATCCAGCGCTCGCTCGCGTCGCTGTCTTCGTCCCTCGGCGACCGGTGGCACTTCCGCGGCGTCGACGAGCGCAGCTACGGCGTCCCGGCCGACGAGATGGCGGACATCGTGGCCGACGCGGACCTGTTCCTGAACGTGTCCGGCGCGGCGGTGCTCCGCGACGAGTACCTCCCCTCGCGCAACAAGGTCTACCTCGACTCCGACCCCGGCTGGAACCACTTCATGCGGTGGCCGAAGGCGCGGCCGAACCCCCTCGACCACGGCCTCCTCGCCCACGACCGCTTCGCGACCTACGCCGAGCGGCTGGGTGCCACGGACTGCCCCCTGCCCGACCTCGGGCTCGACTGGGTCCCCACCCGGCCCCCGGTGGTCGAGCGGCTGTGGAGCGATGCGGCGGCGGCCGACGGTGAGCGCTGGACCACCGTGCTGTCGTGGGACAACTCGCCGCACCCGATCAGCCACGAGGGTGTCGAGTACGGCACCAAGGAGCGCGAGTTCACCCGCATCGAGCGGCTCCCGACCCGGACGACGGCGCACCTCGAGGTGGCCGCCGGTGGGGCACACCCTCCCGTGGAGCGCTGGCGCGAGCTCGGGTGGTCGGTCGTCGACGCCATCGACGTGTCCCGCACGCCGGCGGCCTACCGCGACTACCTGACCGGCTCGCGGGGCGAGTTCAGCATCGCCAAGCACGTCTACGTGGCGACCAGGTGCGGGTGGTTCAGCTGCCGCTCCACCTGCTACCTGGCCGCCGGCCGCCCCGTCGTGGTCCAGGACACCGGGTTCAGCGAGCTGCTGCCCACCGGTGAGGGCATCGTCGCCTTCGACGACCCGGACGGCGCCCTGGCCGCTCTGGAGCGCGTCGAGGCCGACCACACCACGCACGCCGAGGCCGCACGACACCTCGCGCGCGAGCACTTCGCGGCGCCCCGGGTCCTCGGTGCCCTGTGCGACCGCCTCGCCATCAACGGCTGAAGGACACACGATGAGCTGGGACACCTCCGACCTCGACGGCACCTGGGACCTGTCCACGCTGCCGGACAACGTCCGGCTCGGGGAGGGCTGCTGGATCGAGAGCACCAAGACCTTCCTGCGCTTCCGCAGCCGCCAGGTCCCCGGCCTGGTCGTCGGCGACCGGCTCCGCGCCTACACCTGGACCCGGTTCTCGATCGAGCCGACCGGACGGCTGACCATCGGAGACGACTGCGTGCTCGTCGGCGCGATGTTCATGGGTGCCGGCGACATCCGTCTCGGGGACCGCGTCGTGGTGTCCTACGGCGTCACCATCGCCGACTGCGACTTCCACCCCCACGACCCGGTGGCGCGCCGGGCCGATTCCATCGCACACGCGCCCGAGGGTGACCACGCTGCCCGCGCCCCCTTCGAGCCCGAGCCGGTCACCATCGGCGACGACGTGCACATCGGGATCGGCGCCATCGTCCTGAAGGGGGTACGCATCGGAGCGGGCGCCCGGATCGGCGCCGGCGCCGTCGTCACCCACGACGTCCCCGAGGGCGCGATGGCGGTGGGCAACCCCGCCCGCGTCGTCCCCGCGGAGGTGACGGTGTGAGCGAGGCCGAGGGTGCGATCTACCTCGACGGCGACTGGTGGCCGGACCCGCTGCCCGCCAACGTCGAGGTCGGCGAGCGGTGCTACCTCTACAGCTCGTTCGCCTTCCAGCGCTACCGCAGCCGTCGACCGACCGGGGTCCGGATCGGTGACGACACGGGGGTGTACGAGGGCACGGTCTTCGACCTCGGCCCCGACGGCGAGGTCGAGTTCGGCCGGTTCAGCACCATCGTGTCCCCGGTCATCCTCACCAACGGCCGGGTCGTGGTCGGCGACCACGCCTTCATCTCCCACGACGTCGTGATCGCGGCCGACGCGTGGGGGGTCCCGCCGGACGCGGTCGCCGCGACCGGACGGGACCCGGACGCGGTCACGCCCACCATCGAGATGGGCGAGGACGTGTGGGTGGGGACCAAGGCGGTGCTGCTCGCCGGCGCCCGCCTCGGTGACGGCGCCATCGTCGGAGCGGGGGCGGTGGTCGACTTCGAGGTGCCCGCCTACGCGATCGTGGCCGGCAACCCCGCCCGCATCGTCGGTTGGTCGTACCCGGGCGGCCGCCCGCCACCGGACATCGATCTGCGTGAGTTGGAGACGACGGCCTCGCGGCGCCGGCCGTGACCGCGCACGACGGGCGGCTGCGGATCGTCGTGCTCGGCTACGTCGTCGGGTTCCCCCTCGGTGGGATGACGTGGCACTCGGTGCAGTACGCCACGGGTCTGGCCGCCCTCGGTCACGACGTGTGGCTGATCGAGGATTCACACGACTACGAGACCAACTACGACCCGGTCACCGGCGCCGTCGGGACCGATCCCACCTACGGAGTGGCGTACGCCGGCCGCGTGCTCGGGCGGCTCGGTCTCGGCGACCGGTGGGCCTACCACCACGCCCACACCGGCAGCTGGCGCGGCCCCGCCGCGGGGGAAGCTCCAGAGATCTGTCGCACCGCCGACGTCGTCCTGAACGTCGCCGGCATCCACCCCCTGCGTCCGTGGCTCGAGGAGGTGCCGCTCCGCGTGTTCATCGACGCCGATCCGGTGTTCACCCAGATCCGCCACCTCACGGACCCGGGGGCCAAGGCGCACGCCGAGGCGCACACCCACTTCCTCACGTTCGGCGAGCGCATCGGCACGCCGGGCTGCACCGTGCCGGACGACGGGCTGCCGTGGCGGCCAACCCGTCAGCCGGTGACGCTCGACGCGTGGCAGGCGGGCCCCGAGCCGGACGTGACAACGCTGCCCTTCACCACCGTGATGCAGTGGGACAGCTACCCGACCGCGACCTGGAACGGCACCACCTACGGCATGAAGTCGGCCGCGTTCGGTGACTTCGTCGATCTCCCGGGGCGCGTGGACGTCCCGCTGCACCTCGCGGTGGGTCGCGCCGATGCGGCCACCGAGCGGCAGCTCAGCACCCTCGGCTGGGAGCTGTCCGACCCGCAGGCGGCCACGTGGGATCCGTGGGTCTACCAGTCCTTCATCCACGGGTCGGCCGCCGAGTGGAGCGTCGCCAAGCACGGCTACGTCACCTCACGGTCGGGGTGGTTCAGCGAACGCAGCACCGGCTACCTCGCGAGCCACCGACCGGTCGTGGTGCAGGACACCGGTTTCAGCGCGGTGCTGCCGTGCGGTGAGGGGCTCCTCGCGTTCACCGACGTGGCGGAGGCCGCCGCCTGCATCGAGGACGTCCGCGCCCGCTACGCCACCCACACCCTGGCCGCCCGCGAGATCGCTCGCGAGCACTTCGGTGCCGACCGCGTCCTGAGCCGGCTGCTGGCCGAGGTGGGTGCGGGGTGAGCGCACCGACGATCAGCGTCGTCATCGACAACTTCGACAACGCGCGACTGCTGCCGGCGGCCATCGACAGCGCGCTCACCCAGACCGAGCCGGCGGACGAGGTCGTGGTGGTCGACGACGGGTCCGGTGATCGATCCTCGGACGTCATCGCCCGGTACGGGGCGGACATCGTCGGCATCGTCAAGACCAACGGTGGCCAGGCATCCGCCTTGAACGCCGGGTTCGAGGCCAGCAGCGGTGACGTCGTGGTGTTCCTCGACTCCGACGACGTGCTCGATCGGACCGCCGTCGCCGCAGCACGCGCGGCGTTCGCCGCCGTCCCCGCGCTCGGACGCCTCCAGTGGCCGATGCGGGTCATCGACGCCGATGGAGAGCCGACCGGTGAGGTGGTCTGCACCGACCTCGAGTCGGGGGATCTCGTCGATCGCGTCCTGACCGACGGTCCGTTCAGCTACCGATGGTCGTCGACCAGCGGGAACGCGTGGTCACGCACGGCGCTGGCAGCCGTCCTGCCCATCCCCGAGGGGCCGTTCGACCTGTGCCCGGACATCTACCTGTCGGCCACCACCCCGCTCTACGGTCGGATCGCGGTGACCGAGCCACGGTCGTGCTGGCGCCGCCACGCCGGCAACGGCAGCCGGCCCATGCAGCCCTTCGACGCGAGGCTCGCGGTCGGGCTGCGCCGGTTCGAGGCCTGCCTCTCCGCGCTCCGTCCCCGAGCGGCGGCGCTGCGCCTGCCGTTGGACGAGGAGCGGTGGCGGGCCGGCTCGTGGTTCCACCGCCTCGACCGAGCGGCGACCACGCTGCGGGAGTCGACCCCACCCGACGCGACCATCGTGCTGGTCGACGAGGATGCCTGGGAGGTCGGCGGGACGCTCGCCGGTCGGACGGTCCTGCCGTTCCTCGAGCACCGTGGGCGGTACGTCGGCGCGCCCGCCGACGACGAGCACGCGATCGGCGAGCTGTCGCGGCTACGGACCGCCGGCGCCACCCACGTGGCGGTCGCTTGGACCGCGACGTGGTGGCTCGAGCACTACGCGCGGTTCGCGGACCACCTCGGAACACCCGACGTCACGACCGCGGACGTGATCGTGTTCGACCTCGCGTAGGACCCGTCAGACGAGCGTCCCGTCGTGCTCGCCGCGGGCCCACGCCACCGTGGTGGCCAGGCCGTCGGCGAGGCTGGTCCGCGGCTCCCAGCCGAGCTGTCGGGCGGCCTTGGCGGGCGAGATCACGTTGTGCATGACGTCACCGAGCCGGGCAGGGCCGTGCTCGGCCGGGCCGTCGTGACCGGTGGCCGCCGCGAGCGCGTCGAAGAGGTCGTTGACGGACGTCGCGCGGCCCGTACCCGCGTTGAAGCGTTCGCCGTCACCCTCGGACCAGGCGCGCACGAACGCATCCACGACGTCGGCGACGTAGACGAAGTCACGGGTCTGCGAGCCGTCACCGTTGATGACGCACGGCTCGCCGTCGAGCATCCGCTGGGTGAAGCGGGCGATGACGCCGCCCTCACCAGCCGGGTCCTGACGCGGGCCGTAGACGTTCGCGGGCGCGACGGCGCTCCACGCGAAGCCGTGGAGGGTCGCGAAGGTGCGCACGTACTCCTCACCAGCCCGCTTGGCAGCCCCGTACGGCGACAACCCGGGTCCACCGTGCTCCTCGGTCAACGGCAACTGCTCACGGGGGACCTCGCCGTAGATGGCGCCGCCCGAGCTCGTGAACACGACCTTGGCCACCCCGTGCAGGCCCGCGGCGGCCAGCACACGCACCGTGCCGACCACGTTGGTCACCGCGTCCGCGACGGGGTCGTCGACGCTGACCGCGACGCTCATCTGGGCGGCGAGGTGGAAGATGACCGACGGCTGGTGACGCGCGACGACGTCGGTCAGCTCCGGGCTGCAGATGTCGACCTGCTCGAACACCAACGCGTCGGGGTGCGCCGCCGTGGCTGCCGCGAGGTTGTCACGGTGACCGGTCGACAGGTCGTCGACGACGACGACGCGGTTGCCCTCGGCGAGCAGACGGTCGACGAGGTGGGAGCCGATGAAGCCGGCGCCCCCGGTGACGAGGACGGGTGCGGTGGTGGCGGATGGCAAGCGCGTGACTCCCGTTGGAGGCGACCGATGCAGGGGCTGTCCGGGCGTGACCGGGCCGGCGCGCGATGCGCCCACCGCCACAACGAACGGAGCCCACGTGAGGTTGCGCTCCCGGGCGGATCTGGTCCAGCCGGGTCGACGCGGCGAGGCCCCCACCGTGGTGGGGGCCTCGCTGTGGTGCGTTCAGGTGGCGCGGATCAGAAGTCCATGCCGCCCATGCCGTGGTCGTGACCGCCGCCACCGGCCGGGGCCGACTCGGGCTCCGGCTTGTCGGCGATCAGCGCCTCGGTGGTCAGGAGCAGACCGGCGATCGACGAGGCGTTCTGCAGCGCCGACCGGGTGACCTTCGAGGGGTCGATGATGCCGGCCTTCAGCAGGTCCTCGTACTCGCCGGTGAGGGCGTTGAGACCCTCGCCAGCGCTCATCGCACGGACCTTCTCGACGACGACGGAGCCCTCGAGGCCCGCGTTCGAGGCGATCCAGTACAGCGGCGAGGACAGGGCGGCGCGGATGATCTTGGCACCGGTCGCCTCGTCACCGTCGAGCTCGAGCTTGTCGAGACCGGCCTCGGCCTGCAGCAGCGCGGCGCCACCACCGGCGACGATGCCCTCCTCGACAGCCGCACGCGTCGCGGACAGGGCGTCCTCGATGCGGTGCTTGACCTCCTTGAGCTCGGTCTCGGTCGCGGCACCGACCTTGACCACCGCGACGCCGCCGGAGAGCTTCGCGAGGCGCTCCTGGAGCTTCTCGCGGTCCCAGTCGGAGTCGGTCTTGTCGACCTCGGCCTTGATCTGGTTGATCCGGCCCTTGATGTCGTCGTCCGAACCCGCACCCTCGACGATGGTGGTGTCGTCCTTGGTGATCACGACCTTGCGGGCGCGACCGAGCAGGTCGAGGGTGGCCGTCTCGAGCTTGAGACCGACCTCCTCGGAGATGACCTGGCCACCGGTCAGGACGGCGATGTCCTGCAGCATGGCCTTGCGGCGCTCACCGAACCCGGGAGCCTTGACGGCCGCCGACTGGAAGGTGCCGCGGATCTTGTTGACCACCAGCGTGGCCAGCGCCTCACCCTCGAGGTCCTCGGCGATCACGACGAGCGGGCGACCGCCCTGCATGACCTTCTCGAGGATCGGGAGCAGGTCCTGGACCGCGGAGATCTTCGAGTTCGCGATGAGGATGTAGGGGTCCTCGAACTCGACCTCCATGCGCTCGGGGTCGGTGACCATGTAGGGCGAGATGTAGCCCTTGTCGAACTGCATGCCCTCGACGAAGTCGAGCTCCATGCCGAAGGTCTGCGACTCCTCGACGGTGATGACACCGTCCTTGCCGACCTTGTCCATCGCGTCGGCGAGGGTCTTGCCGATGACGGGGTCGTTGTTGGCCGAGATGGCCGCGATCTGGGCGATCTCGTCCTGGGTCTCGATCTCGCGCGACTGGCTCGCGATCTCCTCGACGACGTGCTCGACGGCCTTGTCCATGCCGCGCTTGAGCGACATCGGGTTGGCGCCGGCCGCGACGTTGCGGAGGCCTTCCTTGACGATCGCCTGGGCCAGGACCGTCGCCGTGGTGGTGCCGTCACCGGCCACGTCGTTGGTCTTGGTGGCGACCTCCTTGGCGAGCTGGGCGCCCATGTTCTCGTAGGCGTCCTCCAGTTCGATCTCCCGAGCGACGGTCACGCCGTCCTTGGTGATCGTGGGGGCGCCCCACTTCTTGTCGATCACGACGTTACGACCGCGGGGGCCGAGCGTGACCTTGACGGCGTCGGCGAGCTTGTTGACGCCGCGCTCGAGTCCCTTGCGGGCGTCCTCGCTGAAGCTGAGGATCTTGGCCATACGGTGTTCTCCTGGCTCTGGTGTTCGTGTGCGAGCCGCGGGGGCTCGTGGGGAAGCTGGTCAGCCGGGGGGGCCGGACGACCGCCCCGCAGGGCAGCCGACTGGACCCGCAGATGGCCTGTTCAGCCGACGATCGCGAGGATGTCGCGGGCGGAGAGGATGAGGTACTCCTCGCCGTCGACCTTGACCTCGGTGCCGCCGTACTTGGAGAACAGGACGGTGTCGCCGCTGTTGACGTCCATCTGGATGACGTCGCCGGTGGTGTCCGAGCGCTTGCCCGGGCCCACGGCCACGACGGTGCCCTGCTGGGGCTTCTCCTTGGCGGTGTCCGGGATGACCAGGCCGGAGGCGGTGGTCTGCTCGCTCTGATCGAGCGTGACGATGACACGGTCCTCGAGCGGCTTGATCTTGACGTCCTTGCTCAACGGGACCTCCGTGGAGACGTCGCCGGACCCGCGTGGCCCGGCGGTGTGAGCGGGGTGGTGCCGCCGGCGGGAGCCGGCGGGGTGATGTGTCACGGGTCGGTCAACGTCGAGGTGCGACGCGGGGTGAGGCGGCAGCAAACGCGCTAGCACTCACCAGACCCGAGTGCCAGAACGACGCTAGCGCTCTCCCCCTGCGAGTGCAAGAGAACCCCCGGCTCCTGCGTCGACCTGGCTGAGGTCCCCTGCACCGACCGGACGCCGCCCCTCGTGGCCGCCGCCTACTGTGCGCCGCCATGACGACCGCGACCCACCATCCCGGCCGAGCCCCGTGACGGGGCGGTCCACCCCACCTCGCGGGCGCGCGTACATCGCCGGCTTGGCCAGGCCAGCCGGCCGACAGGCGCTGACGACCTGTCACGAACCGCTCTGGGTCCTCGACGGCGGCCTCGCGCTGGGCGACATCGGCCACGACACCACCTACGAGGACTTCGGGCTGGGCAAGGCCGGGTACGCGGCCACCACGTCCGAGCCCGTCGACGTCGACGACATCGCGGCCGGGCACAGCGGGTCCGGCGCGCTGGTGGTCCCGTGGGAGCGGATCACGGCCGTGACCGTCACCGAACATCGTGGGCGCCTCCACCACGCGACTCTCACGCTCGCCGTCGGGACCGACCTGATCCGTTGGCGCGTCGCCATCCGCAAGGGGGCCGGGTGGGACCACGGCTGGCGTGAGGTGATGGACCGTCTCGAACGTCACGTGCCACAGGCGCAGGTCGTCCGCCTCCCCACGCTCCCCCGCTGGCGCGAACGCCTGCCGGGCGTCGTGGTGTTCGGGGGCCTCGCACTGCTCGGCCTCCTCAGCAGCGTCGGTCTGTACCAGGAGGCCCGCGTGATGGACGCACCCCTCGAACGGTGGGACGCGGGCCACTACGACCGGTCCCACTCGGTCGCGTTCGTCTTCGCGGACAGCGCCGACGCGCTACCGCTGCCGTACCGCATCGCGTTCCCGTCCCCGATGTGGGTGATCGACCACGACACCATCGTGACGACCATCCCGGGCTCCCGGTACCGGTCGCCGCGGTGCCGGACGGTCCTGCGCACAGACCTGCACCTGGCGTCCCGACGCACGCCGCTGCCGTGCGTCGATCCGCACACGGGCGTCGAACTCGACCCCGAGACACAGGTCACGATCGGCGACGTGCTCGCCGACCCCGACATCAGGTCGTAGTCGGCCAGCCGTCAGCCGTACTGGCTGCCCCCCCGTGGACCTCCGCCCTGACGCCCGCCCTGACCGGGACCCCCGTCCCGGCTGCGTGCGACCGAGGACCTCAGACACCCGATCGAGGATGACGACCCGCGATCGAACCGTCACAGTGCGTTCGCACCTCGTCCTACCCGATGAGGCGCCTCGGCCCACACGGGCCGAGCGGATCCCCCACGGATCCACGGGACGCGACGACCTTCGGACCGCATTGCGGTCGCCCGGGCTCTATGAGCCCCGGTCCGGAGCGAGCGAGTGGCGAGACCGACCCGGCACGGCCACCAGCCGGCCTCGCGTCGGCTCGACCCTTGTAGGGGCTAGAACATGAACCGCACCCGTACGCGAGCCCTGCTCGCCGCCGCCGCACTCGGCGTCGCAACCATCGCGTTCCCCGTCGCCGCGAGCGCGTCGGAAGCCGCGGAGACCTGCAACCACCTGCACCCTGACCTCGAGAAGATCGAGGGCGGATCCGGCTCGTACACCGACGTCACCGCGCACGGCACCATCTCGTGGGACGGCGCGACCCTGACCTACGACCTGAACCCGGGGTGGACCCTCGACATCTGCCTCAAGTCCGCGACGAACGTGGAGCGGACAGACGGCCTGACCGGCGCAGGCAGCGTGTCGACCAGCACGGGGCAGGACATCTCGCACATCGCCTACGGCCTCGACTTCGAGGAGCCCTCTGACGACGACGGTGACACCGACGATGACGGCGTCGCCACGGACGACGACGGCACCGACGACGACGGCACCGACGACGACGGCACCGACGACGACGGCGTCGCCACGGACGACGACGGCACCGACGACGGCACCGACGAGGACGGCACCGACGACGACGGCACCGAGGTGCAGCCCGGCGGCGAGGTCGCGCCCGTCGATGGTGACGGTGACGACGACGGCACCGTGACCGAGGTGCCGGTCGATGTCCTGCCGGCCACGCTCGACAGCCGGCTGCCCAACACCGGTTCGGACGTGCCCGCCCTGCTGGCGGCTGCGGCCCTGGCCCTCGGCCTCGGTGGGACCGCGCTCGTGCGGACCCGTCGCGGTGCCACCAGCGCCTAGTGGCACTGCCGGGCAACGACGCGGCGGCGACCTCCGGGTCGCCGCCGCGGCACGCCCGCAGGTCACCGTCGGTGACGTGCGTGGCGACCGCTGACGCGGGTGTGGCCCCGCCCACCGCCCCGGCCGCCGTGCGGCGTGCGCCCGCTGAGCGGGCCTCCACCCCCCGGCCAGCCCACCCCGCGCCCGGGACCCGCGTCCCGGTTGGTCCCGACGGGCGTCACCGTGGGGCCCGTCCGGCCCCACGCAGCGGTCACACCGGTCCAGACTGCAGCCACGAGCCGGCCCCCACCGTCGAGGTGCGCGGGCCAGCGGACCACCGACGCGAGCTCACCGATCCGCGCGGGGCCACATGGGGAACGGAGGGGCGGCGAACTCGCCGCCCCTTCGTCACGTTCCTGGCCGAACGGCCGGGGCCGTCGCGGCCATACCGCGCGTTGGTCGCACGACTCGATCACGCTCCGTGGTGGACCAGGCCCTCCAGGCACGCTCCGTCGGGTCCCACGGTCACGGAGGGTCGCGGTCCTTCGACGAAGGGTCACAGGCCTTCCGGGTACGGCATGCTCAGAGGGAGCGACGCCGACCGGTGCCGCTCCGGGACGCGAGGATCCTCGGACCGCTCGACGGTCGCCAGCCCCACCGGGGCACGGTCCGAGGGGAGCGAGTGGCGAGACCTCCCCGTACCCGCCCGGCCCAGCCCGGCGCGAACGAGGGACCGATCCGTGACAGGCCACCGCGCCACCCGCCTCGCTGGGCTGTTGCTCGCCGCCCTGGCCTCGAGCGTGCTGCTGCCCACCGCAGCCGTCGCCTCACCCGAGCCCTGCGCCGACCACCTCGTCACGCACCGTCCGGACGGCACCACCGGCGACGGCGCTGCGGTCGCGATCACGGCGCAGGCGCTCGAGCGCGGACACGACGGCTGGGCGATGGTCGCCTGGGAGGTCGCACCGGCCACCGAGCTCCGTGTCATCCAGGTGGTGGACGCCGGAGCCACCTCCGAGCTCCCCCCGGATGCGACCATCGCCGAAGGCGACGTCGAGGAGCTGCGGTTCTGCGGCGCCCGCGTCGCGGACGGCCCGAGCGGCGAGACCGCGGACGGCCGTGCTCCCGACGGTGCGGTCGGTGTCGCGGCCGGCATCGCCACCCGGCAGCTGGCCGCGGCTCGCGCCGGCACGAGCCGAGGCGATGGCACGCCCCCAGCGGCCCGCGGGGTGCTCGGCGCGGCCATCGGCGCCGCGATCGGCGGCGTGGTCCTCCTGCTCAGCCGGCGCTCGCGCCACGACGACGAGGTGCTCGCATGAGCGCGACCGAACGCCAGCTCCAGCTGGGTGCACGCCTACGACGCATCCGGGCGCAGCAGGGCCTGTCGCTCGCGCAGGTCGAGGAACGCTCCGGTGGCCGCTGGAAGGCCGTCGTGGTCGGCGCGTACGAGCGCGGCGACCGCGCCATCACGATCGAGCGGCTCGCGGCGCTCGCCAGCTTCTACGACGTCCCGATCGCGCACCTGCTGCCCGCCGAGGTCACCGAGGCACGCCCCACGCCGGACGAGCGCTGCATCCTGCTCGACCTGACCCGGCTGGCCGCCCACGACGAGAGCACCGACGCCGTCGGCGCGATCGCCCGGTTCGCGCGCCGCATCCAGCTCCAGCGTGGCGACCACGCCGGGCGCGTGCTCACCCTGCGGGATGCCGACGTGCGGACCATCGCGCTGGCCGCGGGGGTGGAACCGCTCGACCTCCAGGACGAGCTGAAGGTCCGCGGGCTGGTCGGTGCGTCCGCCTGACCTCAGTCTGCTCGCCGTTCCCCGAGACGATCGGTTCGGTCACCGGCACCGCTCAGGTGCGGACCGCCAACCTCCAGGCCTCACGGTCAACGAAGCCCGCCGCCGCGTAGGCGGCCAGCGCCGGGTGGTTGTCGGCCCGCACGTGCAACGAGATCGGTCGGGTCCGCGGTCCCTCGGCGATCGCCGTCCGGACCGCAGCGGCGACCGCCGCGCGGCCGAGGCCCTGCCCCCGCACCTCGGGGTCGGCGACGATGCCGGCGAGCTGGACGCCCCAGCGTCGGCTCGAGACCGAGCGTTCCAGCTTGAAGACGGGATCGCCGACCGGGCCGACGCACGAGACCAGCCCCTGGCGCACGGTCTGCTCGAGCCGTTGACGGTAGCCCCGCTCGCCGGCCCGACCAGGATCGGGGCCGAACCGGTCGTCGACGTGCAGACGGACCGCCAGCGCGGCCAGCTTCGGCAGGTCCGCAGGCTCGGCTCGCCGCAGGCCCGGGTCGGGCACCTCACGTGGGCTCGGGACGCGGTCGGGGTCGACCAGCAGGAACCGCTGGTCGTGCACGACCAGTTGCGGATCCTCGCCGAGGCCGCTGAGGAGCGCGTCACCGGCGGCGACGTCCGCCACCAGCAGCCGCCACCGCCGGGTCGGCAGCCCCGCGGCCGTGATGGCCTCGGCGTCCCCGCACGGCACCACGAGGCGGCCGGGGAAGACCACGGCCGCGGCCCAGCGTTCGTCGTCGGCCGCGAGTCGCACCGCTTCGGCCCCGAACGATTCGATGGCCGACAGCGCGAACATGTGGCGTTGCGCGCCCCCGGCCGGCGACGCCCAGTTCGCCAACCGGGCGGCGACGGTCTCGAGCTCGCCCGGCACGACCCGGCGCCAACGGAGGCGGGTGCGCTTCACGGCGCGGCCACGGGGTGGGCGCTCATCCGGCGAGCGGGAGGCTGGGGTCCACCGCCAGGTCCAGCGAGGCCGTGGTGCCGGCGGCGAGCAGGTTGGCTCCGGACGCCGCGACCATCGCGCCGTTGTCGGTGCACAGCGGGATCGACGGGATCAGCAACCGGACGCCGGCGCGTTCGCACGCGTCGCCCATGGCTTCGCGCAACCGGGAGTTGGCCGCCACGCCCCCGGCCATGACCAGCGTCTCGAGGGCCTGGTCACGGGCCGCAGCGAGGGTCTTGTCGACCTGGACGTCGACGATCGCCTCCTGGAAGGACGCCGCGACGTCGGCGAGGTCGGGTTCGATCCCCGCCGCCTCGAGCCGTCGCAGCTCGCGGATGACCGCGGTCTTGAGGCCCGACAGCGACACGTCGTAGTCGCCGCTGCCGGCCATCGCCCGGGGGAAGCGGAACGCGGTCGGATCGCCGTCCCGGGCCAGGCGGTCGATCTCGGGGCCACCGGGGTAGCCGAGCCCGATGAAGCGGGCGATCTTGTCGAAGGCCTCGCCGGCCGCGTCGTCGATGGTCCCGCCGAGCTGCCGGAACCGCCCGTCCGCGTCCATCGCGACGATCGAGGTGTGGCCCCCGGACACCACCAGCGCAGCCAGCGGCGGTTCGAGTTCACCGTGCTCGAGCTGGGCCACCTCGACGTGGGCGCGCAGGTGGTTGACGCCGAGGAGCGGCAGATCGTGCGCCAGGGCGAGACCCTTGGCCGCCGACACGCCGACCAGCAGCGCACCGATCAGTCCCGGACCGTGGGTGACGGCGATGGCGTCGACGTCCGACAGGCGGACGCCGGCCTCCACCAGCGCGTGGTCGATGGTCGGCAGCAACTGCTCGAGGTGGGCCCGAGCCGCGACCTCGGGGACCACACCGCCGTAGGGCGCGTGCAGCTCGATCTGCGAGGCGATGACGTTCGAACGCAACGTGAGGCGGTCCTCGACGATCCCGACGGCGGTCTCGTCGCAGGAGGTCTCGATGCCGAGCACGATCACGACCGTCCCTCCTCGAGCGGATCGCACCAGAGTACGACCGCCCCCTCACCGTCATCCTGGTAGTAGCCCGGCCGCACGCCCGCCTCGGTGAAGCCGAGGCGACGGTAGAGGGCCCGTGCCGCCACGTTGGACTCGCGGACCTCGAGCGTCGCCCGCCGGCTGCCGAGCCGCGCCGCCGCTTCGGACAGCAGGGCGGCCACCAGCGTGCGCCCGTGCCCGCGTCGACGGTGGTCAACGGCGACCGCGACCGACAGCACGTGGGCGTCCCCGGCGAGGTCGGCGACCCCACCGACGCCGACCACCTCCCCGGCGGTCTCGACCACGAGCCAGACCCGGTCCGTCCGGGCGAGCTCGTCGCGGAAGCTCGCCTCGGTCCAGGGTCGTGTGAACGCCGCTCGTTCGACCGCGAGCAGGGCCCCGAGGTCGTCGGTCGTGGCGAGCCGCACGTGCGCGACGTCACCGGCGATCAACCCGGCGCCTCGCCGCCGCGGAGCCGACCACGGGCCTGCCAACCGATGGCCGCGTCCGGGTGGCGCAGGTACAGCGGACGCAGCTGATCGGGCCGGACGGTCTCCTCCCGGACGAACCGCGGGTGGGCGAGCTCGGCGAGGTCGGCGGCGTCCGGCCAGCTCGGGGCGGCGACGTCGGCGACCCGGGCCAGGGGCTCGCGGTAGGACAGGCTGGCATCGCCGACCACCAGGCAGGGCTCGCCGAGCCCCTCGAGTTCGATCGCCAGGGCCTCGGCCGAGGTCAGGCGCACCTCGCCGACCAGCTGCACCCCGCCCGGGGAGGGGCGGTACAGCGCCCAGAAGATCTCGCCGCGGCGGGCGTCGATGGCCGCGCACAGCAGCCGGCGGGTGTGACGGGCGCGGAAGGCGAGCACGTCGAGGCCGCTGACCCCGACGGTCGGCAGTTCCCGGGCCGCCGCGAGGGTCTGCGCGGTAGCGATCCCGACCCGCAGGCCCGTGTACAGGCCCGGACCGGTCCCGACCGCGACGCCACCGATGCGGTCCAGCTCGAGGCCCGCGTGGTCGAGGCAGAAGCGCAACGCGGGTGCCAGGAACTCGCCGTGTCGCCGCGGTATCCCGAGCGAGGCCGAGGCGAGCACCTGCTCCCCGTCGACGATCGCGACCGAGGACCGCGACGTCGACGCCTCGATGGCCAGGACGCGCATCAGGCCTCCTCCCGCCAGGTCACCAGCGCGTCCGCGAGCGCCTCGCGGCGCGTGGCGGTACGTCCGCGCAGGCGGACGACGATGCGCCGCGCCGGGGGCTGGTCGGACCTCTGGCCATCCGGGTTGCCAACCTCCGTCGACGTCAGCTCCACCTCGAGGTGATCGGGCGGCAGCAGGGAGGCCACCGCGTCCCCCCACTCCACGAAGGTCACCACGTCCGGGGCGAGCACCTCGTCACCGAGCTCGAGCACGTCGCCGAGCCGGTCGAGGCGGTAGACGTCGCAGTGGACCACCGGGAGCCGGCCGCGGTAGTTGCGCACCAGGACGAAGGTGGGTGAGGTGACCTGCGCCTCCACACCGAGGCCCGCCGCGGCGCCCTGGACGAAGCAGGTCTTCCCGGCGCCCAGCTCACCGGTCAGCGCGACGACGTCACCCGCTTCGAGGTAGCGGGCGACCACCGACGCGACCGCACGTGTCGCGTCGGGATCGTCGGTGCGAAGGTGCAGCTCGGGGACCTCCACACCACCTCCGCGCTCCGCGATCGACTACCGGGCGGCGGCCGCCGGGACGTCGGTACCACGACGCGACCGCAGGTCCTCCAGCGTCTGCGCTCCCGTGGGGAGGCGCCCGTCGAGCACGGCCTTGGCCACCTGCAGGTCGCGGCGTATCGCGACGGCCGCGGAAGGCACGCCACGCACCACGTCGGTGGGGTGGTAGGTCGGGACCAGGGTGATGCCCTGGAGGACGTCGAGACGGTAGCCGGCGACGCGCTCGAGGGGGACCGGGCGACCGAGCAGCACGGCGCTGGCCGTCGCACC